>SXXH01000010.1 GCA_005789645.1 Planctomycetia bacterium
GAAGCGGCCGATCTCCTCGAGCGGGTTCTGCGTCGCCAGGACGAGGAAGGGCTTGGGCAGCTGATGCGTCGTGCCGCCGATGGAGACCTGGCGCTCGGCCATGGCCTCGAGCAAGGCGGATTGGACCTTCGAGGGTGCGCGGTTGATCTCGTCCGCCAGCACGAAGTTGGCGAACACCGGCCCGCGCCGCACGGTGAAGGTGGCGTCCTTGGCGCTGAAGATCTCGGTGCCGACGAGGTCGGAGGGCAGGAGGTCGGGCGTGAACTGGATGCGGGAGAAGCTGCCGCGCACGGCCTTGGCGAGGCTGGAGACGGCCAAGGTCTTGGCCAGTCCCGGCACGCCCTCGAGCAGCACGTGGCCACCGGTCAGGAGCCCGATGAGCAGCATGTCGAGCAGGCGTTCCTGCCCGACGACCACTTCGGCCAACGCGCCACGCAGTTCAGGCACGAAGCGCGTGGCGGCGGCGTGGTCGATGGCCGTGGCTTGGGATTGGTTCATGGAGTCGGGGGGCGGTGCCGGCCTTGGCCGCGACACGGGGTCGCAGGGTACGCAAGCAGCCCGTCGTTGTTGGCGGGCTTGCGGCGCCTTCAGGGGCGCACATGCTAGCGCCCGTGGGCGTTCCGCGCCCTAGCGGCGAGGCGGCTGCGCGGCGGCGGAGGTCGACTCGGCCGGCGGGACGGCGCTGGCAGGGGCGAAGCTCTCTCGCGCGCGGAAGCGCTCGGCGTAGGCGAGGCAGGTCTGGGCGTAGTGCAAGGTCTCGCTGCGACCAGCGCGCGTGGCGCGCCAACGCTCCCAGCCGCCGGCGGCATCCAGCCACTGCTTCAACTTGCCGCGACCGGCGTTGTAGGCGACGAGCGTGCGTTCCCACTCGGGTCCTTCGAGCTTGTGCAACCACACGAGGTGGCTCGCCGCGAGGCGCGCGTTCAACTCCGCGTTCGAGAGCAGTTCCGCCTTGGTCGGCGGGTTCAGCTTCAGGCGTTGCGCGGCGTCGGAAGCGGCCGAGGGCATCAACTGGAACAAGCCCATCGCGCCCTTCGAGGACAAGGCGTCGAGCTTGCCGCGGCTCTCGACGTAGCAGATGCCGGCCATCAAGGCCGGATCGAGGCCCGCCGCGCTCGCCACCTTCGCGATGGTCGGAGCATGCGCCTCGACGCCGCGCATCCCGATCTCGCTGTGCACGATGCGCGCGATCTTCGGTCCTTGCACGACGCCGCCGACGGCGAACAGCACCACGACCACGAAGAGCAGGACGAGCACCAACGGGCGCTCGACGTCGACGCGCCGGCGCGCCTTGCGGGACTTCTTCGCCATCGACGCTCAGCGCTCGGCCCGCAGCTCCTCCCGCAGGACCTTCACGCATGCTTCGCGCTCCGCGCCGCGGGGCGGCAACGCCTCCAACTGGCGACCGAGCAGGCGCGACAACTCGCGCCGCGCGCGCTCGGCGAGGATCGCCTCGGGCCGCAGCAACGCTTCGACGAGGAACAAGCGGCCTTGCAAGGTCCCCTCGCCCTCCAACGCGCCCAGGGGCGGCGTCGGCACTCCGGCGCGCTCGAGGCCCGCGCGGAACCAAAGCAGCGAGTCGTCGTGGCGCACGCCTTCCCACCACGCCCACCAGGCTTCGACCACATCGGGTTGGGTGCGCGGGTCGAAGCAAGTCAGGGTGGCGAGTTCCTCGGCCACCTGCGCGTCGCCGCGGCGCTGCGTCAGGATCGCCAAGAGCGGCGAGACCGCCTCGGGCGAACCGAGCCGCGCCAACATGAGCGCCGCTTCGCGTCGGCTGCGCCCACCGGGTTGGTGCAGGAGGCGCGACAACTCGGGGATGGCGCGCGCGCCGAGCTTGAGCAAGCCTTCTTCCGCGGCGGCGCGCAACTCCGCATCGGAGCCCTCGGCCACGAGCCCGACGAGGAAGCTGGTGGCGGTGGGATCGGCGACGACGGACAGGCCGCGCGCGGCGGCGAGTCGCACGCGCGGATCCCCGTCGCCGACCGCCAGCACCAGCGCGTCGAGCACATTCTCGCCACCCATGGCGGCCACGGCCTCGAGCGCGGCGGCGCGCACTTGCGGGAAGGCCAGTCGCGCGCGCACCAGCAACTCGGTGCGCGCCGCCTCGACCTTGTTGGCGCCCAACGCTTCGACGGCCGCGGCCTCGACGCTCGGATCCTTGTCGGACAGCAAGGCGCGCAACGCCGCGATGTCGGCCTCGCCGGGCTCGCGCGCCAACGCTCGCGCGGCGGCGCGCCGCAGCAGGGGGTCCGCGCCGAGCGCGGCGCGGCGCGCGCTTTCGTGGCCGGCGGCGTGCAGCACGTCGGCGACCAGCGCCTCGCCCTCGGCTCCGAAGCGACGCGTGGCGATCGCGACCAGTTCCTGGGCCATCTCCTCGGGCGCGCGCCCTCCGCCGGCGTTGCGCGCGGCACCCAGCGCCAGCAGGGCCACGCGCTTGGCGCGCTCGAGCGCGGCCGTCTCGATGGCGAGCCAATCGGCGAGCAGCCGGAACTCGGCGGCGCCGAGCCGAGCTCCGTTCGCCACGCAACGCTCGAGCTCGACGAGCGCCAAGTCGCGCAAGCTGGGCGCGGCGCCGGGGACGCTCGCCAGGGCCAGTTGCGCCAGGCGATCACGACGCGCGTCCTCGGTCGGACCAGCGGCCCAGAACGGATGCTCGACGCGCCAGAACGCCAATCGATCGGCGCGCAGCTCCTTGGGCGGCAGGAGTTGCCAACGCTGCGCGTCCCTCACGGAACGCACCAACGCAGTCACCGCTTCGAACCAAGGCTCGCTTTCGCCGGGGCCGAAGGTGAAGCCCTTGGTGCGCGAGCGCACGCCGATCTCGAGATGCCGCTCGCCGCGTCCACGCGCGCCGCGGATCCCGGGCAGGATCGAGACGGACAGCACGCCGAAGGAGCGCAACGACTCGACCACGGCGCGACACTCGGCCTCGTCGAGGTAGAGGACCGTGCCGCGCGCGCCGCTCTGCTCCGCCGCGTGGGCGAGCTCGGGTCCGACCAGCACCACCGCCTCCTCCGGTGCGCGCGTGTCCTCGAACGCCAGCCGCAGGCCGGGCGCCTCGCTGGAGTCGACCTCGAGGTTGGCGCGGCAAGCGTGGAAGTTCGCGCGCGACTCGACCCACCATTGGAGCCACTCGGAGCCGTCCTTGGCGCTGCGGCGCCCGGTCAGCGCTTGCAGGCGGCGCAAGGCGGGCGCCTGCACCATGACAAGGTCGGCTTGGAACTCGCGCGTGGCGACCACGTGCACGAGGCGGTCGACCACGGGGCCGTCGAGCCACTCGGAGAAGCGCGCATCCGCGCTGCGGAAGCCGATCCCCGCCAGCGACAAGGCCGCGACGCCGGCGACGAACGAATCGGTCGAGGACAAGGCGGAGAGCAGCGGATCGACATGCCGCGCGTCGAGGATGTGAGTCGGCAGCAAGTCTTCGCGTTCGACGATGGCGAGCAGCGCGCAGGCTTCCTTGCGCAGGATCCAGCGCGAGGAGAGGGCCGCCTGCACGAGGTCGGCGTCCAGCGCCGCGTCGACGCGCGTCGCCAAGGCGCGTTGCGCCGCCTGCGCCACGCGCGCCGCCCCATCGCTCGCCGCGTCGAGGAGGAGCCTCGTGGCGCGCGGCGCGTTCGAGAGGGAGAGCAAGGAGACCGCCTCGGCGCGCGAGTCGACGCGCTTGTGCTGCAGCACCGGCACGAAGAGCTCCGGGTCGAGCTTGTCCATCTGCCTCGACAGGTCGAGGCGCGCCGCGTTGCGCACCTGCGCCGTCTCGTGCGCCAGCATCTCGACCTGGAAGCTCGGCGAGGCGCGCACCGGATCGCGCTCGCACACCGCCCTGTACAAGTGCACCGCCGCCACGGCGGGCGCTCCTTGGCGCAGACGTTCGACCACGAGGTCGGCATCGTTCTCCCTGGGCGCCACGAGCAAGGCGCGCGCCGCGGCCAACACCAGCGGCGCGTGCGGATCGAGCAAGGTCGAGCGCGCCAGCAACCTGCCGGTCTCGCCGGCGGCCACCATGGCCTCGGTGGCCGCGCGCACGGCCGCATCGTCGCAAGACTTGACCGCGCGCACGCGCGCGATGGCCGCCGCCACCTCGCCCTCGGCGAGCACCGAAGGCGCGGCGCTCGGCGTGACAGGCGAGGGACTGGTCGGCGCGCCAGCTGCGCCGCCTGTTGCAACGGCGTCGGATGTCGCGCCGCCGGACTTGGCGCCGTTCGTCGGCTCCGCCGCGACCGCCCCGGCCGCGGGCTGACCCGCGTCGCCGGCTGGCTTGGCGCGAGGACGGCCGCCGATGACGAGCCGACCATCTCCGCTCGACGCCGCGGGCTTGGCAAGCCCGGGGCCCGACTGCTGGGGCGAACCTACTTGGGGCGTGTCCTTCCTGCACGGGTCGCACCAAGCCAAGGGGCGGCCGGCAGGGTCGTTCCTGCCGCTCGCTTGGTTGGTCGTGTTCTTCCAACCACAGGTCGAGCAGTACGTGGCCGGGGCGAGGTCCCCCTTGGGTTTGGCCACGCCGGGTCGCGCGCCCGGCAAGACCAGTTGCGCCTGCGCGCAGGGCGCGAGCAGCACGCAAGCGACGAGCGCCACGGTCGCGGCGCGCAGGCCTTGGGTGCGGAGGTTCGCGAAGGCGTGGGCGGTGTGCAGGAACTCGAAGGCGCGGCGCATGGTTGGGTCCGGGATGGAGGATAGCGACATGGGGCCGCGGATGCCCGCAAGCGCCTCGGCGGCCCCGCGGAACCGTCCGAAAGGGCTCGTCGCCGAGGTCGCGATGTTGCTAGAAGACTCGCCATGGATCACGTGGTCGGGCAGACGTTGGAGCACGAAGCGGGTGGGCCGGGCGCTGTGGCGGCACCGCGGGTGGCGAGCCTGCTGCCTTGCGCCACCGAGATGGTGGCTTTGCTCGGAGCGGTCGATCTCCTGGTCGGCGTGTCGCACGAGTGCGACTACCCCGCCGGGCTCGAGCGGTTGCCGCGCTTGACGCGCACTCGCGTGCGTCATCCGGCTTCCGGAGTGGCGATCGACGCCGAGGTGCGCGCCTTGCTGGAGCAGGCGCTCGCCGTGTTCGAGGTCGACGCGGCCGGATTGGCGGCGGCGCGGCCCGACATCGTGCTCACGCAGGACCTGTGCGACGTGTGCGCCGTCTCCAAGGAGGCGGTCGAGCGCGCGGCGCGCGAGGTACTGGGCGGCGACGCGCGCATCGTGTGCATGTCGCCGTCGCGCCTCGCCGAAGTCTGGCAAGCCGTGCGCGCGGTCGGCGTCGCAATCGGGCGTCCGGAGCGCGGAGAGCGCGAGGCGGCCCGACTGGAGGAACGCTGCCGCGCCTTGGCGATGCGCGCCCGCGCGGCGTTGGCAGGCGCGAGCGCGCCGCGCGTCCTGACCATCGAGTGGCTCGCGCCCGTGATGGTCGGCGGCACTTGGATGCCCGACCTCGTCGAACTCGCCGGCGGCGTCGCGGTCGCGGCCACCGCCGGAGCGCACGCTCCGACCTTGTCGGAGGCGGAACTGGCGCGGCTCGTGGTCGACTGCGTGCTCGTCAAGCCGTGCGGCTTCACGCTCGAACACGCCTTGGCGGACCTCGAGGCCGTCGAGCGGCTGGTGCAAGCCGTGCGCATCGACCCGCGGCGCGTTTGGATCGCCGACGGCAACGCGTACTTCAACCGGCCCGGCCCGCGCCTCGTGGAGAGCCTTGAAATCCTGCTCGCCATCCTGCACGAAGGTGCCTGCGACGACCTGCGCGCCAAGCACGCGCGGGACGTCGTCGACCTCCCCACGGCCCGCGCGCTCGCACGAAACAGACCATGCACACCCTAGCCTTCGCCAACCAGAAGGGCGGCTGCGGCAAGACCACGACCGCCGTCAACCTCGCCGGAGCCCTCGCCGAGCGCGGCGATCGCGTGCTGCTCG
Source organism: Planctomycetia bacterium (assembly GCA_005789645.1). Taxonomy (GTDB): domain Bacteria; phylum Planctomycetota; class UBA1135; order UBA1135; genus SXXH01. The sequence goes on from SXXH01000010.1 coordinate 5,896, forward strand.
TCGACCTCGATCCGCAGGCGCACGCGACGCTGGCCTTGGGCGTGTCGGTCGAGCGCGAGCCGAGCATGATCGAGGTGCTGGCGGATGAGATGCCCATCGCCGAGGTCGTGCGCGCCGCCCCCGGCGGGATCGCGCTGGCGCCCTCGACCGCGCGCCTGTGCGAGTACGAGGAGATCTCCGCGCGCACGCTGCGACCGCAGGAGCGTTTGTCAAGATCACTGGACAAGGTGCGCGGCGACTACGACTGGTGCGTGCTGGATTGCCCGCCGCGCACCGAAGGCATCCTCGCCATGTCGGCGCTGCGCGCCGCCGACACGGCGGTGCTCGTGATCGAGACCGGCGCCTTCGCCCTGCAAGGCGCCCTCTAGGCGCGCGTGCTGCTGGCCGAGTGCGCCGCGCATCTCGACCGCCCCTTCGCGCTGCGCGCCGTCGCGACGATGTTCGACAAGCGCTCGCGCATCGCGCGCGAGCTCCTGGTCGGGGTCCACGCGCAGTTCGGGGAGCTGCTGTTCGACACCGCCATCTCGACCAGCGTGCGCCTGCGCGAAGCCGCCGCCTTGGGCGTCCCCGTGCAGGCGCTCGACGCCCGCTCGCGCGCCGCGATCGACTTCCGCGCGCTGGCCGCGGAAGTCGTCGAGCACGCCGCGGCGCTCGACGGCGTCAATCCCACAGCACGGCGACGGCGTTCGTGAAGCCCACGGCGCCCGGGTGGCAATGGCCCTCGGGCATGCGGAAGGCCATCTGGTAGTAGCGCCAGCCCCGCCGCGCGACTCCGAAGCGAGCCGACAGGTCGAAGCCGGGCCCCGGCGGCACCATGGCGGCGCCGCCGATGGCCGTGGTCGTGGCGACGCGGCGCGGCGACTGCCCCAGGCACACGAGGCCGTTGCCGAAGGTGCGCGCCTCCAGGCTGGCGGTGTTCGACTGCAGGAGGATCGCCGGCCCGTCGCCGACGAAGTCGGCGAGGAAGCGCGCGAAGTGCGGCCCGCCCACCTCGCCGAAGCGCGTCTCGCCATGCACCTCGAGGCGCGGATTGCGGCCCTCGAAGGGCGGGCAACCACCGAGGCCCCAATCGCCGGTCGTGCTGTCGCCGCACGGGCACTCGCCGACCGTGCCGTTGCTGAAGCAGAAGGCCACGCCGCTGTTGAGCAGCTCGTACTGCCGATGGTCGGGCAACGCCATCAGGTGCCTGCCCGTGCCCTCGGGGCCGTGCCCGGCCTGCACGTGGACCAGCATGGGGCCCTGCTGCTGGGCGTCGACGCCGCCGCAGAGCAGAGGGAGCGCGCCGAGCGCGCACGGGAACAAGTGAGTCAGCTTCAAGGTTGCACCGCCTGGTTGTGGTTCGCCGCGACACTCGCGCGGCCATCCAACCAAGCGCGCAGCGCGGTCGCACCTCGCGCGCGATCGCCTCGCAAATCGCCATTGCCGCGAAAGCGAGGCGGCTGGACTCCATCGCGAGCGGGATCGACGAGATCTAGGTGCTGCAGCGCCCCAGCAAGGCGGGAGGCCGTCGCGCACCCCCAGGCGCGACGGCCTCCGCCCCTCTCCAGATTCCACTTCGAGTCCAGATTCCACTTCGAGTCCAAACTCCGCTCGAGCCAGCCCGAATCCGGGCTCCTCCAGCGCGACGCGTCGAACCGACCCCTCGATCCCGCGCGTCCCGGGCGACCTCGGTCCTCTCCCCGAGTCGTCCGCCATGGGGAGAAACGACGCTCGGCGGGACTTCCTGCAGGAAATCCGGGGAAAATCCGCATGGGTTCGCCATGGGTACCGCGTGCCAACGCCCGGTCGCAGCGCGGCCGGCCGCAGCGAGCCGTAGGTGCAGAAGCAAGGGCGGGAGTCAGTTCGTGGCGACGAACGGAGTCCAGCCGCTGGGCGTGCTGCTGTTGCGGGCGCGAACGCGGTACTGGTAGGTGCCGGCGCCGGGGAAGTCGTCGATGGACTCGTCGTTGGCGGACGCCCACAGCGGAGTGCTCTGCGTCCAGGTCGCGCCTACGCGCTTCCTCCTCTGGACTTCGAAGCTCGTCTCGGAGGCCGCGCCGCTGGAGTTGTCGCTCCAAGTCAGGCGCCAGCCGCCCGTGATGGCGACGACGCTCAAGCCCGTGGGGGCGGCGGGCGCGGGCGCGGTGGTGACCTGCACGACGCGCGTGGCGGACCCGGTCAGGCCGTAGCCCCCATCGCCTCGCGCCCAGGCCACGACGTTGTGCGTGCCCACAGGCAGGGTGGCGGTCGAGAAGGCCAACGCGCCCGCCGACAACTGTCCGCCGACGGTGTCGGAGGTCCAGAAGATGTCGGGCAGGCCGACATTGGCGCCGGCGACCGTCATGGCGAAGTTGATCGGCGTGCCCGCGACGCGCGAAGTCGTGGCGGGAGGGTCGATGATCGCCACCTGCGGAGGAGCGCCACCACCGGGACCGAGAGCGGCGCCGACGTCGAGCATGCCTGCGGTCGTGGATAGGCCAGCGAGCGCCGGCACGGCGCGCGCGCGCGACTTGAGGCGATCGCGCACGAGGTCGTAGGACCAGTCGGGGTTCTGCGCCCAAAGCAGCGCGGCCGCGCCCGCCACGTGGGGAGCGGCGTAGGAGGTGCCGTTGCCCGACGAGGTGTACATGCCGTAGTGCGGGCCGATCGTCGACACGCCGGGCGCCAAGCCCCACACCGCGCCGCCGGGCGCGTACAAATCGACGCTGGTGGCGCCGTAGTTGCTGCCGGCGACGACCGCCAGGGTCTGCGGTTGGAGGTCGCGCCAGCGCTCGAGGCGGTGGTCGACGGCTCCGACGGTCAGCACGTTGGCCAGCGTGAAGCACGCCGGATAAACCTTCTGCACGCCACCAGCGCTGGGGTCGGCGTCCGAGGTCGTGCTGTCGAGGTCGATGTTCTGGTTGCCAGCGGCGACCACGATCAGCTGGCCGCGCGGGTTCGCGACCGAGGCCTGCATCGAAGCCATGGTGTCGCGCAGGGTGGTGAAGTCGGATTCGACGCCGACGCCGGCCCAGCTGCAGTTGACGATCTCGAACCGCTTCGACTTGGCGTACTCGAGTGCCGGGATGGCAACGCTGACGATGCTGTTCAGCGTGCTGGCGTTGAAGACGCGCAGCGGCACGATCTCGCAGCGCCACGCGACGCCTGCGACGCCCCGCGCGTGCGGCAAGCCGGGACCGCCGTTGCCGCCCATCGCTCCGGCGATGCCGGCGACGCGCGTGCCGTGGCGCTCGGCTTCGAACGGGTCGTTGTCGCCGCCGAGGAAATCCCAGCCGCGCACGTCTTCGATCAGGCCGTTCGAGTCGTCGTCGATGCCGTTGCCCGCGATCTCGCCCGGGTTGGTCCACAGGTTGCTGATCGCCGGATTGCGCGGTCGCTGCTCGAGCGGCAGGTTCGGATTGCTGTTGTCCACGGCGTAGAAATCGACATGGTCGTAGATGCCGGTGTCGATGACGGCGATCTCGACATCCTCCGCCCCCGTGGCGTGGACCCAACCTTGGGGAGCGTTGATGTCCGCATTCGGCACGGTCTCGAACCAAGTCAGGTTCGAAGCGGGCACCCAAGCCCCCAGCGTGTGCAAGCCATACTGCCGCGAGTACAGGGCGTCGTTCGGCTCCAGCACGGACACGCCGCCTTGAGCCAGATGCAGTTCCATGTCGGGCTCGACATGCTCGACCCACGGACGCAGGCGCTCCATGGCGACGTGCACGGGCACGCGCACCGCCAGCATCTCGGCGCGCTCGTCCTCGCCGAAGGCGAAGTGCGCGCCATCGCCGACCATCGCTCGCACGGAGTGGCGGTAGGTCTCGGCGTCGTCGTGGCGCCACTTCACCAGCACGGTCGAAGGGCTGAAGACGAGGCCCTCGACGGCGGCCACCGAGGACACGCCGAAGCGCTGCGCCGCGCGCGCCACGCCATCGCGCGGATCACCGTGGTCGATGCGCGTGGCCGGGGACGGCCGGTTCGCTTGGCCATCTCCGTCGTCGGCGTCCGACGCGGCGCCATGGTCCGACTTGGCATCCGCAAGCGGAGCCGACGGGTCGTGCCACGATTCGTCGAGCAACGGGGGCTGACCACCAGGATCGACGGGCTGCGGCAGCACGCGGCGCGGATTGCGCAACAAGGGCATCCATTCCGGACGCACGTCGTCCAAGCCCGCCAAGGCCCGCGACTCGGCGGATTCGATCGAAACGAGTTCGACGCTGGCGGCGGCGTTGAGCGGACGACCAACGAGCGCGTGGACGGGCGAGGCGAGGCCCAGTTCCGCGCGCATCCTTTCCCGCAGCACGAGCCCCGACTCGCCGCCATCGACAGGAGCCAAGGCGCGTCGTCCCGCGAGGATGGTGGTCGCGCCATGGCGCGCGCGCCAACGCGCGAAGCCTTCGGCGTACTCTCCGAATTCGAAGCTGCGCAGCGGGTCGGCGCCCTCGCGGCGAGCCTTGGCCACGGCCTCCAGCAACCGCTCGCCAGGCACCACGCCATGCACGAGCAAGTCGAGGCCGCATCCGGGCGGCACCTCGCTGTCCAGCAATTCGGACAACGAACCATGCAACGGCTCGACGACGACGCGCACGCCCGGCGCCGTGCGATTGACCAGGGCGCCGGCTTGCGTGGCGATGGAGTTCCAGAGGCGGCTGGCGCCCGGAACGCGGTTGGCGGCGGGCTCCGACAGGATGTCGAAGCCCCATGCCTCGCCGCGGCGGGCGAGTCGCGCCGCGATGGAGGCGACGGCGCGGAAATACTCCGCCCGCCAAGCCGGGTCGTCGAAGATGCGCATCGCGCCGCGACGCGGACCCGAAAGATGCTGCCCTCCAGGCGGATTCGACAACTCCACGAGCAGCGTCGCGGGATCGAGGGCCAAGGCATCCAGCGCGACGTCGAGGTGATCGAGCTCGCGCTCCAGCCAGAGGGCGTACTCCGACGGGGATTGGCGATCCGCTTCGAGGTTCACCAGAGAGACGATGTGCGACGGAGCCGCTTCGACGACGGCGCTGCGCGCGCTCGTCGTGGTGGCTTGGTGCACGCTCGGCTCCGCGAGCGCCAGGCCTGACCCCTGCGCTCCTGCGCTGCTGGCGAAAAGCGTCAAGCCCAGGAAGGACCAGGACGCCAAGCCGAAGTCCCGGCCACGAAGAAGCCGCGAAGTCGTCCAGCCGATCAAGTGGTTGGTGGGCAGTCTCATGGAATGCTCGCTCGAACGTAGGCCGGCGTCCCGATCGTGGCGCCGTTGCGCGGCCGCACTCGGAACCACTGGAAGCCGGTCATGGTGGCGGAACCTTGTGTCGTGAAAGTCCCCTGCGTGCTGTTCGCCGGCACGACGACGGCGTTGTTCGTCCAAGCTCCGGCTTCGAGCTGCGCTGTCGTCGGATTCGCGACTCCCGAGTAGGTCGTCGATCGTTGGATCTGGTAGTCAGCCTCGGCGATGGGGATGTCCAGCCAACCAATCGAAACTGCTGTTGGGCTCGCGGACAGTACCTGCAGTTGGGCCGGGGCGCACAACAAGCAGCCAAACGCGTAGTAGTTCCAGTTGTTCGAAGTCTGCTGGGAGTGCAGTGCATTGCCGCCGACGGTCAGCGAGTCGTCGATCGCACGCAAGCGCCACCAGTAGGCGGTGGTCGAAGACAGCCCCGTCAGGTTCACGGTCATGTCTCCGCTGCCTGATCCGGTGGAGGCGAAGGGGCCATTCCAGTTTGCGTCGTTGTCGAGTTGCGCGAGCGTGGGGTTCGGCCCTCCGACATAGCGGGCCACCCGATAGCCCGTCTCGCCGGGGGATTCGTCCCGCCAAGCAAGCATCATGGATGTGGTGGTCGCTCCCGTCGAGAGCACTCTGAAGCTGTCATTCGCGACGTGGTAGGGCGCCGTGCGCGTCGTCACGATGTCGCCGAGCGGCGAGACGATCTCCGGCACGACATTGGCGTTGACGGCGCGCAGCCTGAACTCCCAAGTCTGGCTGGGAAGCAGTCCCGTCTTCAGCCACTGAGTCGTGCCCGCAGGC
>SXXH01000097.1 GCA_005789645.1 Planctomycetia bacterium
GAGGCCGCGACCGGGATGCCGCGCGCGCGGCCGTCGAGCAGCAGCCCCGCGTCCTCGCCTGCGCAGGTCGAGTCGACCACCGCGGCGATGGTCCAGCGCGATGGTCCGCGCACGAGTCCGTGCGCCGTCTTGGCGTCGCTCGTGCGGTAGGCGCCTTCGGCCAGCACGATGGCTGCTTCGTCCATGCAGCGAGGCTAGCTCGAATGGTGCGCGCCCACAATGGCGATGCGTGGCGACGACCTGCGCTGCGCATCGCTGCGTCCCTTGCGAGACGTGTTGGACCTCATCGTCTCCATCGCCGGCGCTCTCGGCGTCTCCGGCAGTCGGCCAAGGAGCAGTCGGCATCGGAGCAGCCTGCTCCGGCTGCAAACCCTCGAGGCTGGGCCGTCTCAGGCCCAGGCGTCCAGGCGCATCGACACCATGCCGGCGATGGCGTCGGCGGTGCGGCGATACTCGGCGCGCGTGCCGCCGAAGGGATCGGGCACGTCGCGTCCTTCGGGGTCGAGCAGGTGCAACCGCTCGGCGAACTTGGGGGGCACGAGGCCGCGCAACGCCGACAAGTGCGACTTGGTCAGCGCGTAGACTTCGTCGTAGTGTCCGAAGTCCTGTGCTTGCGCCGAGGCCGACTCGTGGCGCGACAAGTCGAGTCCGTCTTCGCGCATGACCTCGCGCGCATGTTGCGAAGCGGGCGAGCCGGCGGCGGCGGCCACGCCGAACGAGCGCACTTCGAAGCCGAAGCGGCCGATCTCGTCGGCTGGGAGCTGCAGTCGCTGGGCGAGGCCTCCGCGCGCGAGCGCCATGGCCATGGGCGAGCGGCAGGTGTTGCCGGTGCACACGAAGGCGATGCGCAGGCCCGCCGAGCGCCTGAGCGTCTCGGCTCCGTGCAGGCCTTCGCGCAGCAACTCGAAGCGCGGCGGCGCCAGCACGAGCACGCTGCTGGATTCGCCGAGGCGCGCGCGTCCCGCGTCCACCAGCAGGTCCATGTGCGCGCCCATGGATCGCTCCACCTCGTCGGGATCCGCGGCGGGTCGTTCCTTGTGGCGATTGGCGCTGGTCATCACGATCGGCACTTCGGCGGCGGCGAGGATCGCCTGCGTCAACGGCAGGGCCGGCACGCGCAGGCCGGTCAGGCCAGCCGCCGCCACGCGCTCCAGACCTTCGGGGACGCCGGGCAGCACGAGCGTCAGCGGCCCGGGCCAGTAGCGTGCAGCCAAGCGGCGGGCCATCGGAGAGACCCGCTCGTAGCGCTCCAGCGCCTCGGCCGAGGCCGCGTGCCAAGTCATGGGCATGCGCGCCGGGCGGCCCTTCGCTTCGACGAGGCGGTCGACTGCGATGGGCGAGTCGGCGCGCGTCGCCAAGCCGTAGACGGTCTCCGTCGGCAGACCCACGATGCGGCCCTCTTGCAAGAGGCGCGCGGCCCTGGCGACCAACTCCGGGTCCAGATCCTGGGGTTCCTTGCGCACGCGTTCCAAGGCGAAATTCGTGATCTGGTCTGCTCGTCGCGCGTGGCGGAAGGGCGGGCGCGGGGTGCCGCTAGGCGCGGCCCACGAGCGGACACTAACCTATCGCGGGCCCTCTGTCGCGCCCCAAGCCCCGTGAGCGAAGCACAGCACCGTCCCGACGAAGAGTCCGCCGCGCACGGCGAAGCGCTCGGCCGCCTTGCCGCCGGCTTGGCCCACGAGATCAAGAACCCGTTGTCGACCATGTCGATCAACTTGGCGCTGCTCGAGGAGGAGTGCAGTCGCGGTGAAGGAGGCGAGCCGTCTCCGCGCGACAAGCGCGTCTTGAAGCGGGTCCACACGCTGCAGCGCGAGATCAAGCGCCTCGAGGGGATCGTCGAGGACTTCCTGCGCTACGCGCGCGGAGGCACCGTCGATCGCGCGCCGGCCGACTTGGTGCAGATGATCCGCGAAGTGCTCGACTTCGTCGAGTTGGAGGACCGCCAGCAGGGGATCCGCCACCATGTGGACCTGCCGGCGGGCTTGCCCTTGGTGCTGTTGGACACGGGTGCCTTCAAGCAGGCGCTGTTGAACTTGTGCGTCAACGCGCGCCAGGCGATGCCCGATGGCGGCGAGCTGATCGTGCGCGTCGTGCGAGCAGGACAGCAAGTCGAAATCAGCGTCACCGACACCGGTGTCGGCATGGACCCCGACGCGCTCGAGCGTTGCTTCGAGGTGTACTACTCGACCAAGAAGGGCGGCACGGGACTGGGGCTTTCGACCACGCGCCGGATCGTCGAGCAGCATGGCGGCCGCATCGCGGTGCTGTCGGAGAAGGGCCGCGGGACGAGCTTCTCGATCGTGCTGCCCTTGCTCGTGGAGATCCACGGCCGCAAGGACGAGGAGGCCGCGTGAGCGCCAAGGAAGCCGAACGCCGCGGGCGCGTCCTGATCGTCGACGACGACGAGGGTCACGCCGAGTCGTTGGCCGACGCGCTCGAGGTCGACGGCTGGACCTGCACGCTGGCGCACTCGGGGGAGGAGGGCATTGAACGCTTGTCCGAGGCGAGCTTCGAGGGCGTCTTGACCGACCTCGTCATGCCCGGGCAGACCGGCATCGACGTGCTGCGCGCCGCGGGACGCTTGCAGCCCGATTGCGCCGTGCTGCTCGTCACCGGCCACGAATCGGTCAAGACGGCGGTCGACGCGCTGCGCCTGGGCGCCTCCGACTACTTGTCGAAGCCCGTGGACCTCGCCGAGTTGCGCGCGCGGCTTTCACGCGCGGTCGAAAGCGTGCGACTGCGGCGCGTCAACGTCGAACTGCTGCAGCGCCTCGACGAGCGCTACGGCTTCGAGGGCCTGGTCGGGCGTTCGCCGCGCATGCAGAAGGTGTTCGACACGCTGCGCCAAGTCGCGCCCAGCACCGCCACGGTGCTGGTGCTGGGCGAGTCGGGCACGGGCAAGGAGCGCGTGGCGCGCGCCATCCACACCAACAGTCCGCGCGCGACGAAGAACTGCGTCGCGGTCCACTGCGCCGCGTTGGC
>SXXH01000011.1 GCA_005789645.1 Planctomycetia bacterium
CCCAACCGCGGGCAGGGTTTGCGCTCGTGGGTCTCCAGCGAAGGGCTGCGGGTGGAACCCCGTGAAGGGGGCGCTTGGGCCTTGTCGCTGCGCACGACGACCTATGGCGCCAAGGACGACGCTCAGCCGTTGACCACTGGCCAGCCGCAGGTGCATGGCAATCGCGTCGAGATCGCGCGCGGGCCGCTGGTCGAGTGGTACGTCAACGACGCGCGTGGCATTGAGCATGGTTGGACTTTGCTGGAGGCTCCGGTCCTCGACGCATGGATCGGTCTGGAGGTGTCGGGGATGCAATTGGCGATCTCCGACGACGGCCTCGGCGGCAGCTACCGCACCGGCGATGGCGAAGTGCGCGTCCGCATGGCGGGCTTGCGAGCTTGGGACGCCGACGGCCAACCGGTGGCCGCGCGTTTCGAGGCGGGTCGCGATGGAGCGGGGGTGCGCGTCGACCTGCGCGCGGCGCGCTTGCCGGTGACGGTCGACCCTGTCCTGACCGGGCCGGCTTGGTTGGTGGAGTCCGACCAGGCGGGCGCCGCCTTGGGCTTCGCGGTCGCCAGCGCCGGCGATGTCAACGGAGACGGCATCAGCGACGCCATCGTAGGCGTGCCGAACTACGACAACGGGCAAGTCGACGAAGGACGCGTCTATGTCTACCACGGCTCGGCGACGGGTCTTGCGACCACGCCGGCGGCGATCTTCGAGTCGAACCAGGCCAACGCGCTGTTCGGCAGCGCGGTCGCGGGGCTCGGGGACTTGAGCGGCGACGGACGTGGCGAGATCGCCGTGGGGGCGCCGAACTACGACGCGGGGCAGACCGACGAAGGCGTCGTCTTCGTGTACCTGGGCAGCGCCAACGGCCCCACCGACCTCGGCTCGATCGGCCTGCAGGTCGACCAGGCGGCCGCGAACTTCGGATCCAGCGTGGCCGCGTTGGGCGACGCCAGCGGCGATGGCGTGCCGGACTTGATCGTCGGCGCGCCGAACTTCGACCAAGGCCAGACCAACGAAGGCGTGGCCTTCATCTTCCGCGGCACGGGCACTTCCTCGGTCGTCAACTTGCAGTGGACCCTGCTGCAGAATATCAACGACGGCACCGCGACCAATGCCGCCTTCGGCAGTTCCGTGGCCGGCGCGGGCGATGTGAACCGCGATGGCGTGATGGACATCGTCGTCGGTTCGCCGAGCTACTCGGCCGGTCAAGCCAACGAAGGCGCCGCGTATGTGTGGCACGGCCGCGCGTGGTCGTTCGGCGCCGCGCCCGGTCCCAATTGGATCTACGAGTCCCAGCAAGCCGGAGCGCGCTTTGGCGCAGCGGTCGCCGGCGCAGGCGACGTGAACAGCGACGGCTACGCCGACATCCTCGTGGGCGCGCCCCAAGGCACGAATGGCGCGCCCCTAGCCGGCGAAGGCCTCGCGTTCCTGTTCGCCGGATCGGCGAGCGGGATGCCTTTGACGGGCGCATTGTGGCTCGGCCAGATCGACCAGGCAGGCGCGAGCTTCGGCGCCAGCGTCGCCACCGCGGGCGACGCGAATGGCGACGGCTACGCCGACATCGTCGTCGGCGCGCCGGATTGGGACGGGGACCTCGCGAACGAAGGCCGCGTCGTGCTGTATCTCGGTGGCGCCAGCGGTCCGGCGCTGCAACCGTCCTTGTCCTTCGAAGGCGATGCGGCGGGCGCGGGCCTCGGCAACGCCTTGGCGGGGCTGGGCGACGCCAACAACGACGGCTTCGGCGATGTGATCGTCGGCGCGCGCGCGTACGCCAATGGCCAAGCTGGCGAAGGCCAGGCGCGCGCGTACTACGGCGCCTCCTTCAGCGTCTCTTCCGCGCCGATCTGGAACGAGCTCGGTCTCCAGAACAACGGCGACTACGCCACCTCGATCGCCATGGTGGGCGACTTGAACGGCGACGGCTACAGCGACTTCGTCGTCAGCGCGTACCGCGAGGACCTGACGGCCGCGGGCTTGAACGAGGGTCGCGTGTATGTCTATCGCGGCGGACCCTTCTCGGTCGCGCCCGTGTTGCTGGGCACCGTGAACGGCATCACGACGGCCGATCCGACCGTGGCCAACGACCAGTTCGGCAACTGCGTGGCGGGCGCGGGCGATGTCAACGGCGACGGCTACGACGACTTCATCGTCGGCGCGCGCCTCGCCGACGATGGCGAGATCGACGAAGGCAAGGTCTACGTCTTCCATGGCGCGGCGACCGGCTTCAACAGCACGCCCGCGGCGGTCTTGCAGATCAACCAAGCCGGCGCGAACTTCGGCCATTGGGTGTCGGGCGCTGGTGATGTCAACGGCGACGGTCACGCCGACATCGTCGTGGGTGCGCACCTCTACGATGGTCCGCAAGGGTCGAACACCGGCGGCGCTTGGCTGTACTTGGGTGGCGCCTCCGGCGTGTCGAGCAGCTCCGCATGGAGCGCCGCGGGTTCGGCGCCCAACTTGAACTTCGGCGCCAATGTCGCCGCGGCCGGCGATGTCAACGGCGACGGCTACGCCGACGTGCTGGTGGGCTCGTACGACTCGACGACCTTGGGCCAAGGCTCGGCGCGCCTCTACTACGGCTCCGCCGCGGGCCTCGGGGCTCCGGCCTTTGGCTTCACCACCGGGCAGAACCAAGCGCACATCAGCACCGTGGCGGGACTTGGCGACATCAACGGCGACGGTTATTCGGACTTCGCCTTGGGTTCGCCGCAATACGACGGCGGAGCGGCGTTGGTGGACGAAGGCCGCGTATACATCTTCCATGGTTCGGCGACGTTCCCCGCGGCGACCCCGAACTTGGTGCTGCCCGGCGGCCAAGCTGGAGCACAGTACGGCTTCGTCGTCGCCAGCGCCGGCGACCTCAACGCCGACGGCTACTCGGACGTGCTGGTCACTTCGCGCTATTGGGATGCCCAAGCCGTCAACGAAGGACGCGCCTTCGCGTACTTGGGCTCGACCTCCGGCGCGACCACTGTCGCGTATTGGGAAGGCGAAGTGGGCCAGAGCAACTCCGAGTTCGGCCTCAGCTGCGCGGGCGCCGGCGACGTCAACGGCGACGGCTTCGGCGACCTGCTCGTCGGCGCCCTCGACTTCGACTTCATCTCGAACCAGGCGGGCGCGGCCTTCTTGTACTGCGGCAACGGCATCGTGCGTGGCGGTCCGGCGCTCGTGATGCGGCAACTGCGCCAAGGGGGCGCACCGATCCCCGCGCAAGCCGGCATCCCCGAGGTGAACTACCGCTTGCAGGTGCTGGCTGCCGGCCATGCGGGCGCCAACACGCCCGGTGGACGCGCGAAGGTGCGCCTGGCCAGCGAGCAACGCGGGCCGACTGCGTCGTTCTCCGGCACGCAGCTGCAACTCGGCCCGCAAGCCGAGATCGGCGCGGGCGGCGCGGAAGTGCGACTCGAGTCGAGCATCCAAGGCACGGCCGGTGGGTTGAACCGCTGGCGCGCGCGCGTGAAGACCAACTTGATCGCCTTCCCGCACGGCATCTGGTTGTCGCTGCCGTCGAACGGTTGGCGCGAGCTGGATCTGCGCACGCCGCGCGACTGCAACGCCAACGGCGTGCCCGATGCGCAGGAGCTGGCGGCCAACGATTGCAACGGCAACGGCACGATCGATTCGTGCGACATCGCCGACGGCAACGCCTTCGACTGCGACTCGGATGGCTTGCTGGATTCGTGCGAGATCGCCGCGGGCGCGCGCGATTTCTACGGCCGCAACGGCGCCGCCATCGTGTGCGCCCCGGATGGCGTGCCCGACTCGTGCCAAGCGACGCCCCCGGTCGCGGACTGCGATGATGATGGCATCCCGAACGTGTGCGAGATCGCGTCCGGCGCGCGCGACACCTACGGCGCCTCTGGTCAAACGGTGACCACTTGCCTGCCCGATGGCGTGCCCGACAGCTGCCAACAAGTGCCGGACTGCGACATGGACGGCACGCCCAACTTCTGTGAGATCCAAGGCGGTGGCGAGCGCGACCGCTATGGATGGAACGGCACGGTCTACACCTGCGCGGCCGACGGCATCCCCGACAGTTGCCAAACGCCGCCCGCGGGTTGGGACTGCGACAACGACGGGTTGCCGAACTTCTGCGAGATCCAGGGCGGCGCGGCCGATCGCTACGGTTTCAACGGCCAAGCCTTCACTTGCTCCTCCGATGGCGTGCCCGACAGTTGCCAGACGCCTTCGTTCCCGTGGGACTGCGACAACGATGGCACGCCGACCTTCTGCGAGATCGCTGGCGGCGCGTTGGATCTGTACGGCTACAACGGCTCGACCTTCACCTGCGCGCCAGACGGCGTGCAGGACAGCTGCCAGACTCCGTC
>SXXH01000098.1 GCA_005789645.1 Planctomycetia bacterium
ACGAGCACCGATGTGCCCGTGGTCGCGGGCCGGCCTCCGTCGAGCACTTCCACGACGAGTTCGCTGCGCGTCGCAACCGACAGTCGCACCGCGTGGCTCGGCTTGGACAGGTCGACCACCTGGCGATGGACTTGCGCTCCTTGCGCCGGAAGGAAGCTGTCGCCGCCGGCGACGCGCCAAGCTTCGACGAGCACCGTGCAACGCGGCAGGCCGCTCCACGAGGCCAGGCCTTGGTCGTCGGCGCGACGCAGGCTGGCGCCATCGTCGGTGCGCGGATTCACGTCGCGGCCATCCGCGGCCTCGAAGGCCTCCAGCGCATCCAGCGCCGAATCGAAGCCAGAAGCGCAGGTGCCACCTGCGTCCAGCGGACGGACCGCGACGAGCCATCGGCCTTGTGCCGCTCCGCTCTGTCCAGCCAACTGGACGGCGAGATCGCTGCCGGGCTCCAACACGAACTTGGCTTCGCCCGACTTGGCGTCGAGCACGCCGACTTGCGCGGCACGACCGGGAGCCACGATGGCGATGTTCGAAAGACCCGCTGCGATCGGCACCAGCAGCGCCATGCCGCCTTGGTTCGAGATGCCGGCGCGCGCGATGCTCCAACTGCCGGTTCCTGCATTCGCCGGGGCGCACAAGACGCGCGCCTCCTGCACCGGGTTGCCGTCCGCGTCGGAGAGCGCGATGGCCAGCCCGAGGTCGGTTGTCGCGTTTGCTTGACGCAAGCGCGCCGGCTCGAAGTTCTCGGACGCGACATTCCCGGGCCAAGGGATGGCGACGGCGGCGACGATTGCCAGGGTGGAGGCCGTGGCGGCCGCGATACCCCAAACGAGCTTGTTCACAGGCTGGTCCTCGGTGCCCCGCGCGGCCGTCGCGACCGCCGAAGGGCGGCCGGCTCGACGCGGCGACCTAGGCGACGCTCCGCGGAGGACGGAAGACGCCTGCGATCGCCTCGTGCTGGGGCGACGACCGAGATCGGCAAGATTTGCCGGGTACTTGAGCACCGGGTCGAACTACGGCAAGCCACTCCCGCGGCGGGGAATGCGACCTCTTGAATACCGCGGCCTTGCCGCGACTACACCGCCAGCATCAGCAACATCCAGTGCGCACGCCCGGCTTGCGAGCCAGGATCTCGGCGCTGGCCACATGGTCGCCGATGCGTGCTCCGGCAGGCAGCGCCGCGGCGATGCGCGCATGGAGCGGATCGCCGGCGTGCTCCATGGCCGCGATGTAGTTGGGCTGGGGCTCGATGCGCACGGCGACCAAGCCCGCGGCGCGCGCCTGATCGACGACCTCTTCCGCCAGCACCGCGCCCGCAACGCAGCCCACGAGCGCCTCGATGTCGTGGGCCAAGGCCTGCGGCAAGGGACGCAGCAGCACGATGTCCGAGATGGCCACGCGACCGCCTGGCTTGAGCACCCGCGCGATCTCGCGCCACACCTGCGCCTTGTCCGGCGACAGGTTGAGCACGCAGTTGCTGATGACGCAATCCACGCTCGCGTCGGCCACGGGCAGGTGCTCGATCTCGCCCAAGCGAAACTCGATGTTGTCGAGTCCGGTGCGCTCGCGGTACAGCGGCAAGTTGGCGCGCGCGCGCGCCAACATCTCGTGCGTCATGTCCACGCCGATGACGCGACCGTTGGCCCCCACCTTGGGGCCCATCAGAAAGCAGTCGAAACCCGCGCCCGAGCCGAGGTCGAGCACCGTCTCGCAAGGCGCGAGGCGCGCGATGGCGCCGGGGTTGCCGCACGACAAGCCGAGGTTCGCGCCCTCCGGCAGCGCGGCGATCTCGGCCGCGTCGTAGCCGATCTGGCGGGCGAGCGTCTCGGCGTCGGTGCGCACGCCGCAGCCCCCGATCGGACCGCAGCAGGAACCAGCGGAAGGATCGGATCGCACGATGGCGGCATAACCCTCGCGCACGGCTCGTCGCAAGTCGGAGGGCGTGGGCTCGGGTCGTGTTTCGCTGGTGGACATGCAGGCTGCCACGCGTTGGCCGCGCGATGGGCCCAAGCTAGGACATCGGCCAAGGCGCCGCCATGGGCCCCAGTTCGGACTACAAGCGCGCGCCGCAGCGATTGCAGTGCTGCGCTTCGGGCTCGTGGCCTTGGTGGCCGCAAGCGCCGCAGAGGCGCGCGAGACTCGTGGCGGCCTTGCGCACCATGACCTCGCGCCCGATCTCCGCCGCCACGATGCCGGTCGGCACCGCCAGGATGGCGAAGCCCGTCAGCATGATGAAGGACGCCAGCATCTTGCCCGCCACGGTCGCGGGGACGATGTCGCCGTAGCCGACGGTCGTGACGGTGACGATGGCCCAGTAGATCGAAGCCGGGATGCTCTCGAAGCGCGATCCCTCGCTGTGCTCGATCACGTACATCAAGCTGCCCTCGACGCACACGAGCGCCAGTACGCTCGTCATGAACACGAAGATCTTGCGACGCGAGGCCAGCAAGGCGTGCAGCAGCACATTGGCCTCGTTGACATGGTGGATCATCTTCAGGATGCGGAAGATCCGCATCAGGCGCAGGATCCGCACCGTGGCCATGTAGTGCGAACCGCCGAGGAACAGGCTCAGGTAGTTCGGCAAGACGGCCAGCAGGTCGACCACGCCGAAGAAGCTCGTCGCGTAGGCCGTGGGACGCTTCGAGCACCACAAGCGCAGGGCGTACTCGATGGTGAAGAGGATGGTGAAGGCCCACTCGAGCGCGATGAACCATCGTCCCCACTCTTCGCGCAGCGGCTCGACGCTGTCGAGCATCACGACCAGCACGCTGGCGAGGATCGCCCACAGGAGCACCAAGTCGAAGGCGCGCCCCGCCGGAGTGTCGGCGAGGAACACGATGCGCCACATGCGCGCGCGCCAGCCGCCACCTTCGGGGGCTTCGCTTTCGGGGCTGCTGAGCGGGGTGCGCGACATGCGGGCAGGACGATAGCCATCCGGCCTGCCCGCGCCAAAGAGAGGAGCCCGGAACATCCAGCCCGGGCTCCTCTCCCGAGCCCCCCCGGGCTCGTCAACTCTCCGCAATCCGATCGCCCGGCGTGCAGGCGACCGTCTGCGCTCTTGGCCGCGCCGCGCCCCTCACTGGGGCACGACGGTGAAGTTGCCCACGATGAAGGGCGGCAGCGTGGTCGCGTTGGGCTCCACGCCCCAGGTCGTGACGCTCAACTCGCCCGTGACGGGCGCCACCTGGAACTCGGTCCAACCAAAGGTGTGCGTGGCCGACCAGCCACCGGCGTTCAGCGTGGCGTTGATCGGCGCTCCGACGAGACCCACCGTGTCGTAGCCGAGCGGCGCGACCTGCTGGTCGATCAACTGCTGCACGAAGGCGTCCTTGGCGGGGATCGGCAAGGACTGGTAGAAGGCGACTTGCGCCGGGGTCAGCAAGCCCAAGGCGCTGGCGAGGCCCACCACCGTGGGGCCGAAGGGCTGGTTGTACGAGATCGAACCGGTCGTCACCTCGAAGGCGCCGGTCTGCTGCTGAGGCTGGCCGGGGCCGGCGGAGAAGGTCAGGTTGTTGACGATCGTGCCGTGGATGTCCGCCGCGACGAAGACGACGTTGCGGATGTTGTTGGCGGCGACATGCGCGAGGACCTCGGCGCGCTCGGCCGCGTAGCCTTCGTAGCGATCCTGACCGGCCACCACGCCGAGGTTCTGGATCGGCTCGGGGATCATGACGAATTTCCACTTGATGCCGGCTTGCTCGGCGGCGAGCAGGTCGGCCTTGAGCTCTTCGACCTGGGCGCGACCGAGCATCGTGCGCGTCGGGTCGTAGCTCGACACGAGGAAGTTGAGCACCTGCGCCTGGTCGGCGGGATTGGCGACCGCGGGCAAGGACTGGTCGCGGAAGGAACGCGCGTCGAGCACCATCAGCGCCGCGTCTGTGCCGTAGGCCATCTTGCGGTACAGCTTGCGCTTGAACGCCGTGCGAGCATCGCCGGTCTGGCCGTAGGCGAGGCGCAGGGTCGGCATGTACTCGGTGAAGGACCGCATGCCATTGCGGAACAGGTTGGTCTCGTTGATGTAGGCGCCATTCAGGTCGAAGCGCGCATCCGAGGACGGCGCGGCGCCGCCGGCGAAGTCGTTGGTCACCTCGTGGTCGTCGATCGAGGCCCACAGCGCGGTCGAGCGACGCAGGTCGCCGACGCCATTGACGCCGGAGAAGGCCGAGAGCACTTCGGCGTGCTTGCCGCGGAACTCGTCGAGCGTGATGCACTGCGCGACCGGCACGAGGGGCGAGGCCACGTCGGCGTAGATCGTGTCGCCGAGCATGACGAAGAACTCGAGGTTGGCGGTGGCGGCGTTGGAGAGCGAGCCGGCCGGCATGAAGTCGCCGCGCGAGTCGCCGGAGACGCCGAAGCGCAGGCCTTGCACTCCACCTCCGAGGCGCGGCGTCCTGAACGTCCCGCTGTCGACGCCGCCGGACGGAGATTGCGCTTCGTAGTAGTAGGTGGTGCCCGGCAGCAGGCCGCGCACATACGCCTTGGCGGGCAAGGTCGCGTCGACGACGGTGGCTGTGCGCGTGGCGGCGCCAGCCAGGCTCGGATCGGTCGAGTAGCGGAAGGTCACAGTGCCCGCCGTGGCGGAGCGGGCCCACAGGACGGCGTAGGTGGGACCGACATCGCCAGCGGCGACGCGCTGGGGCAGATCGGCGGATTGGGCGAAGGCGAGGCCGCCGAGCAGGGCGATGGCAGCGAGAGTGCGAGCTTGCAGCATGGGTGGGGTTGCGTCTTGGTGTCCAGGTTCGCGCGCACGGCCCGCTGGCCGTGCGGGGAGATCTTCCCCGCCGGATGCAAGTCGGCCGGGAAGGAGTTGCCAAGCCCGCGTGAAGTCCTCCGCGCGGCGAGGCGGAACGACGACCAGCTTGACTTGCGCTTGATCCGACCTTGCTGCGCCACTTGCAGGCCTAGTTCGCGCGCGGCCGCGAGGCACGGGAAGACCAGCGGCGCGCAGGCGTCGAAGTGGGCGATGGACGCGACGGAGGAAGCACGAACTTCGCAACTGCGCCTGTGGGTCGGCCACGCGCTGCTGGCCGCGATGGGCACCGCCGGCCTCGCCGCCAGCGCCGCGTGGGCCGCGTTGATGCCTGATTCCGGCGCCTTGTCGGATCGCGACCAGGCCGCGCCGCGGGACTGCGACGGCCTCGCTTGCGCGGTGCTCAGCCGCATGGTTCAGGCCGATGTGTGCGTCGAACCCGCCGCAGCGCTGCACGAGGACTGCGGTTGTCGCCTCGAAGCCATGGCGTGTGGCGCGAGCTCGGACCGCGTCATGCGCGGCAGTCGACCGGTGCGTTGGCACCGCGCTGGAGGGTGCGAAGCCTGCTTGCACGACCGACCCTCGCGCTTTCCGGGCGTGGCGGGCATCGACCTCCCACGCACGACGGGCAAGTGTCGCCAGCTTCTCTGAACCTTCGGGACGATCACGAGCCTGGTCGAAGCACGAACTGGATGCGACGCGACGCAGCCATGCGCCTTCGCACTGCTGCCACGCGCGCTTAGCACTCGGCGGGATGGGGCTTGGCGGCGCGCCCAGCCACGATGTCGCGTGGACGACGACCGCCGACCCTTTCGCACCCCGGCGACGCGTCCTGCCCCATGAAGCACGCCGTCCGCCTTGCGCTCCTCGCGCTCCTCGCCCCCGCCGCGCAGGCCCAGCAGATCTACGCGCTCGACGATGGCGCGCCCAACCTCGGCATCACCTACGGCATGCCGGCCGACTACGCGTGGCTGCAATCGTTCACGACGAGCGGCGGCCCCGACGCCATCGTCAAGGTGCGTCTGATGCTCGAGCCAGGCGGCATCCGTCCCGGCACGACGATCCGCCTGTGCGTGTGGGAGGATCCCAACGACGACCTGCAACCCAACGACGCCGTGCTGCGCAGCGTGCATGCCGATGTCGTGCCGTCCGTGGCGAACCTCGCCTGGATCGACTACGACCTGCCTGCCGCCGGCGGCGTGGAGGGGGCCTTCTTCCTCGGCGCCATCGTCGAGACCGATGGCACCTTCGCCACGATCGGGCTGGTCGACACGGACGCCGCGATCACCGGACGCGCGTGGTTCGCGGCCGCTGGCCCGGGACAGCTCGACCCCGAGCGCCTGGGCGACGCGGGACCGCAGCGCATCGAGGTGCTGGGCGCCGGGATCCGCGGTGCGTTCCTGCTGCGCGGCGAAGGCACGGGCACCGCGCCACGGACCTATTGCGACGCCAAGCCCAACTCGCTCGGTTGCGAGCCGAAGATCCGCACCTTGGGCATCGCCAGCGCCAGCGCCGGCACGGGCTTCCATGTGCAGGCGACGGGACTGCTCAACCGCGGCGCGGGCACGCTCTTGTACAGCGTCCACGGTCGCGGCGCGGTCCCCTTCGCGGGCGGCACCATGTGCCTCGCCGGTCCCCTGCGCCGCACGCCGGCCATGCAAAGCGGCGGCAGCGCGCAGGTGCGAGACTGCAGCGGAGTCCACAGCTTCGACTTCGCCGCGTGGGTGGCAAGTGGCGTGGATGCGAGCCTGGTGGCCGGCACGACCGTGTGCGCCCAATACTACACGCGCGATCCGGGCTTCCCGGCGCCCGACAACGTGGGCTTGAGCGACGCGTTGGAGTTCATCCTCGTGCCCTGACCCGGATCGGCGCGTCGCGTCGGTTGCATGCGCGCGGCGGGGAGGCTGGAGTGTTGGGCCATGCACCCGCGCCAAGAGTCCTTCGTCGCCCACAAGTTCGGAGGCTCCAGCCTCGCCGACGCTGCGCGCATCGAGCGCGTCGCGCGCATCCTCGCCGAACGCCAAGAACGCCAAGTGATCGTGGTCTCGGCCATGCAAGGCGCGACCGACGCGCTGATCGGTCTCTTGCGGCGCGCGGCGGCGCGCGACGAGGGTTGGACGAGCGACTGGTCCGACCTGCGCGAACGCCACGTCCTGGCGGCGCGCGCCATCGCCGGCCCCGCGGCCGAGGGACTGCTCGCCACGCTCGAAGAAGAGTTCCAGCGCCTGCGCGAGTTGCTGCATGCGCAAGCATTGGTCGGATACCTGTCCGACGACCTGCTGGACCTC
Organism: Planctomycetia bacterium; assembly: GCA_005789645.1. Lineage (GTDB taxonomy): Bacteria > Planctomycetota > UBA1135 > UBA1135 > SXXH01. The sequence continues at coordinate 7,036 of SXXH01000098.1, forward strand.
GTCCAAGGGTTGGGCGAGGTGTGGTCCTCGCTCCTCGTCCAAGCCGCCCTGCGGGCGCGTGGTCTCGACTGTGTCCGGCTGGACGCACGCGCTGTGCTGGTCGTCGAGCACGGCGAGTTGGGCGCGACCGTCGACTGGGACGAGTCGCAAGGCAAGCTCGCCAACTTGAAGTTGCGCGACGAGCCGCGCGTGGTCGTCACCGGCTTCGTGGCGCGCACGCGGGCCGGCCGCGTGACGACGCTCGGCCGCAACGGCAGCGACTACTCGGGCGCCATCTTCGCCGCGCTGTTCGGCGCGTTCGAACTGCACATCTGGACCGACGTCGATGGCGTGCTGAGCGCCGACCCGCGCGTCGTGCCCGAAGCCATGCTGGTCGAGCGCCTGTCGTACGACGAGGCCTGCGAGCTGTCCTACTTCGGCGCGAAGGTCATCCACCCGCAGACGATGGCGCCGGCGATCGCGCGCGGCATCCCGATCATCATCCGCAACACCTTCAACCCGGACCATCCAGGCACGCTCATCTCGAGCGAGCCCTCGCAGGTCCCGCCGGTCAAGGGCGTCACGACCTTCGCGGGACTCGCCCTGCTCGACATCGCCGGCGCGGGCATGATGGGCGTCCCTGGCACCGCGGAGCGCGCGTTCTCGGCCCTCAAGCAGGCTGGCGTCTCGGTCGTGATGATCTCGCAGGGCAGCTCGGAGCATTCCATCTGCTGCGTCATCCGCGAGAAGGACGCGCCCGCCGCCGAGCGCGCCGTGCGCGAGGCCTTCGGTCGGGAGATCGACCGCCGGCAGATGGAAGGCGTATCGACGCGCACGGGCGTCGCCGCCTTGGCCGTGGTGGGCGACGGCATGGCCGGCACGCCGGGCACGGCGGCGCGCTTGTTCGCCGCGCTTGGCCGCGCGCGCGTCAACGTGCGCGCCATCGCGCAAGGTGCTTCCGAACGCAACATCTCCGTGGCCATCGACGCCGCCGACGCGACCCGCGCCTTGCGCGCCGTGCACGCGGGGTACTACCTGTCGGCGCAGACCATCTCCGTCGGGCTGGTCGGTCCCGGCAACGTGGGCCAAGCGCTCGTGCGACAACTCGCCGCCACGCGCGAGCGGCTCCTGCGCGAGTTGCGCATCGACTTGCGCCTGAGGGCCGTCGCCTCGAGCCGCGCGATGTGGCTGGGCGAGCCGGGCGCTGCGCCGCTCGAGGCACTCGAAGCACTGCGCACGCGGCCGCAGGCGCTCGACATGGCGCGCTTCGCCGACCATGTGCGCGCCGACCATGTGCCGCACGCCGTGGTGCTGGATTGCTCGGCGAGCGGGGTGGTGGCCGATCGCTACTCCTCGTGGCTGGCGCGCGGCATCCATGTCGTCGTGGCCAACAAGCAAGCCGGAGCAGGCGATCTCGCGCGGTACCAGGCGATCCGCGCCGCCGAAGCCGCGGGTGGCGCGAAGTGGCGCTACGAAGCCACCGTGGGCGCGGGCTTGCCGATCCTGTGCACCTTGCGCGACCTCGTCGACACGGGCGACCAGCTGCACTCGGTCGAAGGCATCCTCTCGGGCACCTTGGCGTGGCTCTTCAACCACCACGACGGCACGGAGCCGTTCTCCGAACTGGTGCGACGCGCCAAGGCCGAGGGCTACACCGAACCCGATCCGCGCGACGATCTGTCGGGTCTCGATGTCGCGCGCAAGCTCGTCATCCTGGCGCGCGAGTGCGGCTGGACGACGAGCCTCGCCGACGTTCAGGTCGAAGGACTCGTGCCCGACGAACTCGCCGGCATCCCGCTCGAGCAGTTCATGGCGCGTCTGGGCGAACTCGACCAGCCCATGGCGGCGCGCCTGGCCGCCGCCAAGTCGCATGGCATGGTCCTGCGCTACGCGGCGCGCTTGACGCGCGATGGCGAAGCGCGCGTCGGAGTGGTCGAAGTGCCGGCGGACCACGCCTTGGCGCATGGACGCCTGACGGACAACCTCGTGCAGTTCACGACGGAGCGCTACCGCGCGAATCCGCTGGTGGTGCGCGGACCCGGCGCCGGGCCGGAAGTCACCGCCGCCGGCGTGTACGCCGACCTGCTGCGCATCGCCGCCGGCCTCGGCTCGGGTGCGTGAATCGACGACCTAGTCCACGGCGTTCCAGACGCGGCACGCCGTGGCCTTGAAGACGCACTCGACCGGCGTTCCCGCGGCGAGGCCCAGTTCCTCGACGGCCGCGCGCGTGAGCGTGGCCGACAGCAGCGCGCCCGATCCTCGCGCGTCGAGGCGCGCATCGATGCGCAGCGCCCCTCCGACCTCGACCACGCGCTCGACGCGCGCTTGCAGGCGATTGCGGGCCGAGATGCGCCCCGTCGCGCCGCGCGCCAAGAGGATCTCGTCGGAGTGCACGGCGAACACGACCCGCCGGTCGAGCGCCAGCCCGCGCTGGGGCACGCGGGCCTGTCCACCGCCCTCGAGTTCCAACAACGCCACGCCATCCTCCAACGCCACCACGTGTCCGGCGAGCACGTTGTCGAAGCTGGCTTGCGGCTCGACGCCTGCGCGCAGCACGAGCGACGGTTCGCCCTGCGCGACGACGCGGCCGGCGCGCAGCACCAACACCTCGTCGCACATGGCCTGGACTTCGGACGCGTCGTGGGAGACGAACAAGATCGGGACGCGCAGTTCATCGCGCACCCGCAACAAGTACGCGAGGATCCTGCGGCGCAGGGGCGCATCCAAGGCGGCCAACGGTTCGTCGAGCATCAACAGCCTCGGGCGGCCGACCAGCGCGCGCGCCAACGAGACGCGTTGGCGCTCGCCGCCCGACAAGCCGCCGACGCCGCGCTCGAGCAGCGGAGCAATGTCGAGCATCGCCGCGGTGCGCGCCAAGAGCTCTTCTCCGGCGGCGTCGAGGCGGCGCGCTCCCACGCGCAGGTTGCGACCCACGTTCCAATGCGGCCAAAGAAGCGCGTCCTGCGGCACATAGCCGATGCCGCGCTGCTCGGGTGGCAGGTCGATGCCGCTGGCGGAGTCGTGCAGCACCGCCCCCCCCACCACCAAGCGACCCTGCGCGGGGCGACGCCAACCCGCGATGGCCTCGAGCAAGCTCGTCTTGCCTGAACCGGAAGCTCCGTGGACGCCCAGGGTGCGCACCTTGGTGGTGCAGCGCACCTCCAGCGCGAACTGCCGCTGGCGCAGGCGCAGGTCGAGCTCCAGGCCGCTGATCATCGCCCTTCGCGCGCCGCGGCGCGTTGCAGCTTCTCGACCGACCACATGAGGACGAAGGCCAACCCTGCCACGATGGCGACGAGCCGCAGGGCGGCTTGGGTGTCGCCCAACTGGATCTCGCTGAAGATGGCCAGCGCGATGGTCTGCGTGCGCCCCGGGATGTTGCCGGCCACCACCACGGTGGCTCCGAACTCGCCCAAGGCGCGGCCGAAGCCCAGCACGCACGCGGCCGCGAGCCCGCGCCGCGCCAAGGGCAAGGTCACGCACCACGACACGCGCCAAGGCGTCAGCCCTGCCGTGCGCGCCATGCGCTCGAGGCGCGGATCGACGCCGTCGAAGGCGGCGCGCGCCGTGCGCGCCACCAAGGGCAGGGCCATCGCGGCCGAGGCGAGCACGGCGCCCTTCCAAGTGAACAAGATTCCCGGATCGAAGCCCAAGGCGCGCTCGCCCAGCCAACCATCGCGCGCGAACAAGGCCAGCAGCAAGTAACCGACGGCGACGGGGGGCAAGACCAGCGGCATGGCCAGCAGCGTCTCGACCACGCTCTTGCCGCGGAAGTCCTTGCGCGCGAGCCACCATCCAGCCGCGATGCCGCAGGGCGCCGCCAAGAAGAGCGCGCAAGCGGCCACGCGCAGCGTCGTGGCAAGCACCTCGAACAAGTCGCCTGCGTCCATCGATCGACCTACTTGGCCGACGCCGAAGGCGTCGATGGCGGCACGAAGCCCTGCTCGGCGAAGCGAGCGCGCGCTTCGACGGAACCGAGGAACCGCGCGAAGGAGACCGCGGCGGGGTTGGCTCGACCGCGCAACAACGCCAACGAATAGACGATGCGCGGGCCGTCCTCGAGCGGCACTGCATGCACGATGCGCACCTTGCTCGAACGCGCGACATCGGTGCGGTAGACGATGCCGGCCTGCGCTCCACCGGCTTCGACGGCGGCGAGGGCGGCACGCACGTCGATCGCCGGCAGCACGCGCGACTCGACGCCCTCCCACGCGCCGCGCGACTCGAGCCAGGCCTTGGCGTATCGGCCGGCGGGCACGCTGGCGGGATCGCCGAGCGACAACAGACGCAGACCTGGCTGCGCCAACTGGCGCGGATCGAACGATCCCGCGAAGAGCGTGCCGTCGACCGCGGGCTCGACCACGACCAGTTGGTTCGACAACAACGCGACTCGCGTGCCGGGTTCCAACAACCCAGCGACCTCGAGCCTGTCCATCTCGACTTCGTCGGCCGAGAGGAACAGATCGGCCTTCCCGCCAGCGACGATCTGCCTGGCGAGTGCGCCAGAACCGCCGAAATTGAAGATCAAGTCGATGCCGTGCGCGCCTTCGTGCATGGCTTCGAGGGCCAGCAAGGCGGCGCGCGTGCTGGTCGCGGCATGCACCCACACCTCGGTCGGCGCGTCGGAGGACCGGCTGCCGGCGTCCATCGAGCGCGACGACGGCTCACAGGACGCGAGGACCGCGCCGAGGAGGGCGACATGGGTGAAGAGCGGACGCATCGCTGGATGTGCTTCGCTGGTGGCGACGGGGGGCGCGCGCAGCGCCTCAACCCTTGCCGACGATGACCTCGGTCGCCTTGACGATGGCTTGCGCGCGCGAACCGACCACCAAGCCGAGCCGATCGACCGAGTCGGTGGTGATCACCGCGCCCATGCGCAGACCGGGGGCGATCTCGACCACGACCTTGCTCATCACGTCGCCGCGCGCCACCTCGACCACCTTGCCGGCGAAGCGGTTGGTCGCGCTCAAGGCGCCGAGGTCGATGCGCGCGCCGCCTTGCGCGAGCGCGAGAGCTTCGCCGAGGAAGGCCACGGGACTCCATCCGCGGCGCGCACCGACAGGCGCGCGCAAACCAGCCTCCGCGGCGGCGCCCAGCGCGCGGAGCAGGAGCCGTTGGTGCTCGTTGGGCTTGGACACGCCCCGCTCCCACTTGGAGACGGTCATGGCGTGCACGCCCAGCACGGCGGCGCACTCGGACTGCGACAACCCCAGACGCTCGCGCAGGCGGGCGTCGATGCTGGCCTTGGCGAGCGTCTTCCGCGCGACCTTGCGCAAGGGAGCGCTGGAGTTGGTGGGGCTCATGATTAAGCTAGAGCTTACACAACTAAGCGTCTAGCGGGCAAGCCGAGCTCGCGCAGGAGTTGGATGCGGCCGGCACGACCTGGTCGCACGCGGGATCGGCCGCGCACCTGGCCCTTGATCGTGGCTTTGCCATCCGCGCCGAGTATCCGGCGCATGGACAGCTTCGTGCATGTGGCTCCGGAAGCCTTGGCGCCGGGGGTCTGCGAGCAATTGATCGCGCGCTTCGACGCCCATCCCGATGTCGGACCCGGTCTCGCCGGAGGCCGGCTCGATCCAAGCGTGAAGCGCAGTCGCGACCTGTCCTTGCTCGGCCGCACGGACTTCGCCGACCTCGTCGGCGAGCTGCTCGCGGCTGCACGCAGGGAACTGCTGCGCTACGTGCGCCTGCACCCCTTCGTCGTCCTGGCCGGCAGCTCCTTCGCGCGCCGGGACCAATCCGGCGGGGAACCGCGGCCCTTGACGCCCGAAGGGCTGGCCGCGCTTCCCGACCACGAGTTGGCCGGGCTGTTGCAACAGGTCTTCCGCCTGGGCGACCTGAACATGCAGCACTACGCGCGCGGCGAGGGCGGCTACTTCGCCTGGCACGCCGAGGTCTCGCCGGGCGACCCGAGCGGCGAACCGCTGCACCGCGTGCTGCCCTTCATGGTCTACCTGAACGACGTGGACGAGGGAGGCGAGACCGAGTGGCACCACCAAGGGCTGCGCCTCAAGCCACGACGCGGGACCTTGGTCATGTGGCCGGCGTACTTCACGCACACGCATCGCGGACTCGTGCCCAAATCGAGCGACAAGTACATCGTCACCAGCTGGATCCTCTACCAACGCGCCCGTCCCTAGGGCGCGCCCGTTTGGTGCGCCCGGGCAGGTTCGAACTGCCGACCTGCGGTTTAGGATACCGCCGCTCTATCCAACTGAGCTACGGGCGCGTAGTCGGGCATCTTAGCGCGGCGCGGCGCGGTTGCGACCTGTCTCGAAGGCCCGGGCTTGGGCGGCGAGGCGGGCTATCATCCGCGCATGCGGGCGTCGCGGGCGAGCTTGGCGATGTCGGTGGGTGCGGCGTGGCTTTGGTGCGGCTGCGAGGCGTCCCGGCCAGACGCGACTCCGCGCGCTCGCCAAGGCGTGATCGCGGCGCGCGACGGAGAGACGCAGGCGCGGCGCGCGCTGGAGCTCGAAGCCGCGCTGCAGGCAGGCCTCGAAGCAGGGCGCGTCGCGGGAGCGCTGGCGCTCGTGGGTCGCGGCGACGAGGAGTTGGCCTTTTCGGCCATGGGCATGCGCGCCTTGGAGCCGCGCGTGGAGGCGGCCACGCGCGACACCATCTGGGACATGGCTTCGTTGACCAAGCCCATCGCCACGGCTACATGCGTGATGGCGCTCGTCGACGCGCGGATCCTCGAACTCGACGCACCCGTCGCGCGTTGGTTGCCCGAGTTCGCCGCGCATGGCAAGGAGGCGATCACCGTCGAACACCTGTTGCGCCATGTGTCCGGATTGCCCGCCGCGAATCCGCTGGCCGATTACGCGCATGGTCCCGACGAGGCGTGGCGACGCATCTGCGGGCTGGCGCCAGCCGACTCCGCGGGAACGAAGCGCAACTACAGCGACGTGGGCTACATCGTGCTGGGCAAGCTCGTCGAGCGCGTCGATGGCGGTTCGCTTGAGGCGGCGGTGCGCAGGCGTGTGCTGGAGCCCTGCGGCATGCGCGAGGCGGGCTTCCTCGTGGAGCCGTCCCTGCGCGAGCGGTGCGCCCCCACCGAGGTCGGCACGGGCGCACCGCCGCGTGGCGTCGTGCACGACCCGCGCGCTCGAGCCTTGGGCGGAGTCGCGGGACACGCGGGACTACATGCGACCATCGACGACGCGGCACGTTGGTGCCGGATGCTGTTGGCCGGCGGCGAGCTGGACGGCGTGCGCGTGCTGTCGACGGAGGCGTGCCGGTCGATGTTGGAGCCGCGTGTCCTCGCCGACGGGTCCGCGCCCCGCACCATCGCGCTCGACGCCGATCCAGCCAACGCCGCGCGTGGCGACTTGTTCCCGGCCGGCTCGAGCTGCGGGCACACTGGCTTCACCGGCGTCTCGCTTTGGCTCGATCCGGCGACGCGCGCCTTCGTCGTGGTGCTGTCGTCGCGCCTGCATCCCGCTGGCCAAGGGGACGCCAAGCCGCTGCGACGAGCCGCGGCCGATGCCGCAGGGCGCATGCTCGCCGCGCGCTGAACGCGCAGGCGGACTCGCGCCTCAGATGTTCTTCTTGCCGAGGCGATTGAGCAGCACCGAGCCCATCACCGGCAAGAAGTTGTTCGCGGACACGTAGTTGTGCGTCAGCGAGATGGAGTCGGACAAAGCCGTGACTTCGTGGAACCAACGCTGCGGGAAGAAGATCGTCTCGCCCGGGTGCACATCGCCGACGAAGTAGCGCAGGTTGGCGAGTCGCGGGTACTTGTCGAGGTCCGGCGCGAGGATGTCCGTGCCGGGGAAGTAGCCCGGCCCTTGGCGCGTCTCGATGTAGACGTCGTCGGTCTGGTCGTGCGAGATCAGCACCCAACGCTTCACGCCCACCAGCTGGGCGTTCCACGAGTGCGTGCTCATCAAGTCCCAGTGCAGCTTGGTGAAGGTCCCCTTCGGACCCAGCAGCAACGCCGTGCCCTTGGGATCCCACTTCCGGGGAAGGCAGCGCTCCCACAGGTCGTCCGCGTACATGCGCGGCATCGAGTAGTGGGTGGCGAGCTCGGGATGCTGCCGACGGAAGTACCAACCTTCGAGGTACAGCGGCGAGCGGTGTGCGTCCTGGACGCGACCGGCGCGATGGTCGTCCATCCAGTCGAGGTACTCGCCGACGGTGGTCTTCACGCTCTTGTCGAACTGGCGTCCGCAGACGACCTTGGTCGCGCCGTAGTTCGCGCGGAAGTAGTCGAAGGTCCAAAGGTCGCGGGCCTTCCACGAATCCTGGATGCCGCCGAGGATGACCGGTTTCTTCTTCTTGTAGTACTCGTGGTGGAAGTCGCGCGCCGAGATGGTCGCATGACGGTCGATATCGCCGAGGCGGACCGGTCCCTTGGTCGCGCTGGCGGTCGCGTTGGCAGTCGTGGAGGCGCTCGTCACCATGGTCGCGGATGAAGATTAGCACATGGCATGTCGGACACCGGATGGGCGCGACTCAAGCGACCGCACCGTGCTAACTTGACCTCGATGCGGAGAAGGCGGTTGGGCGGCAGCTCGCTGGAGGTGCCGGTGGCGTGCTTCGGCGCGTATGCGCTGGGTGGAGGCTACTGGGGCCCCCAAGACGAAGCAGAAGCGGTCCTCGCGCTGCAAGTGGCGATCGACGCTGGCATGGACGCGATCGACACTGCGCCGGTGTACGGCTTTGGTCGCTCCGAAGAGCTCGTCGGCAAGGCGCTGCGCGGACGGATCGGGCAGGCCAAGGTGCTGACCAAGGTCGGGTTGACGTGGGATGCGCGCCTGGAACCAGGCGATCCGCGGCTCGCGGGGGTGAAGCACCAACGGGCACCCGATGGCCGCGATGTGGCCGTCGTGCGCGACAGCCGTCCCGTGGCGATCCGCGCTTGCGTCGAGGGCAGCTTGCGGCGCCTCGGCGTCGAGCGCATCGACTTGGCTCAGATCCACGCGCGCGATCCGCACACGCCTTTGGCGGAGAGCTTGGGCGCCTTGGTCGAGCTGCGACGGGCCGGCAAGATCGCCGAGATCGGCGTCTCGAACTTCGACGCGCGCGGCATCGACGAAGCGCGTGCCATCCTCGGCGCCGTGCCGCTCGCGGGCCACCAGTTGCAGTACAGCTTGCTCGCGCGCGAGGCCGAGCGCGAGTTGCTGCCGCAAGCCGCGCGCGGCGAGGTGGGGACGCTGGTCTACGCGGCGCTCGACCAAGGACTGTTGACGGGCAAGGTACGAGCGGAAAGGTCCTTCGCGACGGGCGAGGGCCGCGGAAAGCGCCGCAGCTTCCAAGCGACGAATCGTGCGCGAGTCAATCGCGTGCTGGACGAGGTGGTGGCGCCCATCGCGGCGGTGCACGGCGCGACCCTGGCGCAAGTGGTCCTGGCTTGGACCATCGAGCAACCAGGCGTGAGCTGCGTGCTCGTGGGCGCGCGCAGTCGAGCGCAAGCGCGGGAAAACGCCGCCGCAGGCAGCCTGCTGCTGGCGTCCGCGGAACTCGCCACTATCCGCGCAGCTTTTGAACGACTGCGGCTCGCGCCCGGCCCGGGCGCGGGCGTGCGGACTTGGCTGAAGTACTTGCTGGGTCGTTGAGCGACGCGCCGCCGGCGCGTCAGTCGCGCGCAGGCGCGGGGACGGCGACGCGGGCTGCATGCATGCGGCGCGGATCGGCGTGCTCGCCGAGGCTCTCGACGAGGCTCTTCAAGGTGCGTGCGACCTTGCCTTGGTGCACGATGCGGCCATCGCGCACGATGCGCACCTCCTTGTCGAGGTCGATGTAGTCGTCGGCCAACGCGACACGCAGCTCGCCCGCGTCGGCCGCGCCCCGGATGGTGATGGTGTTGCCGGAACGCTCGGCCTCGAGGCGCAGCCCGGCCTTGGGCTCGACGCAGCCCAGCCAGTACAGGTCGCGGTGCACGACATCGTCCTGCAACCAAACGATCTTGGCGGGATGCGGATCGCGCGTGAACTCCGCCATCCACGGCAACGCCATCGCGTCCAACCGCTCCATCCAATGCCCCTTGCCCTCGTGGATCACGACTTGGTGCTCGTAGCCGCGCGGATCGTGCTTGCGCAGAGCTGCCAACGCGTCGCGCCACTGCGCCGCGATCTTGTTGCGGTCGTAGGCCGCGTCGTTGGCGCCCATGTGCAGCGCGAATGGCAGGTTGCGCAAGCCATCGGGCCGAGTCTCGTTGGGGTGGCCGGCCATCATCGCCGCGGCCGCGTAGCGATCCGCCATGCGTGGCGCGAGCTGGTAGACCCCGTCGCCGCCGGCGCTGTAGCCCATCAAGTAGACGCGGTCGGGGTTCACATCCTCTGCACGCACGAAGGCCGCCACGAGCTCCTCGAAGAACTCGTCGATGTGGCCTTGGTGCCACAAGTTCCAGGTGTCCGTGGGCGCGCGCGGAGCGACATAGATGCCCTCGGACGGCTTGTACAGGCGTTTTTGGTTCTCCCATTGCTGGTCGTTGACTTGGGCCGGCGCGCCGCCGCCGCCGTGCATGGAGATCCACAGGCTGCGGCCGCCCTCGGGCTTGTCGCCGTAGGTGGTCCACCAGAACTTCATGCGCAACTCGCCACGCGCGAGTTCCTTGGCGTCGAGCAACGCCCGCGCCTTGGGGCCCTCTTGCGCGCGATCGCGCTCGAGCAGCAGCTCGCGCACGCGCGCGCACTCCGACTTGGACAACGGCTCGTCGAACAGCGCGTCGCCCGCCGCGGGTCCCCCGCCGGAGAGCGCCTCCGCGATGCGCCGCACGAGCGCCGTGTCGCCCTTGCGCTCCACCTTCGTGGCCGGCGCCTGCAACTCGACCAGCTGCTCGTCCTTCTCCACGAGCACGAACCCCGCTTCGACGCCGTCGACGCGCACCTCGTAGCGCGCGCCGATCGGCAGCGTGGCCACCACATGGTCGTTGGCGTCGTAGCGCTCGTCCTTGCTCGTGCCGCTCCAGTCGCGCGCGCCCGTCTCGCCACGCAGCTCGACTCGCGCCTGCACACGCGACTTGCCATCGGCGACGCGCAGCCGCACGCGCGCTTGTCCCGCCGGCGGCTGCGCAGCGCGCGCCGTGTAGCGTTCGGTGGCGTCGATGGCCCGATAGGTGCGATCCCCGGGCAGCCACACCAACGGGAACGCCGCAGGCGATTCGCGCCAGGTCACCGCCCAGATCGCCTGCAGCGGATCGCCGAGCTTGGCGCCCGCGGCGCGCTCGACGAACCAACCCTCGTCGAGCCGGTCACCCGTGGGCTCGGCCGCGCCCGTGAAGCGCCAACGACCATCCCACACTTCGACCCACGAGTGGTTGCCGCTCTTGTCGGACCACTGCGCCGTGCCCACGAAGCGCGCAGGGACACCCACGGCGCGGCAGGCGTCGATCAGGAGGATCGACAAGCCGGAGCACGAGGCCAGCTTGTCCTCCAAGGTCTCGAGCGGGCTCTGGTCGGGCTTCTTGCGCTTGGTCGAGTAGTGGACGCCCGTTGCGCCCCACAGCGCGTTGTTGAGCTTCGCCGCCGCCTCGCCGGCCGTGCGCGCGCCCGCCACCATCGGCAGGCACAGTTCGCGCAGCTTGTCGCGCCACGCGTCGCGCCGCTCGTTGACGCTGGCATAGGGCAGGATGTTGTCGAGGAACACCTCCTCGGGCACGGCGTCCTTCCACGGCGCGGCGCGCCACGCCTCGTGCGCCTCGACGCAGTTCTCCACGAGGAAGCGCGCGTCCAAGGTGCGCAAGTCCGATTCGGGCATGCGTTCGATCAGCCAACGCTGCGCCGCGCGCATGTCCTCGGGCAGCAGCGCGACCGCTTGCTCGAGCTGCTCGCGGTTCGCGCCTGCCCTGACGAGGGCGGCCTCCCACGCCTCGGAGGCGGCGACGGACGAGGAGATCGCGCAGCAAAGCGCCACCAGCAGGGCCATGGTTCGCATGGCCTCCACTCTAGCGCGTGTGGCGGGAGTGCAGTCCGCGAACGGCCGCGCCCGGCTTCACCAAGGATGGTCCAGCTTGGCGCCGATCTCGGCGAGGCGCGCCGCGAGGGTCGCGTCGGGCTCGAGTCCGTTGGCGACCATGGAGACCACGGTGGCGGCGAGGTCGTCGAGGCGCGGGCGCGAGTTGGGATTCTCCATGCCCTCTTCGACGACGCGCTTGTAGAGGACCAACGCTTCGGGCTTGCGGTCCGTGCGCGCCAGCGCCTCGGCCATCGGGCGCAAGGCGCCCGCGCGTTCGATGTTGACGATCTTGGCGCGCTCGGCGTCGTAGTAGGCCAAGGCCTCGGCGACCACCTGCGCGGCGCGATCCACCTCGCCGCCCTTGTACAGCAACTCCGCGATCTTGGCCTCGATCGGGAGCTTGTGCTCGGGCTGCCAGCGCAAGGCCGAGACCAGCAGGCGCGTCTCGTCGAGCAGCTTCGACGAAACCGCCTTGTCGCCGCGCCGCAGGGCCGATTCGGACATGCGCAGGATGGCCGCCAGCCGCAGATCGCGCGGCAGCTTGTCCCAGTTGGCGCGCAGCAACGCCTCGACGCGCTCGCGTTCCTCGCGGCGCTCGTACCACTTCTCGTAGACGAGCGTCGCCGTCTCCATCGCCGCCTTGATGACGTCGAAGTTCGTGCCCGACAACGCCGGTTCCAAGGAACCGACTTGACCCTCGAAGTCCTCCAGCGGAGCCGTGCGGGCGCGTTCGTCGGCGATCAATTTGGCCTCCGCCGGCTCGAGGTCCACGAGGTAGGAATCCGCGGCCTCGAACTTGCCTTGGCGCAGCATCGCGCGCGCGATCTTGGCGCGGATGCGGGCCTTCTGCCAGACCTGCACCTCCTCGTCGCTCTGCTGGCCGAGGACCTTGATCGCCTGCGCGAGCAGCGCATCGGCGTCGGCGTCGCGCCCTTGGACCACGCACTCGTAGGCGCAGTCGGCCAGCACGCAACCCTTGCGCCAGTTGGCGATGGACTGCGCCACGGCGCGCGCGCGGTCGATCTCGCCCAACTGCAGGAGTCCCGAGGCCAGCTCCTCCTGCACCTTGGAGCGGTTCTTGATGTGCGGGTCGAGCGGCATGCGCGCCGCGGCGCCGATGGCCGCGTCGTAGAGCGCGGCGCTCCACGCCGGCAAGTTCGAATGCGCCGCGGACTTGGCCTCGACCGGGACGGCAGCAGCTGGCGCCGAGGGAGTCGTGCTCGATGTCGAGGCTGCGACGGGTGCTTGGGGCGCTGGTGCTTGCGTCGCGAGAGCTTGCGCCGCGGACTGGGGCGCATCGCCCCCGCAACCCGCGAGGGCCGCGACGCAGGCGAGGACGAGACAGGACGGAAGGAGCTCGGGCAGGCGTCTCATGGGTGCTCGGGTGCGCTCGTGCAGGTCGGTCGTGGTTGATCGTCCGAGGTTCAGGGGCGGGATGCGGCAAAGAGTGGGGCCGCGCCCGGGTTGATGCAACCCCGGCGCGGCCCCGTTGCCTTGGTGTCATCGACGCTTGGCCGACGACACGCTCGCGATCAGAGGTGCCAGCTGATGCTGACGCCGTTCGTCAGGTTGAAGGTCGACGCCGTGCAGAACGCGGCGGCGTTGCGGTACCACACCTGGTAGTTGCGCGTGCCCGGCACCGTGACGTTGCCCTTGACCGACACCGACAGGTTGCCGGCGGTCGGGTAGCGCGAGGTGTTGGCGGCGTTGACCTTGGTGCCGAGACGGATGACCGAGCCGGCGGCGCAGCGCAGGCCGTCGCCGAACAGCGTGCCGGCGCCCGATCCGGCCTGGGCGGTGCCCTGGAAGTAGAGGGCCGAGCTGTTGGGCATGCCCGCGCCGATCAGCGTCACCGTGTCTTCCACGATGCTCGCGACACCCGTGGCGCGCAGGTTGGCGCCGTTGGGGTTGATCGAGTTGGCGCAGCCGTTGCCCGCCGTGCCGGCGTTGGCGCAGGGGCAGGCCGTGCCGCTGCCGTCGCCGAAGCAGTACGCGGTGCCGACGTCGATGTTCGGCGTGAAGCCGAAGGCGAACGAGGCCGACCAGTCGCTCAGCCACGACTCGGTCGGGGCGAAGGCGCCGCGGTACTGGGCCGGGACGAAGAAGCCGTCGGCCGGGGCCGAGAAGACGCTCGTGAGGGCGGCGTTCTTCGGACGCGGATCGAGGCCGATGACCGGCTGCATGACGAGCGAGCCCGACGTCGTGACGTTCGGACCGCGCGTGATGGAGACGATCGGGGCGTCGGCGGCGGCGGTGCCGACGGTCAGCACGTTGTTGTTGCCCGCGGCGAAGACGCCACGGTTGTTGGCTTCCGTGTAGGCCGAGGCGTTCAGGTTGCGGAACGCGACGGTGTCGGTGATCTCGTTCAGGAAGCCCGAGGTCTGCGCCGTGTAGAACGCGGCCGGATTGGCCGGCGCGTTGACGGCCGAGTACGTGTTGTACGGCGTGGTCCAGGTGTTGGCCCAGCTCAAGGTGCCGTTGATGCCGTAGCCCAAGCCGCCGTCGCCGTCGACGTTGTCGATGGCCACGAGACGCTCGCCGAGATCCATGAAGATCGAGTTGCGAACTTGGACACGGGCGTTGTCGCGGTAGGCGACGCCGTGGTCGCCGGAGACCGGCTGGCCGATGACGGTGAAGTTGTACAGCGTGGTCGTGGTGACCGGCTGGAAGTCGGACTGCTCGGCGCCGTCGATCTCGATGCAGTTGTCGCCCGTGCCGGAGCCCTGGCTCGCCAGCAGGCTGTAGCCCTGGACGATCAGGCCGAACTGGATCTTGCCGCGGTAGCCTTGGTCGATGTCGAGGCTGTCGTCGCCGATGTTCCAGATGGCGACGTGCTTGAGGTTGACCGTGCCACCCCAGATCTCGATGCCGTCGTCGACGTTGTTCATGATCTCGATGTAGTCGATCTCCGTGTTGCGGCCGATGCCGCCCAAGGAGAGACCGTTAAGCTCGTTGGCGAGACCAACGACGCGGCCGCCGTAGCGGATCGAGAAGTACTTGATCGAACCCGAGTCGTCGTCGTCGTTGCCGCCGCCGTAGTTGACGCGCGTGTCGCCCGGGAAGGCGGCCGTGAGGCCTTCCATCACGGCGTAGTTGCTGGCGCTCGGCGTGGCGGTGTTGCCGACCGTGGCGTTCTCGCTGATGTAGGCATCGCCCATGATGGTGAGGTTGCCCCATTCGTTGGCGGCGGCGCGCCAAGTGCCCGTCTGCTGGTTGCCGTTGACCCACGTGGCGACATCGGCCGTCGAGGTCATGATGATCGGCTGGGTCTTGGTGCCGTTGGCGATGATCTGCGCGCCCTTGGTGATGGCGAGCGAACCGGAGCCATTGGCCGTCGGGGTGCTGGCGATGACCGTGCCAGGCTCGATGGTGAGGGTGGCGCCCGGCAGGACGTAGATCTGCGCGGTCAGGTTGTAGGTGTTGTTCGCCGTCCACGTGGTGGAGGTGGCGATGTCGGCGGAGACGAGGATCTCGGCCGCGTTGGCGCTGGCCGCGAGGGCGGCGACAGCGAGGAGGCTCTTGAACTTGAAGGTCATGGTGAGGGGTCCTTGCGACCGGATGTGCGGCTGTTCCGAGGGCGTTGGTGCACTAGATGGCGACTTGCTGCGCCGCACTTCGGTCGGGGAAAAGGGTAGAGGGGGCGAATTGGGATTCCGTTAAGGACGGGACAATCCACGATGGTTCCCGGCCCTATCAACCGACCCCTTCCTAAGTTCATGCAGGAGTGCCGGATCGGGCGGAAAGCCGAGCGCGGCGAGCCTCCGCCCACCGCGCCTTTCTTTGCAATCGCTTGACCGCCGGGTCGCTCAGCGCGCCTGAGCTGCGCGTTCAACCTGCTCGAGGTATTGCTGGATGTTCTCGCGCGGCTTCAACTGCTGCGCGCGCCGCAACAACGGCAAGGCCTCGGCGTACTTGCCCTGCGACACGAGCAGTTGCGCGTGGCGCACCTTGGCGTCGGGCTCGAAGCTCTCGAGGGACGCGGCGCGCTCGTAGTAGAAAATCGCCTGCACCGGGTCGTTGGCGCGCTGGGCGTGCTGGCCAAGGAGCAGCAGCGCGTCGCCATCGAGCGGATCGAGGTCAACGATCTCCTTCAAGACCTTGGCGTCCTCCTCGCCGGCACCTTCGGACAGCGCGATGCGCGCGCGCAACTTGAGCAGGTCCTTCTTCTCTTCGGCGCTGATGTCCTTGCCGCGCAACTCCTCGACGCGCGCCACGAGCGGCTTGGCTTGCGAGTTGGCGCCGCGCGCCGCCAAGGCCTTCGCCGCGCGGATGGCGCGCTCCGCCTTGACGGTCGGATTGAGCTCCAAGGCGCGTACGTAGTGCTTGACCGCCGCCTCGAAGAGCTCTTCGTTGACGTAGATGTCGCCAAGCGTGTTCAAGCTCTCGGGCGTCGACTTGCCCAGTCGGTCGACCACCTCGAAGTTCTCCGCGGCGCGCATCGGCTGCCCGAGTCCGATGAAGGCGTTGGCCTGCAGCATCCACAGGTCGGCGCGTTCGGTGTTCTCGGCGATCAGGTTGCCGAACAGCGCCGCGGCGTCGGTGTAGCGCTTTTGCTTGAAGAACGAGCGCGCCAACCCCATCTTCCAGTCCATCGTCTGCGGATCGAGCAGGTTGGCCATGCGGTAGGCCGTCTCCGCCGACATGTGGACCTCGAGGTTCGAGTAGGCGTACCCGAGCAAGCCGTAGGTCACGGCGTCGCCGCCGCCCAACTCCACCACGCGCGTCAGCGCTTGGGCAGCGTCCTTCCACTCGGCCTTGCGCACGAGGATGATCGCGAGGTTCTTCCAGGCTCGGCGGAACTTGGGATACTTGTCGACCGCGGTGCGGTAATACGGCAGCGCCTCGTCGACCTTCTCTTGCTGGAAGTACAGATTCGCCAGCGTGAACTCGTAGGTCGCCCCCACCAACGGCCCGCACAACGGTTGAAGCGCCACGATGGCGGCGTCAACCTGGTCGGTGGCGATCAGGTTGAACGCGGCCTGTAGTTGCTCGCGCTCCAGTTGCGACAGCTTGGGCTCGAGATCGGCCTCGGCCGCGTAGCTCTCGGCGAGGCGTCGACGGAAGACCGGATCGTTCCAAACCGACAACTCGTACTCGGAGAGCCGCGTCGCGACCTCCTGCTTGGCCTCTCCTTCGTCCGTGGCGGCGGGGTTCGCCGCCACGGCGGGATCCGTGCCGGCGGGCAAGGCCGCGATGGCTTGGGGCTCTTGCTGCACGCGCCAAGCGGCGCGTTGCTCGTACGTGGAGTTGCAGGCCGCAAGTGCGGCGGCGAGCAGGAAGGAGGCGGAGATCGGCTTCATGGTGGTCTGGCCTGTGTGGTCGGGCCGGTGAGATCGTGTGCGTTTCGTGCGGGAGCCTCGCGGGCGTCACTGCGCGGCGGGGAAGGTGATCGGCACGCGCATGCGGAAGCGCACCGGCTCGCCCTTGCGCTTGCCCGGCTCGAACCGCCATTGCTTGATGGCTTGCAGAGCTGGCCGCTCGAAGATCGGGTCGGTGGACTTCTGGACGCGCGGCTCCACCACACGGCCGTTGACGTCGACGACGAACAGGATGTGCACCGTGCCCGGCGCCTTCTTGCGCACGTCGTTGTCGATGATGGGCCCGGGTTGGTGAATCGGGCGGGGCTTCTGATCCAGGTCGGAGAGCGAGAACAACTCGTCCTCACCCGAGGCATCCTTGGCCCCGGAGCCGCTGGTGGCGAGCTTGACCGCGAAGTCGCCCGCCATGCCGTCGCCGCCGCCCATGCCGACGTTCAAGGCGAGCTCGAGTTGAGACAAGTCGAGGGGTTGCGCGACCTCGGTCAGCTCCGGCGGCTTCTCCTCGGGCGGCGTCTCCTCGGGCTTTTCCTCCTCCTCGGGGGGCGGAGGCGGTGGAGGAGTCTCGACCGTGTCGACCGTGCGCACGTCCAGATCCTTGATCGGCGTGGCGCTGATCGCCTGCACCAAGGGCAGCAGCAAGAACAAGCCCAAGGCCATCGACGCGCCGCCCAGCAGCACGAGGAACCCGTGCAGCGCGCGCCGCAGGATCCAACCAAAGGTCGATGAACGCGAGCTGGCCATGCGTCAGGTGCCTTTGGCCGCGGTGGCGACGCTGACCTTCAAGGCGCCGCCAAGCTTGGCCGCATCGATGACGCGCACGAGCAGTCCCGAGGGCACTGCTTGGTCCGCTTGGATGACCACAGGGAGGTCCTCCTGCGCGACCATGCGCCTAACGAGCGGTTGCACGCCGCCGACGCCGATCTCGCGGCCGCCGTAGACGACCTCGCCCTTGCTGGTGATGGCGATCAGCACGCTGGTCTTCTCGAGCCGCACGGCCGAGGCTGCCTGCGGCTTGTCGACCTCGACTCCGGTCTCCTCCACGAACGTGGTGGTCACGATGAAGAAGATGAGCAGGATGAAGACCATGTCGATCATCGCGGACATGTCGATGCCGCCCTCCGATCCACCGTCGTCCCCGCTGTCGCGAAAGCGTCCCATGCTGGTCGTTCCTCAGGCGGCCTTGCGGCGCGCGAGCTTCTTGTATTGCGCTTGGTTGCAGGCCGTCTCGAGTCGCGCGAGGAAGGCCTTGTAGCGCTCGTGCGAGCGCGCGAGCTGGTAGTGCACGAACAAGCCCGGCAGAGCCACGATCAAGCCGGTCTCGGTCGTGATGAGCGCCTCGGAGATGCCCCTGGCGATCTGCTCCATCGTTTGGTCGCCACCCGAGCCGGTGGCGAGCGCATCAAAGGTCGCGAGCATGCCGGTGACGGTGCCGAACAACCCGAGGAGCGGCGCAGTGCCGATCGTGACCTTGAGCACGCGCAAGTCGCGCACGAAGGGCGCGCTCTCGGTCGTGCGCAAGCCCTCGAAGTAGCTGGCCGTGGCCTTGACGTCTCCAGCGTCCATGGCGGCGCGGATGATGGCGCCCACTTTGCCCTTGGCCGCGGACGGATCGACGATCCACGCGCGCCAAGTGCGCTCGCGCACGCCAAAGCCCTTGCCAAGGAGGTTCAGCGCCACGTGCGTGGCGAGGCCGAAGGTCACCATCGCATTGAACGCGATGGCGGCCATGCCCCAGCCGCCGGCGACCCAGATAGCCATGGCGCGCAGCCACAGGTCGCCGAACTCCGCCATCATGCCTCCCCCGTCCATGTGCGTCCCCTGGCCCTCAGGCGGCCGTCGAGGCCTCCGCCTTGAGCTTCTGGCGCGCCACTTCGTTGCCGAAGGCGATGGCGGCCTTGTCGAGGTCGTCGCTGATGCCCTTGGCCTTGCGCGAGAGGAACGAGTGGATCAACAGCGCGGGGATGGCGACGATCAATCCGTACTCGGTAGTGATCAAGGCCTCGGAGATGCCGCTCGACAGCGTCTTCACGTCGCCCGTGCCGAACACCGTCATCAAGGTGAAGGTGTTCATGATGCCGGTGACCGTGCCCAGCAGTCCGAGCAACGGCGCCGACGAGGCCGAGATGGCGATGAACGGCAAGAGCCCGTTGACCTTCAAGCGCGTGTGCAGCGCCTGCTCGTACATGACCTCGTCCATGAGCTCCTTGGGCTCGTCCATGTGCTCGACGCCAGCGGCGAGCATGCGTCCGACCGGTCCCTTCATGGATTCGGCCTTGTCCTTGGCGAGGCCGCGATTGCCCGAGGCGATGGCGGCGAGCAGCGCGTCCATCTGCTTCTTGTTGGGGCTGGACAACAAGGCCATCGACAACCACTTCCACAAGGCGACCAACAGCGCCGCGCCGGCGACGGCGAAGATCGGCCACATGATCGGGCCGCCCTTCAGGATGTGCTCCCACAAGGTCTCCTCGAGGGCCTGCACCTTGTGTGCGTTGCCCAAAGACGCGTCGAGCGGGAAGGCGCCACCCACGCCGAGCACCGCCAGCGAACCCGCCTCCTTGTCACGCGGATCCTGATAGGCGACCACGGCGGGTTCCAGCGAACCGATGCGCTGCTCGGCGGTGCCGATCGCTTGGCCATCAGCGGAGCGGAAGATGGCGACGGGGCCGAGCATCAAGTACGTGCCGGTTTCAACGTCACCCTTGTCGTCCACGGCGCGGCCTTCGAAGCGCGCACCCCCGAGCACTTCCTCGACCCGGCCGAGCGACGCGTCCACCAACGCAACTTGCGCATCGAAGACCTGGGTGCGCTCGAGCGCCGTGTTCTCCAGCGCCAAGCGCGAAGCTTCGATCGCAGACTTGTAGCGTTGCAATTCGGCGATGTGCAGGCGCGACTCGAAGTTGCGGCTGTACTCGGCGACGAGGCTGCCTAGGTAGATCGCCTCGTCGTTGCGCGCCTTGATCTCGACGCGCGTGTTGCTGATGCCTTGGGTGCCGGTGTCGAGCGAACGCGACACCTTCTGGTATTCGGCGCGCAGGTCGGCGAGGCGCGTCTCGGCCTCGCGCAGCTTGCGCGACATGGGCAAGGTTTCGTCGGCGACGCGTCGGCGCAACTCGGCGAGTTCCTTGAGGCTGTCGTCGAGTTGGCGCTGCAGGTCGGCGGCAGCGCCTTGGAAGCCGGGGTTTGCGCCGGACGCGGGCGCCTGGGCGAGCAGGGGAGTCCACGCGCACAAGACGACGAGGACGATATGACGGATCTGCATGGCGACGCTGTTCATTGGACCTTCACCGGCAACTGCACGAAGGCCGCGACCTTCTCGCCCTTGACGATGCCGATGACCTGCGCCACGAGCGGCGCGATCTCGTTGGCGGGAGTCCAAGTCCAACCCGACGCGTTGCTGGTGCCGATGGCGGCGACCGTGGCGGTCGCGTTGACGTAGTAGGCCTGCCCGAGGCCGAGGTAGATCGTGGCCACTTCGGCGGAGCTGCCGTCGGCAAGCGTGCGCACCTCGCTGGCGACCACCAGCTCGCGCTGGAACTTGTTCATCTCGTTGAGCACGCCGACCACGTTCTGCCAACGCTCGGAGAGCGACAGCTTGGTCGTGGCGGGGTCGGCGGGGAAGCGCTGCGAGAGCACCTTGACGCGCTCGCGGATCGGATCGGGCGAGCGCGCGAGCAGCGTCCCGACGCGGCGCTCCAGCGCGGTGACCAGTTCGGACTTGCGCGCCGCCTCGGCCTTGAGCTTGTCGTTCTCAGCGGCGAGCTCGGCGGTCTTCTTCTCCGTCTCGGAGATCGTCGCCTTGGCTTCCTCGATCTTCGCCTTGACGGACTCGATGTCGCGCTCGACGAGTTCGATGCGGTCGGCCAGCACCTCCTTCTTGAGCGTGAAGTCGCGCTGCTCCTGCGAGATGGTCTTGCGCACCTCCACCCAGCGCTCGAGCGCGGCCCGGGCGTCGTCGATGGCCGAACCCTGGCTCGCCACGCCGCCCGCCGCCATCAGGGCGATCGCCGCGGCGAAGCCCGCCGCCAACGCCGCCTTGCGCCACCAAGGGCGCGATCGAACCTGCTTGTCGTCCATCCGTTGCATGTTGCTTGCGTCCTCAGAAGCCCAGGCTGAAGCCCAGCGAATACTCGATGCCCTTCGTGTACGACGACTTCGGGACGTCGTCGCCGATGTAGTCCGACCGGTAGACCTCCTGGATCTCCGGATTGGTCAGGTTCTTGACCTGCAGCTGCCACTTCACGATCCCCATCGTCTGCGTCAGGCTCAAGTTGAGCGTGTCGTAGCTGCGCGCGTAGATGTTGGGGACGTAGTAGATGCCGTCCTCGACGGCGGCGCCCGCCACGAGCGTGTCGCCCGTCAGCGTCCAGAACAGCGCCAACTGGGTCTGGGACTCCTCGATGTCCCACGTCGCGTAGAGATTCAGGAGCTGCTCCGGCGCCGCGGTCATGTCGCGCGTGCGCATGGGCGCTTGGATGTTGGGCTCCTCGAACTCGGCCGCTTCGTCGTCGGGCAAGGTCACTTCGGAAGAGATGAAGGTCGCGTTGCCCCCCACCGAGACGCCCTCGAGTCCCGGGTAGATCTTCCACAAGCCTTGACGCGCCTCGAACTCGATGCCGCTCAACGAGCCCTTCGGGTAGTTGACCGCGGTCGTGTAGGTGAACGAGTCGGTTGGCACCTGCACGTACTCGATCGCATCGGTCACTTCTTTGTGGAACAGCGAGAACGACACCAACGTGCCCTGTGTCGGCACGAAGTCCGCACGCAAGTCGAAGTTGGCGATGCCGCTCATCTCGAGATCCTTGTTCCCGATGAACACCGGGCCGCCGAGGAACTCCTGTTGGATGATGGGCGTCAGTTCCTTGAAGGTCTGGCGCGCGACAGTGCGGCTGACGGCACCGCGGAAAGTCCAGGCCGAACTCGCCTTCCACTCCACGCCCAGCGACGGGAGGATGTCGTTCTCCGACTGGTCGACATCGGCGTCGCCCGGGTTCAGCTCGGTCTGGACGCCGTTCGGGTACCAGTACACGTCGCCCTCGGGCTCGGGCGTGACGACGATGTTGGTGCGCTCGACCCGCACGCCGCCGACGGCCTTCCAATCGGCGTCGAACGGATAGTCGATCATCGCGTAGAACGCCTCGAGGTCGATCGAGCCGTCGTAGTCGACGTCGGTCTCCGACGGCGTCAGGGGATGGTCTTCTCCCGGGAAGACCGCGCTCCAAGGTTGGTCGAAGCCCGCTTCGTACTGCGAGCCTTGCTCGCCCGGGTTGCTGAACGTGTCTTGGTCGTAGCGGCGATCGACAAGGTCGCCGAAGTAGCCGAACTTGAGGTAGCCGCGGTCCTCGGCGGCGGTCTTGTACGGGATGCGCACGCCGACGCTGACCTGCTCGCTGTCCTCCTCGATCGTCTTCCAGATGCGCTGCAGGTTGCCGAGGTTGAAGTTCGCGCCTGGCTTGTAGGGCGTCCAGACGTTCGGGAAGAAGATGCCGAAGGTCGAGTTGAAGGAGTTCGGCGACCACTGCGCGCCGAACAGGCGCTTGTCGGGCTGGTCGAGGTCGGCGAAGCTCTTCGAGAGGGTCCACTCGAGCTCGGGGGCGCCGAACTCCCACGGCGAGACGGGCACCCTCTCGTTCGCCGGCAAGGTGTGCACGCCACGCAGCTGCAACGATCCAGTCGTGCGCTCGGTGTACTGAAGCGTGTCGGTGCGGATGTAGGGCGCGGCCTGCAGGTTCTCCGGCTGGTTGCCGAAGTCGTCCAGGTCGTTCGGGTCGTAGCCCGCGCGGAAGTACGCTTCCTTGCCGCGCGTGTCGGTGGCGACGATCACCGAGTCCTCGGCCGTGTGCGTGTGCAGCCACGACAGACCGAACTTGCTCGACTCTGTCTCGAGTCCGATCGTCGCGAGGCCTCCCCACTGCACCGACTCGGTGCTCTCGACCACATCGAAGAGCGAGGTGAGGAAGCTGCCTTGCTCGGGCGTGCCTTGGCCGAACTGCGGCGACATCGGCGCGTTCGGCGACAACCGCCAGCGCTCATCCTCGAAGCCTTGCTGGTAGGAGCTGTCGCGCTCGTAGAAGAAGCTCAGGAGTCCGCCGAAGCGCACGTCCTCGCCGAGGTCCATCTTGCCGCCGCCCGCGACCGACCACTTGTTGTCGAAGGGCTCGTCGCCGGGACTCGCGCCGGTTGCGCCATCCCAGTTCTGACCGAAGTTCTCGTACTGGATCCGGCGCTGGCCGCTTTCGAGGCCCCATCGGCCGACCCCGCCTCCTTGGTACGAGAGGAAGTCGGAGCCTTTGACCTGCGAGTTGAAGCCAACTTGGCCCTTGAAGTTGGCGAAGGGCTCGTCGGGGATCGACTTTAGGACCAGGTTGACCGCGCCGCCCGAAGCGTCGCCTTGCTGGTCGGGAGTGAAGGTCTTCGAGACCTGCACGCTCTCGATGATGCCCGAGGGGAACTGGTCCAGCTCGACCGCGCGCTTGTCCTCGTTGGCCGAAGGCATGCGCACGCCGTTCAATTGCGAAGAGACGTACCGATCGGGCAGTCCGCGAATGACCGCGGTCTTGCCATCCTGCACCGTGGCCCCGGCCACGAGTCGCAAGGCGCCCGCCGCGTCGCTGGCTCCGGCGCGACTCATCAGCTCCGCGCCGATCGAGTCCATCAAGGCGGGCGACTCGACGCGCAGCTCGAGCAAGGAGGACTCGGAGCCGGCGGGCGCGGACAACACGTCCTGCACCACGAACTCCTCCATGTCCGTGTAGTCGCCGGACAAGGCGAGATCGAGGTCGCGCACCACTCCACCGACGACCTCCACGTCGACGCGCACTTGGCGGACGTAGCCCTCCTTGGAGACGACCACCGTGTAGCGGCCGGCGGGGATCTCGGGCAGGGAGTAGTTGCCCTGGTCGTTGGTCAGGGTCTTCTGGCCGGTCTCGACGATCGACACCGCGGCCTCGACTAGCGGAGCCGCGAAGTCCTTGTCGAGGATCTGCCCACGCAGCGTGCCGGTCGCGACCTGGGCGTCTTGGGCGCGCGCCAACGCCTTGGCCGGAGCTGTCGAGATGGCCACGACCCCCTTGGCGGCCGCGGGAGCGCAGCACAGGGTGGCAACCAGCAATGTGTAGGGAGCACGCACGGGGGGGGCGGGAAGCCCGGGACGATAGGCGGATTTGGTAAAGAAGCCGCGAAGATCGAGCCGCGATCTCGTCAAGGTGTATTTTTTTGTAAAGCAGCTAAGTAGCTATCGAAAAGAACTTTATAGCAGCGACGCCGCCCTTCAATGCAAGCTCCTTCGGTGGCCCACCCCTCCCCTTTCCCCTACTCTTCGACCCGCTGAAGCCAAGGGCATTTCACCACCTCGGGTCCGGTCCGAGAGCGCTATACCTGTGGGGGTGACATTTCCGCCCCAAGGCCACGCCATGACCTCGCCGCCTCGGGCCGGCACGATCGAGCGCTGGGCCTTGGACTTCATCCTCGCCGTGGAGCTCGAGGCGAAGATCGCTCCGCCGGAGCCACCGTCGCCGCAATCGGACTCGGCGTGGTGCGACGACGAGCTCGAGCGTCGCGTGGCGGCCCCGGGCAGGCCCGCGGCCTTGCGCTTGGTGACTCGTGGCGAGCGCACCAAGGGCGCGCAAGCGCTGCGGCGGCCGCAGGAACGCGCCCGGCTCCTGCACACCTTCGCCCACCACGAACTGCAGGCGGCCGAGCTGTTCGCATGGGCGATCCTCGCCTTCCCGCGCACGCCGCGCGCATGGCGCGCCGGGCTACTGCGCTTGTGCCTCGAGGAGCTCTCCCATCTGCGCCTGTACGCGGCCCACATGCGGACCCTTGGCCTCGCCTACGGCGACCTGCCGGTGCGCGACTGGTTCTGGAGCCGCGTTGCCGCCTGCCCCGACGCATTGTCCTTCGTGGCCTTGCAAGGTCTGGGCTTGGAAGGCGCCAACCTCGAGCACAGCGCGCGCTTCGCGGCGCTCTTCCGCGCGGCAGGCGACGAGGCGGGCGCCAAGGCCTTGGAGCTCGTCGAGCGCGACGAGATCGGCCATGTTGCCTTCGCCCGGTACTGGTTCGAGCGCTTCAGCGGCGCGAGCCTCGACTTCCAACGCTGGGAGAACGCCTTGCCGCCGCCGCTGACGCCGGCCTTGTTCCGCGGAACGCCGCTCAACCGCGCGGCGCGCGCCCAGGCGGGGATGGACCAGCGCTTCCTCGACGCGCTCGACGCCACTGCGCCGGCACTCCAGCCATCGCCGCGGCGCGCGCGCTGATCCTCTTGGCATGGAGCGCCTGGTCGAACTCCCGCCGCGAGCGTGGGTGCTGAACCTCGACGCCGAGCACGAGCTCGAGGTGCCGCGCGGCTACCAACCGACCGACAAGCTGCGGGCCATCGTGGCCACGCAGTCGCGACGACTGCTCGGCTCGCTGGTGCGCCCCGGCGACATCGTGCTGGACGAGGGCGACCTCTCGAGCGGGGCGCGACGCGCACAGGGCCTGCGCGGGACGGCTTGGCTGCCCACGCCAAGCGCCTTGCGCATCCTGGCGGCCGCCGGCGCCGTCGGCTGCGAGTCGCCCGGGCTCGAAGTCCTGCAACGCGTCAACCGCCGCGACTTCGGCGCGCGCCTGCGCGACGAGTTCCGCGAGGACGCCTTCGAGAAGCACATCGTGCACGACCTCGACTCGGCGCTGTCCATCCTCTCGCGCCCCGCGCCACTCGGGTGGCTTGCGCGCCGCGCGTTCGGGGCCGCGGGACGCGGGCGGCGCAAGCTGCGCGCCGGCCGGCCGGACGAGGCCGAACACGCCTGGCTCGTCGCCAGCCTGCGCCTCGGGCCGATGGTGGTCGAGCCATGGCAGGAGCTCGCGCGAGAACACACCCGATCCGGCTGGGTGCGCTCCGACGGCGGCGTGGTCGTGTCGGCGCCCTGCTTCCAACGCGTCGGGAAGGACGGCGCCTGGATCGACACGCTGCGCGCCGAGGCGGGCGAGTTGTCAAGCGAACTGGACAACCGCCTGGCGCACACCCTCGAGCGCGTGGGTCGCGCCTTGGCGGCGGAGGGCTACCGCGGCCCGTACGGCATCGACGCCTGGACCTACAAGGCCGGCGGGCGCGAAGTCCTGAACCCGCTCAGCGAGATCAACGCGCGCTTCACCATGGATTGGGCGACCGCCATGGTCCACGACCCCCGCGCAGGGGCGGCGCGGCGGCTGTTCGACGAACTGGCTCGCTGAGCCCGCGCGACGGAGCGCGGAACCACCTTCGGCCCGGCGGCGTCCGGGACGCGACCTACGCACTCCATGGCCATTCGGGCGCCCGACGCCCGGCGGCTCAAGGTCTGTGGCGGCGCGGGCCGATAGGCGGAAGGACTTTCCAGCCAGCCCCCGTCCCCCGCAACATGGCCCATCCAACCCCACCGCGGAACCCGCACCCATCCTCGCGCAACTCGCAGCGCGCGGTGCTCTGCACGGTCCTCACCTGCGTCGCCGGCCTCGTGCTGTATGTCGCGCAAGCGCCGGCCGAGAAGCGCGACCTCGACGCGTTGCGCGCGCAACGCGCGCAAGCGGAGCTGTCGTGGCGGCTCGACGAGTTGCGCGCCGTCATCGAGACCTACCGCGCCAAGCATGGCACCAACCCGGGCCAAGGCGCCGACAGCAGCGTCGACGGCAAGTGGTTCGAGCGCGCCTACGCCTCGTCGCGAGCGCTGCACGCCTTCGACGACGCGGCGCACGCGCGGCTCGAACGCGGCGTGCCCGCCAACCCGATCAATGGTCGCTCGGACGTGCGCTTCCTCGCCAACGACGAGCCTTGGCCCGCGCAAGCCGACGACGGCAGCGGCTGGCTGTACAAGCCCTCCACCGGCGAGCTGCGCGCCAACTGCCGCGGCGCGGGCCCGGACGCCGGGCGCGCCTACTACGAGATGTGAACCATGGACGCACCCGTGCACGACAAGCGCGATTCGACCCGCCATGCAGGGCGTGGCTTCACCTTGCTGGAGCTGCTGCTCGCGCTGGTGGCGACGACGCTCGTCGCCGCCTTGGCGATCTCGCTGCACTTCGGCCGCCCCGAGGTGAGCTTGTCGAGCGCCGCGGATCTCCTGGCCGACGACCTGCGCCTCCTGCAGTCGCGCGCCATCAGCCAAGGCCGGCCGGCGACCTTGTCCTTCGCCCCGGACGGGCGCGGCTGGATCGCGCTCGCCCCGGACGACGCGCTCCCCGTGCGGCGCCTCGACTCCGACGCCGTGTTCGAAGGCGTGCGCTTCGACGCGACGAGCGTCCCCGACGCGGGCCTCGTGCGCTTCGACGCCCGCGGCGTGCCGGACCAGGACGCCGCGCTGGTGCTGCGCCACAAGGACCATACCCTGGTCGTGGAAGTCGACCGCCGACTGGGCTTGGTGCAAGGCCCGCGCTGAGGCGCGGCGCGAGGCTGCTAGACTGCGCCGCGATCGGCGCATGGCCCACGACACCACCGACAGCGTCGCGCGCATGCCCGATGCCGCGAGCCGCGTTCCAGACGCGCGCGACATCGCCCCGCCGGAGCTGGGCGTGGCTCCACCTTCGTCGCTGCACGGGTTGCAGGGCTGGTTGATGCGCTGGGCCGCATCGGGCTGGCTGCCCATCCGCGGGTTCTGGCCGCGCACCGAATTCGAGCCGCAGGCGAAGGGCGGCAGGCTCCGCATCGAGATCGTCAGCCACTGCTGGAACTACTCCCACCTGCTCGAGCACCAGCTCGGTTCGCTGGTGCTGCATCCACCGCGCGAAGTGGAAGCGACCATGACGGTGTACTTCTGCCGGGAGGATCGACGCACGGCGCGTCTCCTCGAGGTCGCCGCGAAGCAGGAGCCGGCCAACGTGCGCTGGCAGTGGCGGGCGCTGGCCAAGGAGCACTTGTTCCGCCGTTCGATCGGCCGCAACCACGCGGCGCTGGCGACGCGGGCCGACTGGATCTGGTTCACCGATTGCGATCTCTTGTTCGGCGAAGGCTGCCTCGACGCGCTCGGTCGCGCCCTGCAGGGCCGCGTCGAACCGCTCGTGTACCCGCGTCAAGAGAATTTGACAACGCTGCTGGACGACGCGGCGCTCGCCGGGGAAGCCGAGCCGCGCCTGCGCCAGCCATCCGGCGAGTTGGAGTTCAGCTCCACGATCGCCACCAAGGCCAAGGGTCCGCTGCAGATCACCCACGGGGACGTGGCTCGCGCCCTCGGTTATTGCCGCGACATCTCGTGCTATCAGCGCGCCGAGCGCGAGTTCCAGAAGTGCCGCGAGGACACGGCCTTCCGCTGGATCCTCGGCACCCACGGGGTCCCCATCGACCTGCCCGGCGTCTCGCGCCTGCGCCATGCCAGCAAGGGCCGCTACCACGGATCCGAAGCCTCGAACAAGCTGCGGCTCTTCGCGCGCAGGCTGCAAGAGCGCTGGCGCGCGCGGCGCCGACACGCGAAATCCTAGCCGCGCCCATCCAGCGCGGCTGGATTCAGTCCCTGACCGCATGCCTCGACGAGTACGCGAGCCGCGTGCGCTCGAGCACTACCACTGCCCGCAGCAGCCATGAAATGCCGCATAGCTGCAACCGGCGGAACAGGTCGAGTTCATTCATCCGCAGCAACCGGCGAGTGGCTCGAATCGACGGCAGCATGCGCCTCAGAGGAGGCGCGTAGAGGCGCCAACCACGCTTCCGCTCTCTCAGGAAGCGCGCTCCATCCACGCGTCGCTGCTTGCGCACCAAGGCGGCAAGTGTCGCGCGCGCGGGGTGCCTGATCCTGAGGCCTGGCGCGAAGGCGATGGTGCCGCCGGCCACGCTGGCGCGCTCGCCCCACTCGCGGTCCCCGCCTGAATAGAGGTCGGTCCTGAACGGCCCGACGAGATCGAAGGCGCGCTTGAATACCACGAGATTCGACGTTGCCGCCCAGCCAGCCGCGGCGTACTCCGCCTGCTTCATCCAATGCAGGCTGTCGTACAACTCCACCGCGGTCCACTCCGCGCCTTTCTTCGTGAACTCCACGGCGCCAGCGACCCTGTCGAGCGGTGCGCGTCCTTGCATCAGCGACAGCCCCACATCCAGCCAATCACGCTCCGGAAGGCAATCGCCATCAGTGAAGAACACAACCCGACCCTTGGCGTGCACCAAGGCGGCGTTCCGCGCCGCGTAGGATCCCGGTTGCTGGACGTGCACGATGAGGGCGTTGGGCGGCAGACGCAACCCACTGGGTGGCGCGGGCTCTTGGTTGTTGTTGGCCACCACCACCTCGAAGCGCGACGGGGCCAGACTCTGGTTGGCCAAGGCGTCCAGGCATCGCTGCACTCCTTCCCAGTCGTTGTAGGTGGGCACGACGACGGTGGCATCCAACGTGTCCATGCGGCAATTCTCCTGCACCAAGCACTTCGACTTCTTCGAGTGCGTGGCCAATGTCCTCGCACACCGCGCGGATGGAATTCCGCGCCCGAGATTCAACCTATGCAGCCGACTGGGGTCGAATCAAGTGTGTCCAAGGGTCGGCGCACGCATCATCGAAACGCATGTTCGCGCCAGCGAGCGAACAAGGCTGGTTGGATTGGTGGAACGCGGAGCGATCTCGACGCGGGCGCTCGGCTCGCAGCGCAGCAGGCGCAGATGCCTGGCGGCCACGCGCGTCCAACGCATCCGCATCCGATCGAACGGCTCGCGCGAGGAGGGTGCTTCGCGGTTCTGCGACTGATGCACCCTCCCGTGTCCATCCAGCTCCGCTCGGCCACAGGCCTTGACGAAAGCAGAAGCGCGAGTCGGGCGCCATGTGTGCGCCACACCTAACGGCTGGTGCGGAGCATGTCCTCGGCGACATCGTCCCACAGCGCGGACAGGGCCGCCTTGTGCCGGCTCGCCGCGGCGCCAATGCGCGCTGCGAGTTCCACGGCGCCATCAGGCCGCAGGATCGTCTCCATCCGAGCGACGAACGCTTGCGGATCACCTGCGTAGAGCAACTCCGGGCAATCGAAGTCCGCCAGCAGCTCCTCGTACTTGTGGGACCAGCCGATGGCGAGGCTCGGCACGCCCGAGGAGAGGCCGCTCACCAGTCCATGGAACCGAGCCGTCGCGATGCAACGCGCGCCAGCCAGCAGCGCCTTGATGTCCAAGGCGTCTTCCAATGCCACGACCCGCAGTCCACCTGCACGCTCCACCAACTGGCGGGCCAAGCGCTCGTCGGCCTCGGGCTCGTGCAGCACCACGATCGGCTCCACGCCGGCCTCGCGGCAGATCTTGGCGCAGCGAGCGTACAAGTCGACCAGCGCGGCCTCGTCGAGCGCACCTGACCGCACCGTCATCGCGTTGGGAACGAGGCACGCATACGGTCCCGCGGGACGTTCGATGCGGCGCTTGGAGGCGTCGAGTCCGATGGTGATGTCGGGATGGGCGCGCAACTCGCGCGACACGCCCAAGGAACGCAGGTGCTCGAGGGACGCCCGATCGCGAGCACCGATGAAGCGCGCGCCAGCGACGATGCGGCGCATCTCGGCCACGAGACCGGGCTCGCTGAAGGGACCGAAGGCCTGCGGGAGCAAGTAGGTCGGCAGCCCGGCGCGGATCGCGGCCCCCGCGCGCTGCTTGGCTTTCTTGGGCCCCCAATAGTCGCCGTAACCGAAGCCGGAGATGTCCACCACATGCGTGTGGCGCGGCCCCAGCCCCACGAGACGCAACAAGCGCTCCTTGCCGGGCGAACGGGCCGGGCGCGAAGGCATGCCCAGGGCGGCGCGGGCGGCATCGGGACCTTGCGCCGGCGATGTGAAGCGAGCGCCACGCAACCGTCGGCCCAACTCGTCCACCGTGGCGCGAGCCATGAGCTCCGCGCCCTTGTTGGGCAACCAGACGCCTTGGATGTCGACGACGATGTCAACCATGGATGCGCAGGACCCTCGCGACCGAGCGCTTGCCGGAGTACGGGATCATGGCATCCGGCTTGGGATGGCCCACTCCGATGAGCATGATCGGCACTTGGTGGGGCGCGAGGCCTAGGAGACGGCGCATGGCTTCGTGGTTGTCGGGCAGGTCCGGCCAGTTGATCGGCACGGAGCCCAGACCAAGCGTGGTGAGTGCCAGCATGAACTGCATCGCGGCCAATGACGAGTCGATGTGCACGAGATGGCGATCGCGTGGCTCCGCGTACATCGAGAGGTCGCCGACGACGCATGCCAGGGCGGGCAGGTCCGCGCCGAAGCCGGCCGTGCCCAGCGGCAGCGCCGCCATGTCCCGGATGAGGTCGCGACGCAGGGCGCAGTGGAACGTGAAAGGCTGGCGGTTGCACGCGCTGGGAGCCTGCAGCGCGGCGGCCACCGCGGCCTCGAGATCCTCGGGGGCGACGGGCTTGTCCTGGAACCAGCGCTGCGAGCGCCGCGCGCGGACGAGGGCCAGGAACGACGGGTAGCCCACCGGAGCGCCTTGGGCGGCGACATAGGCCGGCAGCTCGCGCTCGGGATAAGGTGCGTGCTCAGGCGAGCCGGTCGAGCGCCTGGGCACGGCGGACCACGCCGCGTGGGCCGCGGCGAGCCGAGGGTCCTTCAAGTCCACCACGGAGAAGTAGCGGGCCAGCACATCGGCGGCCCACTGGACCTCGATGGCGTCGGCGTCCGATTGGGCGGCCAAGCGCGCGTACAAGGCCACCGTGTCGTCGATGTACTCGATGCCGAACACCGACCTGCGATCAGGCATGCACAGGCCCTTCTCCAACCTGTGCACGTTCCGGCGCAGCAGCGGCGAAGTGCCTTCGCAACCGGTCTTCAGGCGCTGGAACTCCGCCATTCCCGCCAAGGTCGCCGCGCGTTCCGCGCGCAACTGCTCGTCGAGCACGCGGATGCGCTTGGATGGCACGCCTGATCGAAACGGGGTCAAAAGCCCGATGATCGCCTTGGCCAAACCACGCTTGTCGGAAGACCTGCCCATGCCGTCGCTGCGCGGGAGTGTAGCGACCACGCGGGGGCCGGGGTACTCGAGGATCGTCAGGCGCGACGCGTCGTGGTTCCTTGGACGAGCAGGCGCAACCTCTCCCACAGGCCCAACAGGCGCAGCAGCCAAGCCACGAGGAAGACCAGCGGCTTGTGCCGCCACGCGAGCTCGCGTTGCCGCAGAACTCGTCGCGCGGACTTCAACGGTGGCAAGAGGTAGTTCAGTGGCGGCACCAGCCTGCGCCAGCTTCGAGAGGCGAGCAAGGCGTGGCGCCCGCCGTAGGTGCGACGTTGCTTCTTGGCCAACTCGGCGAAGCTTGCGCGCGCTGGATGCAGCACGCGCACCTCGTGAGCGCAGGCGATGCGCCCACCTGCGCGCTGGGCGCGCAGGTTCCACTCGCGATCGGCGCCGGAGTAGGTCCCTGCATCGAAGGCACCCACGCGATCGAAGGCCGAGCGACGCGTCACGAGGTTGGCGGTGGCGGCCCAACCAGCGCGCGCGTAGTCCTCTTGGCGCAACCATGTCGAGCGATCGTAGAGTTCCCACAGGTTCCAGCGCGGTTCGCGGCTGACTAGCTGAACATGCCCGGCGATGCGGTCGAGTTCGCCCAAGCCGGCCATGCGAGCGAGGCCAGCCGCGATCCACTCCGGTTCCGGACGACAGTCGCTGTCGGTGAAGAACAGCACCTCGCCGCGCGCCTCGCGCAGGGCTGCGTTGCGCGCCGCGTACGAGCCTGGAGCGGGAACGTGCACGATGCGCGCGTTGGCGGGCAGGCGCAAGCCGGAGGGCGGAAGTGGGTCGGCGTTGTTGTTCGCCACCAGCACCTCGAAACGCTCCGCGCAGGCGGTCTGCGCGGCCAGGGCGTCGAGGCATTCCTGCAAGGCATCCCAGTCCTTGTAGGTCGGCACCACCACGCTGGCCTCGAGGCCGTTCAAGTCGGGCGTCCCTCGGCCTTGACGATGCCGTGCTTGGTCCAGCTGACGCCGCTGCGGCGCACTTCGTGGATCCAGTCCTTGTTGCGCTTCTTCTTCTTGCCGTCGGCGTAGGGACGCGAATGGTCGAGGTGCACGAGTGGCGCGCTGAAGCGCAAGTGGCGCCCGGGGATGCCCGCGTTGCGCATGCGGTCGCCGAGCTCCTTGTCGAGGCCGCCGTAGGTGATGGTCTCGTCGAAGCCGTTCACCGCGAGGATGTCGTCGCGCCACGCCGACCAGTTGGCTCCGCACAGCGAGCGGCGCGTCGGCCAGCAAAGCTCGAGCAGGTTCGAGAGCCACTTGGGGCAGGGCGCCGACTTGAGCCAAGTCGAGAAGCGATCGAAGGCTCGCTGCTCGCCCAGCCAATCGCGATCGAAGACCACGCCGCTCGCCACGAGCTCGGTCGTCACCGCCGCCGTCGCGGGTGCGTCCAGACGGATCAAGCTGCCGGTGGACCAACGCCCGCGTCGCGCGAGTTCCAGGTGCCGCGCCACGAACATGGGGTGGATCAGCACGTCGCCGTCGATGAACACGAGGAACTCGGCCTCGGAGCTGGCGATGGCCTTGTTCAGGATCGAACACTTCTGGAAGCCAAGGTCCTCGTGCCAAAGATGGCGCAGCCGCAAGTCCGGCCGCGCGGCGCGAAAGGCCTCGATCACGGCCTTGGTCTCGGGCCCGGACCCGTCGTCGGCGACGCAAATGGAATCGCAGGCCACCACCTGCCGTCCGACGGATTCGAGGCACAACGCCAGCGAACGCGGATTCTCGTAGGTCGTCAGCACCAGCTCGGTGCGGCGCGGCGTGGCGTTCGCGGCCGTGCGACCGGGCTTGTTCGATGTGGGGTCCGCGGCCATATCGGGTCGCGGCCGAGCGGCCGCGCGCACCGGGAAAGGATGCGACTTGGCGGGCCATGGCGCAACGCGAGCCGGCCGATCGGGGCGCGAGCCTCGGCGGGAAGAGGAGCGCGGCCGCCTCCGGGCAGGGAGGCGGCCGCGCCGAAAGCGCCGGTCGGGGTGGCCGACCCGCGGGCCACGGCGGGGGCAGTCCGCCGTCGCCTGGCGCGTCCGAGGGCAGTCGGGCGCGCCGGGCTGCGAAATGAATCGCAGTGCTTGGACGCTCGGTGCGTCCGCCACCGACTGGCGCCGGTGGTGTGCGTGTGTGCGTCAGTACGCCGGCACGGCGCGGTCGATCGCGCGGCTCCATTCGTCGATGCCGCCGCGCATGGACCAGACGTTGGTGAAGCCGTGGCCCTTGAAGTACGCGGCCACGTCGAGCGAACGCACGCCGCTCTTGCAGTGGAACACAATCTTCGAGTCCTTCGGCAGCTCCATGTACTTGCCGGGGTTGTCGTAGTCGAGCGGCTCGGACTGGGCGATCTTCGCCTGGAGCAGCTCCTCGGGCATGCGCACGTCGAGGAACAGGAAGCGCTCGCCCGCGTCGAGCCAACCCTTCACCTCGGCGCAGGCGACCTGCAGCTTGGCGTCGGCCTCCTGCGCGTTGACGATCGTGCGCACGACCTCGTTGATGTCGAGGATGTTGTGGTCCTTGCAGACCTGCGCCAGCGTGTCGCTCGGCTGGAACCCGCACGAACTGCAGCCGCCCACGTGGTAGCGCTGGAACAGCGCGCGCTGCGCGGCGGGCGCGATGTCCATGATCTGCTCCATGGTCATCTCGGGACGGATTTGGGTGGCGAGGCTCATGATCAGGAGTACCTAGGCGGGCGGATTCGGGGTCGGGCGACTTGGACGGTCGTTTGGGCCGTCTTGGCGCGCCTTTTTGGACTTGCGCCGGGAGTCTACCGCGGACGGCCGAGTCGCGGCCCCCTAGGACAGGATGGCTTGTCGGCTGAAAATGGGAGGTCCTGCAGTTCCCTCGCGAGCTTTCGGCGCTCTTCCCGTCTCCGGGCCACCCCAACACGACAGCGACGGGCGTGGAGGTCTGTGGCGGGGGCGGTGGGCGTCCCCTACCCTTGCCGCCCTGCGTGCCGCCGGCCGGCCCCAATGGGGGGGCCTGCGACGGGTGGCCCAAGAACCGAGGAAGCCATGGCCGGAGCTCGCATCACACCCCGCGCGCAGGATTACGCGCAGTGGTACCAGGACGTCGTGCGCGAAGGAGGGCTCGCCGAAGCGGCCGAGGTCGTGCGCGGCTGCATGGTCATCAAGCCGCACGGCTACGCCGTGTGGGAGAAGATGCAGGCCGACCTCGACCGGCGCTTCAAGGAGACCGGGCACCAGAACGCGTACTTCCCGCTGCTGATCCCGCTCTCCGTCCTCGCCAAGGAAGCGCAGCACGTCGAAGGCTTCGCGATGGAGTGCGCCGTCGTCACGCACTCGGGTCTCAAGGCCCACGACGGCAAGATCAGCGTCAAGAACGAGCTCGAGGAGCCCTACGTGGTGCGCCCGACCTCGGAGACGATCATCGGCCACTTCTTCAAGAAGTGGATCGACTCGTACCGCGACCTGCCGATGCTGTTGAACCAGTGGGCGAACGTGATGCGCTGGGAGCTGCGCACGCGGCTCTTCCTGCGCACCGGCGAGTTCCTGTGGCAGGAAGGCCACACCGCGCACGCCACGCACGCAGAGGCGCAGGAGGAGGTCGCGCGCATGCTCGACGTGTATCGCGATTTCGCGCACGAGGTGATGGCGCTGCCCGTGATCCAGGGCGTGAAGACCGAGAACGAGCGCTTCGCCGGCGCGGTCGAGACGCGCTGCATCGAGGCGCTGATGCAGGACGGCAAGGCGCTGCAGGCCGGCACGAGCCACGACCTCGGCCAGAACTTCGGCAAGGCCTTCGACGTCACCTTCCAGAACCAGCAGGGCGCGCGCGAGCACGTCTGGCAGACCTCGTGGGGCGTCTCCACGCGCCTCGTCGGCGCGGTCGTGATGGCGCACTCCGACGACGACGGCCTCGTGCTGCCGCCGCGCCTGGCGCCGATCCACGTGGTGTTCGTGCCGATCTGGAAGAGCGATGCGGAGAAGGCGCAGGTCTGCGAGGCGGCGCACAAGCTGGCCAAGGAGCTGCGCGAGGACGGTCTCGGCGTGAAGGTCGACGACCGCGACAACCTCCGTCCCGGCGACAAGTACTACGAGTGGGAGCGCAAGGGTGTCCCGCTGCGCATCGAACTCGGACCGCGCGATCTCGCCGCGGGCACGGTCATGGCCAAGCGCCGCATCGCGCCGCTCGACGCCAACGGCAAGGCGGTCAAGGAAACGCTCTCGATGCAGGACCTGGGCGTGGCCGTCGGCCGCATCCTCGACGAGTTCCAGCGCTTCCTCTACGAGCGCGCGCTGGCCTTCCGCGAGGCGAACACGGTCGTCGTCGACACCTGGGACGAGTTCGTCGCGGTGTTCAAGGGCGAGGGCTCCAAGTTCGTGCACGCGCACTGGGACGGCACCGGCGCGACGGAGAAGGCGATCAAGGAAGCCACCAAGGCCACCATCCGCTGCCTGCCGTACGACGGCCAGGGTCCGGCGCTCGAGCCGGGTCGTTGCATCAAGACCGGCGCGCCCAGCGCGCGCCGCGTGTTGTTCGCGAAGAACTACTGAGTCGCCGGGAACCAGCAAGCCGACGCGAGCCACCAAGCCGACGCGGCGAACGCGACCATGCACGCCACACAGCGCACGAAAGGACCGCGGTCGTCAAGTTTGCTTGACGGTCGAGGCGCGTGCACGGCGGCGCTGGCGCTGCTCGCCGCCGGCTGCTCCACCACGCGCTGGCCGGCGGG
Organism: Planctomycetia bacterium; assembly: GCA_005789645.1. GTDB lineage: Bacteria > Planctomycetota > UBA1135 > UBA1135 > SXXH01. The sequence continues at coordinate 43,816 of SXXH01000098.1, forward strand.
CAGCTCGCGCGAGTTGATCGAAGCGCCGGAGCTGATCGCGCGCCGTGCCAAGGTCAGGTCGGAGAACGGAACCGCCGAGCTTTCGATGGCCTGGATCGGCGCGCGCGTGCCGCCGGGGCTGGAGCGCATCGAGCGCGCCACCTTCGTGGTGTACCGCGACGACGACGGGGACGAACGGCCCGCCTTGCACGAGGTGCTCGTCGCGCGCGAGAGCTTGGAGCTAGCCGAGAAGGTCGTGTTCCACGACTTCCGTGTCGCGGCGCGGCCTCGACTGCGCGCGCGCCTGGCGCTGCGCCTTGGTGTCGTGCCCTACGAGTTCGACTTCGCCTTCGCGCGCGACTGAATCGCGCTCCGCGACTCAACGCGCGAGCTCGATCACGCCGCGGTAGCGCACCTTGCCGTCGCGCTGGCGTTCCATGAGCGTGTTGATCTCGTCGAGCCCGTACAACTCGAGCTTGGGCTTGACCTTGCCCGCCGCCACCAAGGCGAGCACCTCGACCATGTCCTGGCGCTCGTCCTGCATCGATCCCACGACGGAAAGCTGCTTCAGCAGCATCAGCATCGGATCGACGGCGATGGGTTCTCCGCCCACCGCCATGGTCACGAGCCGGCCTTCGTGGCGCAGCCCGGCGAGCACCTGCGAGTTGTGGCGCATCGAGTTGGAGGTCGACAAGACGATGTCCGCGCCACCCATGGCGGCGAGCTCCAGCCCGGCGTGCTCCTTGACGACCAACACCTCGTCGGCGCCGAAGGAGAGCGACTCGGCGCGCTTGTCGGCGCTGCCCGTGATGGCGACCACCTCGTGGCCCATGGCCTTGGCGACTTGCACGGCGAGGTGGCCGAGGCCCCCGATGCCGACGACGGCGACGCGCTCGCCCGCCTTGGCGCGCGCGTTGCGGTAGCCGCTCATCACCGTGTAGCCAGCGCAGAACATGGGCGCGGCGACGGCCCAGTCGACGCCCGCGGGAATCAAGGTGCAGCCGCGCGCCTCGGCCAGCATGTCCTCGCAGTGGCCGCCAACCAGCGTCATCCAAGTCGTCGCCGCGTCGCAGTAGAGCTCCTTGTGGCGCTGGCACTGGCCGCAGGCGCCGCAACCGCGCTGCACCCACGACACTCCCACGCGATCGCCGACCTTCAAGCCTTGCACGCCCGCGCCGAGGACCTCGACCACGCCCACGGGTTCGTGGCCGAGGACGAGCGGCGCGGTCACCGGGAAGTGCCCGTGCCACACATGGATGTCGGTGCCGCAGACGCCGCTGGCGTGCATGCGCACCAGCACTTGGCCCGGCCCAGGCGTGGGCACGGGCAAGTCGACGAGTCTCAGGGGTGCGTCAGGCTGGGTGTATTGTGCGGCGCGCATGGAATTCATCCTCCGGCACCGCGCTCGCAAGGCAAGCCAAGTCTCGGCCAAGACCGCTCGTGCCGGCGCGATCCGAGCCCGCGACATGCAACCAGCCGCAGGGTCGCCCCCGCGGCTGGTGCTGCGCGCGGCATGGTCGCCGCCTTCGCCATGACTCAGAACATCTTCGCGATCGTCAAGTTGCGCGCCGCGTTCGAGGAGAAGCTCGTGTGGCGCCAGCTGTTGACGTCGAACGCGACATCGGCTCGGAAGATCGCGAGGTAGTAGGCGCGGGCGGCGTTGTCCCAGTTGCGCATCGGGTCGGCTACGTTGGCGGCGTTGACGGCGACCTGGAAGGTCTGCGTGCTGCGCGGGTCGGGCAGGAAGGGCAGGAGCGGAGCATTGGCGCCCGAAGCCCACGTCGACAGGAAGGGCAGGAAGCTCGCGGCCGAGTCGGCGTACACGCCTACCGAACCCGAAGCGCACTTGAAGCCCGCCTCGATCCATTGGTTCCTGTGCGACGAGCTGTAGCAAGCCGTGCTGAACACCATGCGCAGCTTGGAGCGTTGCGCCGCGGTGAGGCTCGACTGCAGGCGGTTCCTGACCTCGAGGGTCGAGCGCCACTCTTCGTTGGAGAAGACCATCCACTCGTCCCAGCCCGAGTCGCTGACCCAGTCGGAACCGTGCGTCATGATGACTAGGTCGACGGCACGCACGTTGGCGAGGATGGTAGAGGCGCTGAGCGCGTTGACGAGGCCGCTCAAGGACGCTTGGTCGTCGCGCACCACGCGCACGCGGTTGTAGGCCGGCGCCAACTGCGCGACGGCCGCGTTGACGCCTTGGTCTTCGATGAACTCGTACATGAAGTCGCCGCCGAGGTCGGCTTGGAGGATGACGAGTTCGCGCTGCGACTTGGTGATCAGCGACTGCGCCTTGGCCGTGGTCGACAATGCGACGAGAGCGAGCGAGGCGAGGGAGAGGACCGCGAGACGTTGCAGGGAGGAGAACATGGCAGGCATTCCTTTGGATTCGGGGAGGGTTCGCCCGGCCCTCGAGAGCCGCCACCCGCCGTGGGTGGCCGTCGCTGCCGCGCCGGACACTTCCCGAGACACGCCTGCGGCAGAACTCCAACCGGCTCAGACAGGAAATGCAGAAGAATAGACGTAAATCGTTTACCGGAAATAACTTACGCGGCACTGGCGCGCACGTGGAAGGCGCTCGACAGCGCGCTGTCTCTCAGCGCACCAAGCTGGCCCGGCCGGGCTGCGGCTCTTCGTCGATCTCGGGCAGGCGGCCGTCGAAGCTGGCCTCGGACAAGCCCTGCAACTCGATGCCATGCAAGATCGCGGGCCCAATGGCCACCTGCGCCGCGTCTTCGAGCACCACATCAGCCGTGGGCGCGTAGCACCGTCCCTCGGCTTGGATGCTCGCGAGGTCGGAGATCATCCATGTGGACGCCAAGCTGCGTTGCAGGGCCCATGTGCGCCCCCAACCGGGCAACCCGGTCATGGGCTCGCCGACCAGGCGGCTGGCGCCGGTCAACTGCAAGCCGACGAAGTCGCCGAGCTGGATGGTGGCACCATCGAGGTACAGCTCGGCGTTGCCCGAGAGCACGATCGAACCGTCGAACTGGTGCAGTCCAGCGGTCAAGACGATGCGCCCGCCGCTGGCTTCGAGCCCCGTGTGCAGACCCGGGGCGACGCGCGTCAGGGACACGTTGTCGTGTCCGATGGGAAGGGCCGGGCCGGAGCTCCAAGCCGGCAGCGGCACGGCGGCCTTGGGATCGGCCGGCACGTCATAGTCGGCGACGACCCGGCCGTCGATGCGCGCCTCGCTTGCCGGATCCAGATCGCCTGCGATACGCACGATGGGCGCTACCAGTTGGCTGGAGCCCGACACCGACACGGCACGGACATCGGACGAGGCCACCGAGATGCCGCCGGCGCTGCGCAAGCTGGATTCGCCCGCCAGAGCGATGGCGCCCGCCGCCGGATCCTGCACCAACAAGCTGGTCGTGTGGCGCGCAGGCCGGTGCACCGCGACGCTGCTGCGTTCGATGCTGAAGGGGCCGTTGGCGAACAACCCGCCCAAGACTAGGCCCACCGGGCCATTGGGGTGGTCCGCGGCGAAGCGCACGCGCACGCGCACGGCCGGACCGCCTTCGGGCAATGGGGTGAATTGGCGCGTCTGGGCATCCCACTCGCCGAACAGCAGATCGCCCCCACCCGCCTTGCCGTCGATCACTTGCACGACCACCGGACCGTTGGGCCCGCGATTGGCGCCGGCTGCGGCCAAGGCGTCTGTCACGGCCGCCTCCGGACCGTCCGGGAAGCGAGCCGCCGCGGCCAACGCCACGGCGTCTGCGGCCGTCTTGGCTTGTGTGTAGGCCCGCAGGGCCAAACCTACCTCCGCCCCCAGCCAGCTGAGCATCATCACGACCGGCAAGGCCACGACGATCTTGATGGAGGCCACCCCGGCGCGAGAATGCCCCCCCACGGGTCGACTTGCGAGGTGCTGGGGAATGACCATCTTCAGGAAAGGGGCGGCTCGGCTTCCGGCATGAAGAGTACCATTGCTGGGAGGCCGATGACGGCTCACCTCACCCGTCCGATGTCCCTGCGTCCGTTCCCAAGCTCGGCACCAATCGGATTTCCATGACATCCGCCCTTGCGTTGCTCGAATCCACCTCGGCGTTACCCTCGGGCCCCCCGGCTTGGGTGTGGGTGCTGCTGTTGGTCGCGTGCCTGGTGGCGACGCGCACGGACTTGCGCTCGATGCGCATCCCCAATTGGCTGACGCTGCCGCTGTTCGCCCTGGGCGTGTCGTATTGGGGGATCCAAGGCGGGCTGTCCGGCGTAGGCGACGCGCTGCTGGGCGCCCTGATCTGCGGCGGGATCTTCATCGGCGCCTACATCCTCGCCGGCGGCGGCGCGGGGGACGCGAAGCTGATGCTCGCCATGGGTGCCTGGGTCGGATCGGACCCGGCAGTCGTGCTGGTGCTCGGGGTCACCTTCGCGGGCTTCGTCTGGAGCATGATCATGACGATCAAGCGCCTCGGCCTCGGCGCCGTCCCGATCACCATCCTGCACGGCGTGACCATGACTCGACTCGAGTTCCGCAAGGTGCTGCGCTCGGGAGTGACCACCAACGCCGCGCCGGAGCCGACCGACCAGGTCGAACGGCCCGACCATTGGATGCCCTACGCCCCCGCGATCCTCGTGGGAACCATCGCCAGTTGGTGGTACTGGAACACCTACGGAGCGATCCTGTGAAGTTCGCCCAGCACCATCGCGTCCTCGCAACTCGCGCGCACCCCAGGCGACGCGGAGTGGAGACCATCGAAGTCGCCATCGCGCTGCCGCTGCTGCTGATCGTCATCTTCGCCGGCTTCGAGTACGGCTGGGCGATCCTGCGCAGCATCCAGACCGACCACGCGGCGCGCGAGGGAGCGCGCGTCGCGGCCCTGCATGGCGCCACCGCCGGCGAGGTCGAGGCGCGCGTGCTCGCCGCCTTGGACGACGCGGGCATCGTCGACGCCACGGTGGCGATCGAGCCCGGCGATCCGGGGCTCGTGCCGCCCGGCCTGCCGATCAGCGTGCGCGTCGCGGCCCCGTACCGGTCCAACCGGCTGCTGGGGCTCGCCAACTTGATGCCGCTGCCGCAAGAACTGGTGGGGCGCGCCTCCATGGTCAAGGAGCCCGATCCCTGACGCCCGGACATCCGTCGCGCGCGCCCTGCCGCGCGGACTTGGAACTTCGCCACGCATCCCCCACGAACCGCACCACGACCCCGCACCCAGCCCTTGCCATGACCAATTCACGCATGCTCCTCGTCGGCCTCGCCGTCGCGGCCGTGGCGGCCCTGCTCGTGGGCCTGCTCCAGTCCTTGACCTCGCCCGACCAAACCGCGCGTGGCGCGGGCGCGCGTCAGCACATCGTGGCGGCGCGCGACCTGCCGGCCGGACGCAAGCTCGTGGCGCAGGACCTGGCTTGGGCGAACGCGCCCGAGGGCGTCGACGCCGGACTCGCCTCCAGCTCCGAGGCGCTGGGTCGCGCGTTGGTGGCGCCGCTCGCCAAGGGCCAGCCGCTGCGTGAAGTGAACTTGACAACGCGCCTCTCGGGCGCGGCGATCGCCAACCTGCTGCCGAGCGGCCAACGCGCCATCACGATCAGCCTGCGCGACACCGGTCCCGAGGTCGTGCTGTACCCGGGCGCGATGGTCGATGTGTTGGCGACCTTCGAGGTGCCGGGACGCTCCGGGCCCGCGCGCGAGGCGCTGACGCGCACGGTGTTGGAGGCGGCCAAGGTGCTGGCGGTCAACGATGACGCCGTGGGCGCCGCCGATGGCGCCGAGCGTCGCGGTTCGTCGCGTCGCTTGGCCCTGACGCTCGCCGTGACGCCGCAGCAAGCCGCCGACCTCGAGCTCGCCAGCTCGCGCGCCACGCTGGGCATCGCACTGCGCTCGGAACAGGACCGCGCCGCGGCGCAGCAACCCGTCACGCCCGTCGCCACGACCGCCAGCGTGTTCGGCGCCGAGTGGCTGCGCGACGCGGCCGCCGAGAAGGTCGAGGCGCGCGTCGAGGAGAAGCCCGCGCCGCGCCAGCCGGCTCCCGTCGTCGCTCCGACCCAGCCCGCGCCCGTCGCGCCGAAGAAGGCCGCATGGGAGGTCAAGGTGCTGGGCGGCGATCGCGCGGAACGCACCGAGTTCCCCGCCAAGGACCAGTGATGGAACAACCTCGCGCACGATCCATGACGACTTGCACCGTGTCGGCCTTGCTGTGGCTGTGCGTCGGCGCGGCGTCGGCTTCCGCGTCGCCCCTGGCGCGGATCTCCACCGTGGAGGCCAAGGCGCAGGACGCCAAGCCCGCGGAAGCGCTGCTCGTCGGCGGCTCGACGCTCGTGCGCCTCGACGCGCGCGTCGAGCTCGTGGTCGTGGCCGATCCGGCGGTGGTCGACGCCAAGCCCGTCTCGCCCAGCGAAGTGCTCTTGGTCGGCCGCGGGCACGGTTCCACCGATGTCGTCTTCCGCCTCGAATCGGGCGACAGCGTCGTGCGTCGCGTGGTCGTGGGCCTCGACGCGAACGGTCTCGCCACGCGCCTCAAGGAGCTCTTCGGCGCGAGCTTGACGGTGCAGGAGGTCGACGGCGTGGTCGCCTTGCGCGGACGCGTCGCCGATGTGCGCACGGCCGAGCTGCTGCGCGCCTACATGGAGAAGAGCGGCCTCAAGTGGATCGACTTGACGCACATCCCCGGCGTGCAGCAGGTGCAACTGCGCGTGCGGATCGCCGAGGCCAGTCGCACGGCGCTGCGCGAGTTGGGCTTCAGCGGCGTGGTCGGCGGCTCGTCGGCCTTCGGCGGCGTGCAAGCACCCGGCGGTTCGCCCTTCCAATCGGTGTCCATCTCGCCGCAGGCCGGTTCCTCGGTGGGCGCCGCCGACTTCGCCTTCGACGCCTCGGGCAGCCCCGTGTCGAGCGCCACTACGCTCTTCGCCGGCGCGCCGAGCGCCAACCTCGAGGCGTACCTGCAGGCCTTGGCCGAGAACCGCTACGTGCGACTGCTGGCCGAACCCAACCTCGTCGCCGTCAGCGGCGAGCAAGCCACCTTCCTCGTCGGCGGCGAGTTCCCCGTGCCGATCGTGCAAGGCTCGGTGGTCGGCGGCGGCAGCACGATCACGATCCAGTACAAGGAGTTCGGCGTGCGGCTGAACTTCCGGCCGCAGGTCCTCGGCCAAGGCCGCATCCGCCTCGAAGTCGCGCCCGAAGTCAGCGAACTGAGCGAGATCGGCGCGCTGAAGCAGAACGGCTTCACCATCCCGGGCATCGTCACGCGCCGCTCGAACACCACGGTCGAATTGGCCAGCGGCCAGTCGTTCGCGCTCGCCGGGTTGCTGCGCAGCAAGGACCAGGCGCGCTCCTCGAAGGTGCCCTTCCTCGGCGACGTTCCCGTGCTGGGCTCCTTGTTCCGCAGCGTTCGCTACGAGCAGGACCAGACCGAGCTCGTGGTCATGATCACGGCCGAGCTGGTCGAGCCGCTCGAGGACGGCCGCATGCTGCCGCTGCCGGGCGACCTGCACGTGGCGCCGAACGACTGGGAGCTGTTCATGGAAGGCGAGCTGCATGGCAAGGCGCGTCTGGACGGCGCCGCGGTGCGGCTGAAGCAACTCGGCCTCGAGGCCCTGCGCGGTCCCGGCGCGTGGCGGCGTCCCGACGAACCGCGCGTGGCCGCCTCGGATCCGCCCCCCGCGGCCGGAGCTGTCCAGTGAGCGGAGCGACGACGGCCGCGCGGCTGGCCGAGTTGCGGCGCGAACTGCACCAGAAGTTGGTGCAGGCGCTCGACTACGGCGCGGCCGAGAAGCTCGAGCGCGAAGTGCTGGTCTCCTCGTGCGAGGCCCGCGCGCGCGCCTTGGCGCAGGACCTCGGTCGCGACCTCGCGGCAGGAGAGCGCGAACGCCTCGTGTCAGGCGTGCTTGACGACATGTTCCGCCTCGGACCGCTCGAGCCGCTGCTGGCCGACGACGAGGTCAGCGACATCCTCGTCTCCGGTCCGCGCAAGGTGCATGTCGAGCGCCGCGGCGTGCTCGAGCCGGCGCCGGTCGAATTCCGCGACGAGGCGCACCTCCTGCATGTCGTGCAGCGCATCGTGCGCAACGCCGGACGGCGCATCGACGAGAAGAGCCCGATGGTCGACGCGCGCCTGCCGGACGGTTCGCGCGTCAACGCGATCATCCCCCCGCTCGCCGTCGACGGGCCGCAGCTGTCGATCCGGCGCTTCCCGAGGCGCGCGCTCACCATCGAGCGCCTCGTCGAGCTGGGCGCGCTCGCGCCCGCCTCGGCCGAGCTGCTGCGCGGCGCGGTGCGTGGACGGTTGAACATCCTGTTCGCCGGCGGAGCGGGCGTCGGCAAGACGACGCTCTTGAACGCCGCCTCGTCTTCGCTCGGGCCGCGCGAACGCATCGTGACCATCGAGGACGCCGCCGAGCTGCGGCTCGAAGGCGAGCAGATCGTGCGCCTCGAGACGCGCGCCGCGAACAGCGAAGGCGTCGGCGAGACGACGACGCGCGACCTCGTG
>SXXH01000099.1 GCA_005789645.1 Planctomycetia bacterium
CTACGACGAGGTGCACCTGCTGCCGGCGCCGATCTTCCGCGTCACCGCGGAGCTCCAGGCGCGCCGGCGACTGGGGTTGACGGCGACCTTGGTGCGCGAGGACGGCAAGGAGGACGAGGTCTTCTGCCTGATCGGCCCCAAGCGCTTCGACGTGCCGTGGAAGGTTCTCGAGCAGAAGGGCTTCATCGCCACGGCCAGCTGCGTCGAGGTGCGCGTGCCCTTGCACGAGGCCTTCCGCAGCCAGTACGCCTTCGCCGACGCGCGCGGCAAGTTCCGCGTCGCCAGCGAGAATCCGCAGAAGACCGAGGTCGTGCGCGCCATCGTCAAGAAGCACGAGGGCGCGCATGTGCTGGTGATCGGCCAGTACATCGATCAACTCGAGACCCTGGCGCGCCAACTCGCGGCGCCGCTCATCACCGGCAAGACGCCGACCGCCGAACGCGAACGCCTCTACGCGGGCTTCAAGTCCGGCGAGATCAAGCTGCTGCTGGTCTCCAAGGTGGGCAACTTCGCCATCGACCTGCCCGACGCCAACATCGCCATCCAGATCTCGGGCACCTTCGGCTCGCGGCAGGAGGAGGCGCAACGCCTGGGCCGCATCCTGCGTCCCAAGTCCGATGGTTCGGCCGCCGTGTTCTATTCCGTGGTTACGCTGGGATCGCGCGACCAGGAGTTCGCGCAGAAGCGCCAGTTGTTCCTGACCGAGCAAGGCTACACCTACGACATCGTCGAAGCGGGCGCGCTGACGGGCGCGGCCTCCGCCACCCAGGCATGAGGAAGCACGATCAAGAGCCGCTGCCGGAGCGCGCCGCCGGACAAGGCGCCGCGCCCCATGCGCCAGTCGGCGCCGCGCGTCCGCGCGCCACCGATGCCTTGGCGCAGGTCGCCGAGTGCGATCTGCTCGAGAATTGGCGCTTCTGGAGCGGCAAGCGCACGGGCAAGCCGCCCGAGGATCCCGCCACGCTGCGTCGCCAGGTGCTGGAGTGGTTGGGCAATCCCGTGGTCGTCGAGGCGCGAGTGGCCACGCTGCCGCGGCGACTCTTGTCGATCCTCGACGCGACGCTCGAGTGCCAGCGCTACCAGACCACGGCCGGCGAGTTGCTCAACGCGCGCCATCTCGCCTACATGAGCGCCTACGACTTGCAAGCCTCGCTGGCCGTGCTCTCGCGGCACGCCTTGCTGGTCGAGGTCAAGAGCACGCACGCGACGAGCTTCGGCTCGCGCGCCTGGGCGGTGCCGCAGGACATCGGCGACGCCATCCTGCGTCGCCGTCGCGCTCGCCAGCGCGGCATCTTCGACGTCTTCACCCTGCGCGGCCACATCGACCGCATGTACGAGGATCCCGCCCGCGCCGCGCGCACGCCGGCCGCGCGCGTGCGCGAGCTCTACAAGATGTACGCCAACGAAGCCTCGGCGGTGGCGCGCCTCGAGCGCATGGCCGATCCGCTGAAGGCGTTCCTGGCCAAGTCGGTGCTCGAGTTCGGCGGCATCGTTCCCAAGTCGCTCTACGACCGCATGGACACCATCGGTCCGTGGGACGGGCGGCGCTGGGGCCACGCGATGGAGGAGTCGCTCGTCGGCACCGTCGAGCGGCTGGAGCTCGGCCGGTACGGCATCGCGCACAACGACGAGACCCTGCTCGTGTTCAACGAGGTCGCGTTGGCGTGGCTGCGACGCGTGGCCGTGCCGGGCGACCCCGACAAGCCGCACGAGGAGGCTTCCTACGGAGTCGACCTCGTGTCGAACATCTCGCGCTTCATCGCGTACGTGCTCGACCACGACGTGCGCTTCACGACGCGCGGAGAGATCTTCAAAACCACCGAGCGGCGCATCGAGTCGGAGCTGATCCCCAACCCCGGCAGGGAGCTGTCGCGCGCCGACACGCTGGCGTTCATCTACCGCTTCGCGCGCGACCAGCACCTGATCGATTCGACCGGCGAGCGCACCTTCGCCTTGACGCACGCGGGACGCGATTGGGAGCCGCGCGACCTCGAACAGAAGGTCCGGGCGCTGCTCGAGTACTGCATCGAGGAGCGCGACCTGCCCGGCGAGCACTACCACCAGGCGCGCATGCGGCGCATCTACATGCGCCTCTTGAAGCGCGTCGAGCCGGGCGTGTGGTACGACCTCATGTACGTGCCCTTCCTGGCGCGCAACACCTACCTGTGCAGCCTCGACGACCTGGCGGTCGACGAGTACTTCGCGGCGCGCTTCCAATCCGGGCAGTACGTGCCCATGGACGATGTGCAGCGCCTGAGTTGGCACCTGGTGACCTGGGTGCGCCAACGGCTCTACTTGCTGGGCATCGTGGACCTCGGCTACGACAAGGCCGGCCATCCCGTGGCCATGCGCGTGACGCGCCTCGGCGCGCGCCTGCTCGGCATCGCCGAGGCCCATGGCGAGTCCACGGAGGCGCTGGGCAACTTGGTCGTGACGCCCGACTTCGAGGTGGTGTTGTTCCCCTCCGGCGACGACGCCGAGTTGGTGCACGACCTCGACCGGTTCTGCACGCGCGAATCCAAGGGCAGCATCCTCAAGTTCAAGATCGAGGAGAAGAGCGTGGTGCGCGCCCTGCACGAAGGCATGCACCTCAAGCGCATCCTCGCGACGCTCGAGCAGCATTCGCGCACGCCCGTTCCCAACAACGTGCTGTACACGGTGCGCGATTGGGCGCGCGGCGCGGGAGTGCTGCACCTCGACAAGCACTGCGTCGTAGGCGGGGACGATCCCGAGGTCTTGGCGCGCTTCCGCCAGGATCCCGGCGTGCGTCCGCTCGTGCGGGAGGTGCTCGACGAGCGGCGCGTCAAGCTCAAGGGCGGCTCCACCCAGCGTCGCCTGCAATCGCTCTTGCGCGAGCTGGGCTGGCTGGTCGAGATCGAGGAATGAACACCGCGCTCCTCGCCATCAGCCCGGGCGTGCTGGAGGACGAGGACGCCCAGGCGTTCCTCGCTCCTGCGGCGCGTGCCCGAGCCGCAGGCCTCGGCGCGCTGCTGGTGCGCGAGCCGCGCTTGTCGGACCGCGCCTACCTCGCCTTGTGCGAGCGCTTGCGCGGCGTCTACGACGGCGCCCTGCTGTTGGTGCACGACCGACTCCACCTCGCCGTGGCGGTCGATGCCGACGGCGTGCAACTGTCCTGGCGCGGCCTGTCGGCCGCGGTGGCGCGGGAGCAGCTGCCTCGCGGCATGCTCGTTGGAACCAGCGCCCACGCCGGCGACGACCCGGCGATCCACGCGGCGAGCGATCACGTGCTCGTGGGTCCGGTGCGCGCCACTCCATCCAAGGCGGGTTGGAAGGAGCCGCTCGGCATCGACGGCTTCCGACGCGAACTCGCGCGCTGCGGCCGACCGGCGTGGGCCGTGGGGGGGCTGGGACCCGAGGATTGTCCGCAACTGCGCGCGGCCGGAGCCGCCGGGATCGCTTGCATCGCGGGCATCTGGAGCGCGCCCGATGTCGCGCTGGCCGTGGCCGCGTACTTGCGCGCGCTCGAGGAGGCGGCGTGAGCTGGTCGGAGGACGCCATGCATCGCTGGTTGGCGAGCAGGGGGAAGCCGACGCGCCTCGTGGGATCCGCCATGCACGACGCAGCCGTCTTGCGCACGCCGCATGGACGCCTCGTAGCCTGCGCCGACCAGGCCATCGAAGGCCAGCATGCGCAGGAGGGCGTCGCGGCTGCCGCGTTGGCGCGCAAGTGCGTGTTGCGCGCGCTGAGCGACCTGGCCGCCACCTGCGCCGAGCCCCACTCGGTGCTCTTGTGCGTGCAGGCGCCGCGCTCGCGCTCGAACGCGGAGCTGCGGCGCGCCATCGAGGCGGCATCGAGGGCCGCGCTGCTCCATGGCGCCGAACTCGTCGGTGGAGACCTCGCCGCCACCGATGGACCATTGGCGTTCGCGGTCACTGCGCTTGGCGCCTGGCGCGGCGCGCGCAGCGTGGGACGCGATCGCGCGCGAGTGGGGGACGAACTGTGGCTCTCCGGACCGCTGGGCGGCAGCATCCTCGGCCGGCACCTGCGTCCGCGACCGCGCTTCGACGCGGCGCGCGCCTTCGTGGACCATGGAGCGCGCGTCCTGATGGATGTGAGCGACGGCCTGATCCTCGACGCTTCCCGCATCGCGTGGGCATCAGGCGCGCGGCTCCGCCTCGAGCTCGCGTGCATCCCCGTGCATCGGGACGCGCGCCGCTTGTCCTCTCGCGATGGCATGCCTCCGCTGGAGCACGCCTTGCGCGATGGCGAGGACCACGAGCTGCTCGCCTGCCTTTCGCGAGCCGACGCGGCGCGCCTCGTCGCCTCCGGCGTGGCCGAGCGGCTTGGTCTCGCGCGCATTGGCGAGGTCGTCGAGGGCGAAGGCGTCGCGCTGGCGCGACACGACGGCCTCCTGGAGCTGCCTGGGGGCCGGGGCGGATGGATCCATGGCGCGTCGAGCTGAGTTCACGACGCGCGGAGAGGAGCAGACCGAGGAGTTGGCTTGCCGCCTGGGGCGCATGCTGCGTTCGCCGGTCGTGGTCGCGCTCGATGGCGAGTTGGGCGCGGGCAAGACCGCCTTCGTCCGCGGGTTGGCGCGCGGACTCGACGTCGCAGGTCCCGTGAGCAGTCCGACCTTCGCCTTGATGGCGAGCCACGCGGGACGACTCTCGTTGCTGCACTTCGACGCGTGGATGGAAGGCCGCGAACGCGCCTTCCTCGCCGATGGCGGGGCCGAACTGTTCGGCCAAGGCGTATGCGCCGTGGAATGGGCCGAGAAGGTGGCCGACACGCTGCCAATGGACCGATTGGAGGTGCGGATCGAACGCTTGCCCGAGGCGGGCGAGGATGACCGCCGCATCGTGCTCGCCTGCCGGGGGGCCCTCCCGGAAGTGGAAGCAGTGCTTTCCACGCTGCTTGCCGGCGGCGATGGCGGCTCCTGACGCGTCGTTGCTATCCTCCACGCTCCGATGGACGCCATCCTGATCGCCTTGGGCGCCTCCGCGCTGCTGCAAGCCGCCCCGGCACCCTCCGAGCTCAGCCTCGACGGAGCGCGCTCGCTCGCGTTGGAGCGCAACCTCGGCCTGCAGATCGAGGAGCTCGCCACCGAGGCCGCCTTGCTGCGCTATCGCGCGACCGGCGGGGCCTTCGACTGGGTCTACGACGCGAACCTCTCGTACACCGACCAGCAGATCGAACCCAGCGACTTGTTCAGCGCCTCGAATCGCCAGGTCCAGCAACTGAGCACCGGTTTCACGCGCCCGCTCGAGACGGGCGGCAACTTCCGAGCCAGCTTCGACTCGTCGCTGATCGATTCCGACAGCAGCTTCGCCGTCGATCCGCGCGCCAGCAACGACCTCCTCACGCTGGCCTACAGCCAGCCGCTCCTGCGCGGAGCCTGGCGCGACTACGCCACGGCCTCGGTGCGCCAGGGCGAGAAGGACTGGCAGCGCCAACGCGAACGCGAGCGCCAAGCACGCCAGAAGCTCCTGCTCGACGTGACCAACGCCTACTGGGACCTCGTGGCGGCCGAAGCCGAACTTGGAGTGGCTTCTTCCGGAGTCGATCTCGCTCGTCGCCAGGTCGAACAGAGCCAGAAGCGGCTCGACGCCGGCCTCGGGGTGCGCACCGACGTCTTGCAGTCGGAGACCGAGCTGGCGCAGCGCGAGCAGGAGCGTCTGGCCGCCGAGAATCGCCTGCGAGCAGCCTCCGATGCGTTGAAGCAGCTGGTGTTCCCCGGCTCGGATCGCGCCGCGTGGTCCCGCGAACTCAAGCCCACGACGCAACTGCCTCAACTGGCTTCGGGCTTGCTGGTGCCGCAATGGGAGGCCGCGCTGGCGATCGCCATCGATCGCCGGGCCGAGCTGCGCCAGCAGCGCCTGTCCGTCCAGTCGGCCGAGGTGCGGCGCGATGTTGCGCGCTCCGACAGTCGTCCCCAGCTCGACTTCGACTTGTCGGCGGCGAGCCAGGGCTACGATCCCAACGAAGGCGAGGCGCTCTCGGACGCGGCGTCCTTCGACTATCCGACCTTGCGCGCGGGACTCGCCTTCTCGACTCCCATCGGCAACACTGCGGCGAAGAACCAGTTGGCCGCCACTTGGGCCGACTTGCGCGCGGAGAAGCTGCGCTACGACCAACTGGAGACGTCGGTGCTCGCCGATGTGCGCGACGCCGTGCGCCAGGCGCAGTACCAGATCGAGGCCGTGCGCGCAGCGCAGAAGAGCCTCGAGCTTGCGCGCGAGCAGCTGGAAGCGGAGCGCGCGCGCTTGGAGAACGATCAGTCGACGGTCTTCCAGGTCCTGCAGTTCCAGCAAGAGCTGGTGCGCGCCATGTCGGTCGAGGTCCTGGCGCGATCCAACCTCGCCAAGTCGCGCACCAGGCTCGAGGCCGCCCAAGGGACGCTGGGAGAGGCGCCCGGCTCGTGAGGCGCATGCGCCGCGCCATCGCGTCGAGTGCGGCGCCGCCGGATTCGCATCCGTGCGACGCGTCTTCGTTCATCCCGCGACGGATCATCGCGCGACGGGTCGCTTGTCTTTCGTTGGCCTTCCTCTGCGCGTGGAGCTGCTCCGCAGACGAGGCTCCCGAACCGCCGGCGACCCAAGCCAGCGGCGCCAGCACGAGCGTCGTGCTCGACCAAGGCTTCGACCCCTC
This sequence comes from Planctomycetia bacterium, assembly GCA_005789645.1. Classification (GTDB taxonomy): domain Bacteria; phylum Planctomycetota; class UBA1135; order UBA1135; genus SXXH01. The sequence continues at coordinate 6,610 of SXXH01000099.1, forward strand.
CAACGACGAGCGTCTCGCGACTTGGTGGGCAAGGCGCGGTTGCCCGCCCTTCCTCGGCGACACATCGGACCTCGCGCCGGCCCTCGCCAAGCGCCTGCTCGATGGATCGCGCGACACCTTGCGCTGGGCTCGTGGCGAACTGATGCGTGGCGGTCCTGAATGCGTGGCCGAGCTCGAGCGCATCGCCGCCGAGAACCTGTCCGAGCCTGCGCACGCCACGCGCGTCGTCGCCGCGCTCGAGGTGCTGGGGTCGCGCTCGGACGGGTCGGGGCGCGCAGCGGCGCTGCGTTCCTTGGAGCATCGCGCCGACTCGGTGCGCATCGCCGCCTTGGCGGTGCTGCGCAACCATCCCGATCCTGCCGACTGGGATCGCATCCAGGCCTTGCTGCCTGGTGCTTCCGACGACCTGCGGCAGCATGCGCGCGCCGCGCTGAAGCACAGCGATCCGCGGCGCACCGCCGTGCTCGCGCTGGCCGAGGTGCGCGACGGCATGGGCGACGAGCGCTTGTGCGCCGGCCTCGTCGCGCGCGGAGACGACGAACTCGTCGCGCTCGTGCGCGCGAGCCTGCCAGCGGCCTCTGGCGGGGTCGCGGTGCACCTGTTGGCTTCGCTGGCCGCGGCCGGAGATGAAGCCGCACGCGGCGAGCTGTCGTCCGTGCTGCGGCACGAGTCCGTCGTGCTGCGCCAAAATGCCGCGACGGCTTGCGCCGCGGCGGACCTGCGCGAGTTGCTGCTGCTTGCGCGCCACGACGAGGATCCGTCGATCCGGCTCCTGTGCGTCAAGCAGCTGGCCGATGGTTCCACCCCCGGTGCGCTCGAGTTCCTGCGCGACGCGCTGGACGACGCGGCGGCCGAACCACGCGCCGCCGCCCTCGAGGCCTTGATCGCGCTCGGCGATCAGCAGGCCATCGACAGGGGCGTGGCCTCGCTGGGCGGCACGACGGACGATCGCAACTTGGCGCTACGCTCCCTCGGGCCGCGACTCGAGCACGACATGGCCCTGCGTTCGCGGGTGCTCGATCGGCTGTTCGAGTTGCGGCCCGCCACGGCTGGCACGGCGCGGCGCGAAATCGACCGCGCGTTGGGCATGGTGCCCGACGAGCGTGCCGCGCAAGTGCTGGCCGAGGCGGCGCGCGGCGACACTGATCTCGTGCAGGGAAAGAGCGCCCACCGGTGGTACTGCGACCTCTTGGGCGGCATGGGGCGAACTGGCCTCGCGCGCCTCTTGGCCATGCGCTCCGACGAGTCCCAAGTCGCCCGCCGCGTCGATCTGGCTTGGGCTCTATCCTTCGGTCGGGACGATGCTGCGCGCGATGCCTTGCATGGCGTGCTCGACGACGAGAGGGCTCATCCCGCGGAGCGTTTCCTCGCCGCCGAACTGCTGGTCCGGCTTGGTCCTGCATCGCAGGTCGCACCGCGCCTCAAGCGCGCCGCAATTTCCATCGACGCCCCCGCTTGGCGCGGAGTCTTCAATTGCCTGCTGTGGGACTCCTACGCCAAGTAGCCGGCGCGGCGCTGGTCGCTTCCTTGACGGCCTTGCACGCGGCCTGCACCGACGCCCGCGAGGGCGACGGCCGGTCGTCTCCGCGGCCAGCGACTCCGGCCTCCTCGCAATCGTCGGCGGTGGAGTCGTCCTCGTCGCGGCAATCAGCGGCGCCGCGCGCGCGCTTGCCTGGGCGCGTGCGCAAGCGCGACGGGACCCACGCGTCGTGGCAGGCGCGGCTTGATCCGGAGGCCGATGGTTGGCCCATGGAGGCGTGGGCCGAGCGACTGGAAGTCCTGTTGGCCGCGGATCTGTCCAAGAAACTTGACACTGCCGTGGCGCCTTTCGCCGCGGGCCTGTTCGCGCCGGACGCGCGCGTGGTCCTTCCGCCCGGCGTGGTGGTGCGCGTGGAGTCCCCGCGCATCATCGCGCGCGAGGGAACTGGCGAGATGGTTCCGCTCGCGAGCTGGTTCGAGGTCGTCCGCGCCGGAGCGCCCGCCGCCAGGCCGCGCCTCGAGCTGGAGCTGACTTCGGCCTCCGAGGAGCAGGGGCGGCGACGCGCCGAGGGTTGGCTGCGAGCCAGTTGGGATCCTGCTGGCGGCGCGGAGCAGCTGTTGCAGCTCAATCTCGAGTTCAGGTTGGAGTGCGCCGAGGCGCGGCCCTTCGACGATCTCGTCTTCGCTCCGGTGCGCGTCGAGGCTGTCTTCGGCGGGGCCGATGCGCGCTTCGAGGATGTGGCGCCGCGTCTCTTCGATGCGCGCGTGTTGTCGCAAGTGGCCCGTGGCGAGTTGGAGCTGGCCACCACCCGCGACCGCCTCGCCGGCGACACATGGTTGGCGATGTCCGGTGCGTGCGTGGGTGATTGGAATGGCGACGGACTCGAGGACTTGTACATCTGCCGCACCGGCGGGCTCCCCAACTGGTTGTTCCTGCGCGAGGAGACCGGTGGGTTCCGAGAGGCGGCGCGCGAAGCGGGAGTGGCCTTCCTCGACCAATCCAGCGGAGCGCTCGCGGCCGACATGGACGGGGACGGCACCCTCGATCTCGTGGTCGGCGCGGGCAACGGCGTCTTCATTTGCTGGAACGACGGGCGGGGGCGCTTCGGCCAAGCGACCCGCTTGCAGGACGGGCCCGTCGGCCCCGAGGTCTACTCGCTAGCGGCCGCGGACCCCGACAAGGATGGCGACTTGGACTTGTACGCCACGCGCTATGTCGCCGGGGGCGTGAATGGAGGCGTGCCCACTCCCTACCACGATGCGCGCAACGGCGCCGCGAACCTCTATTGGCGCAACGAGGGCGGTCGTCGCTTCGTCGACGCGCGCGCGGCCGTCGGCTTCGCCGCGCACAACGATCGCTTCAGCCTCTCGGCCTCGTGGGCCGACTGGGACGACGATGGCGATCTCGACCTGTACGTCACCAACGACTTCGGACGCAACAACTACTGGATCAACGATGGCGCGGGGCGCTTCGTCGACGCGGCCGACGAACGCAGCGTCGAGGACGGTTGCGCGGCGGACCAGGCGGCCAGCATGGGAGCCAGCACCGCCGACCACGACCTGGACGGCGACCTGGACCTGCATGTGACGAACATGCACAGCGCCGCGGGGTTGCGCATCGCGGCCGACCCGCGCTTCATGCGCTCGACCCCGGCGTTGCGCCGCGACTACATGCGCCATGCGCGCGGCAACACGCTGCTCGTGAACGAAGGTGGCGGTCGCTTCCGCGACGCCAGCGTCGACGCGCGCATCCTGCGCGGTGGCTGGGGCTGGGGCGCCTTGCACGCCGACCTCGACGGCGATGGCTTGCCCGACATCCACGCTCCGGCGGGCTTCATCACGAATCGCCGCGAGGCCGACGTCCAAGGACTGTTCTGGCGCGGCGTGGTCGCCGCGTCGCCGCCTGACGCCAACGGACCGGTCGGAGAGTACTCCGCCGGTTGGGGCTTCCTGCGCGAGGCGACGAGCAGGGAGGGTGGATGCTCCTGGAACGGCCGCGAGCGCGACTACACCTACCTCAACTTGGGCGACGGAACCTTCGCGGAGGTGGCGGGGGCGTTGGGGTTGGACGACGTGGGCGATGGTCGCGGCCTGCTGCGCCTCGATCTCGACCATGACGGCGGAGAAGACCTCGTGCTCGTCTCGCGCACCGCGCCGGTCCTGCGCGTACTGCGCAACCCACGCGCCAATCCGCACGCGCTGTCCCTGGAGCTTGTCGATCGCGCCTTGCCCGGCGCCACGGTGCGCTTGTCCACTGGTGCGCGGCGGTTGCGAGGCACCATCCACGCGGGCGAGGGGTACTTGTGTTCTTCGTCGCCGCGCCTGTTGTTTGGATTGAGGGCAGGCGAAGCGGTGGAGTCGCTCGAGGTGCAGTGGAGCGACGGGACGCGCGAGTCCTTCTCGGTCGAGTCCTTGCCCAAGGCGACGGGGGCAGGTGCGCGGCACGCCGTCCTGCGTCGCGGAACAGGTGCGGCCGTGTCGGCTGTCCGTCCGACCGCGCGCGTGCCCGCACGCGCGACGCCCGCCGCCGGCTGGCCGACGATGGTGCGAACGCCTCTGTGCGATCCCTTTCCCTTGCCTGCTTCCGTCCTGCAGGCGGGCGCGGCCATGCAGGCCTTGCTGGTGGTGGAGCAAGAGGACGGCGCCTGCGAGTCCGCGCGCCACGCGTTGGCGGCTCGTCCGGAATTCTTGACGCGGGTCCTCGCGCGGGGCGCCGACGCGCGCTTCGACCAGGCAGTGGACGTGCTCTTGATGGAGCTCTTCGGGCCTTTCGAGGCCATCGAGCTGCCGTTGGTGCTGCTCGTGCAGCGAGACTCGGTGCAGGTCGCCTATCGCGGCTCGATCGACGCTGCGCAGTTGGCCTCGGACGCACGCTTGCTGCAGTCGCTGCCCGAAGGCCGTTCCGCGTACGGCGCCTTGGCGGGCGGCACCGCCGGCTTGCCAGCGCGTCGCGACCTCGCGCAATGCGCGGAAGTCTACGACTTGCTGGGACTGCAGGACTGGTCGCGCCGCATGCGAGAGGCCTTGCGGGCCCGCTCCGTTCGCTGAACCATCATTCGCAAGTACCTCGTCCAGGGACCAGAGGTCTTCGCATCCGTGGTCTTCGGATCCGTGTTCGGATCCGAGGTCCTCGGTCAGCGCGGATGGGCAGCCATGCGACGCCATCCACTGCGCGCATCCAAGGCCTGGTCGAGCTCGGGTGCGCGTCCTCCGCTCCAAGCCAGCCGCGGGTTGTCGTGGCCCAGCATGCCCGTGCGCGGATTCCACAGGAACGCCGCGCGTCCGGTCGCGCCGGCTTCCACCGGCCAGGCTCGCAAGAGGACTTCGCCTTGTGGGCTGCGCGCGAGGTCGAAGCGATAGCCGTGGCGTTGGAGGCTGCCGTCATCGAGCCAACGCGAGTCTTCGAGGCGTCGCCAGAGCAATTGGTCGCCACCCACCAAGCCTTGGAGCGTGCCGTCGCGGTGCGCGGATCCCGGGAGCACGGGTTGCGTGGCGAGCACGCGCAAGGTCCGCATCGCGTCGAGTTCGTTGTCGCGCCTGGCGAGACGCTCCACATGCGGGATGGTGACCAGCACCACGATGCCCACGATCGCCCCGATGGTCAGCTTGTCGATCCACGAGAGTCCGACGGCTGCGGGACGCTCCGCGGCGGTCGCCATGGTGGTGGTGGCTTGCATGTTCGGCGTGTGGTTCGTGCTCGGCTGCTTGGCCGGACTCGGCGGATCCCGCGCGACCGCGATGGCGCGCGAGAGGTATGCTGCACCATCCACAAGCCAAGAGCGCGATGCAAGCAACTCCTGTGCGCACTCCTTGTATCTCCCGCCTGCCGGAGCCGTGGTCGACTGCCGCCAAGACAGTGGCGGCGCGCCTTGGAGCACTGGGCCACCGCGCTTGGCTCGTCGGCGGTTGCGTGCGGGATCTGGCCTTGGCACGACCCGTGGCCGATGCGGACCTGTGCTCGGACGCGCGGCCCGAGGTGGTGCAAGCCGCCTTCCCACGCACCGTGCCGACCGGCATCGAATTCGGCACCGTCCTCGTCGTGCTGGAAGGCGCCTCCGTAGAGCACACCACCTACCGTCTGGAGACCACCTACAGCGATGCGAGGCGCCCGGACAGCGTGCGCTTCGGCACCGACTTGGTCGAGGACGCTCGGCGTCGCGACTTCACCGTCAACGCCCTGTACCTCGACCCGCTGACCAACGAGGTGCGCGACCCGACGGGCGGACTGGCCGACTTGCAGGCGGGTCTGTTGCGCGCCATCGGCGACCCGCAGGAGCGCTTCCGCGAGGACTCGTTGCGCCTGTTGCGTCTCGTGCGCTTCGCCGCGACGCTCGGGTTCGAGGTCGAGGAGCGCACCCTGTCGGCGGCGCGCGGCCTGGCGCCGAATCTGGCTCGCATGGCGCGCGAGCGAGTGCACAAGGAGCTCTCTGGGACCTGCGCCCGCGGCGATCTAGGGCGCTTCCTGCGCTTGTTGGATGCTTGCCAACTCGTCGCACCCACCTTCGGCGAGGACCTGCCGCGCCTCGCCGCGCGCGTGGCCCTGCTGGCGGACTGGCCGCGTCCGACGGGACTGGGCGAGGGACTGGCCGCGATGTTGGCGCCAGTGGAGGCGGAGCTCGAAGAGGACCTCGACTCGATCGTCGCGCGCGCCGAGCGCATCGCGCGCGGGCTCAAGTGCTCGCGGCACGAGCAGGACATGTGCCTCGATGTCCTGTCTTGCGCCCACGAGCTGCGGCGCGATCCGTGGCCGGCGCGCTCGCGCCGCATCTTGCGTGCTCGGCGCCTTGGCTTCGCCTCGGGCTTGCGTTTGGCGCGTCTGTCGCGCCCGGAGAGCGAGACATGGGAACGCGTCGAAGACGAGGTGCGGCGACTCGGGCCCGCAGGCTTGAATCCGCCACCGTTGCTCTCGGCCGAAGACTTGCTCGCGCTGGGAGTGCCGCGCGGCCCCGCACTGGGTCAGTGGCTGCGGCGGCTCGAGGAGTTGCAGCTCGACGGCGTGTTGGAGGATCGGGCCGCGGCGGAAGCACGCGTGCGCTCCGGGGCGCCTTGAGCGCGCGGCGCCGCGACCCCCTAGGTCGGCGGAGCGACGCGGCGCAACAGCCACGCGAGCGGCAGACCGGCGAGGATGCAGCCCGCGACGACCCATGCGGTGTGGTCGAGCGCCACCGCCAGCACCAGCACCGCCAGCAAGGGCAACATGCGGCGCAAGGCGTCGCCCATCGCCGCCTGAACGGCGAGCGGGTCGGCCAGCGTTCGATCGGCGAGGTGCCGAGCCAAGCCGCCTGCAGCACCTGCCGCCAGCGCCGCGGCCACGATGCGTGGCAACCACGCATCCTTGCCCAGCCACCCGACGACGGCCGCGCACAAGAGGCAAGCCGTGGCGCCCGCGAGCCACAGGCGTTGCCGCCAGCCTGTGGTGTCCTGCTCGACCCCATCCTCGTGCCGGCCGAGCTTGGAGATGCAAGCGACATAGAACGCGTAGACGAGGCTCGCCGCCACGACCAAGGGCTCGCCCCAAGCGCCTGTCTGCACGGCGGGGGAGGCGAGATTGGCTCCTCGACATGCTCCGAGCAGGGCGGGACCAGCGACGGGGCCGCGCGCCACGAAGGTGTAGGCCAGCGCGAGCAGCGCGATGACGCCGGTCCACAGCGTCGCGCGCGGCCCGAGCGTCGCGGCGCACAGCACGCCGCACAGCATCAGCGCGCCTCCAAGCGCGAAGGCCAACCAGGGCGCGATCGCGCCGGAGGGAATGGGACGCGTGGGACGCGTGCGTCGATCGTGCTCGCGGTCGCGCCAGTCGTTCAGCGCGAGCGCGCCATGGTAGACGCACAACGAAGCTCCAAGTTGAGCAGGCAACGCGCTCCATGCCGCGGCGCCGAAGACGAGGCCACCGTGCGCCATAGCCGCGGCTCCATGCGCCAGCGTCAGCCCCGCGACGGCGTCGGCGGCCGCGGAGGGCGACTGCGACACGCGGAGCAGGGCGAGGATGGCGGACAGGCGCGACGAAGACACGGACTCACGCTAGCCCTCCACGCCCCCCGCAAGCAAGCGCCTCGGCCTGCTTCGCGGGATGCCCCGCGGCGCGTCAGCGGAAGAGGTAGCGCACCAGATCGTTGTAGGTCACGTACACCATCAACGAGACGACCAGCACGACTCCCACAGTCTGGCTCCAGCCCATGACCCGATCCGAGACCGGGGAGCCCTTCAGCTTCTCCACCAGGAGGAAGAAGAGATGGCCGCCATCGAGCACCGGGATGGGCAGGATGTTCAGCACGGCCAAGTTCAGGCTGAGGATGCACAGGAAGAAGAAGAACTTGGCGAGCCCGCTCTCGGCGAAGGTGTGGGACACGGCTCCGATGGTGAGGATGCCGCCCACGTTGCTGCCGGCGACGCTGCCTTGGAAGAGGCCCTTGAGCACCCGCCCGGTCTCCACCAGGAAGCGCCAACTCGAGGACAGCCCGATGGCGATCGCGTCGAGCGGCCCGTCGGCGCGCACGATGTGCTCGGCGCCTTCGAAGGCGAGGCCCAGATCGGGGCGCACGAAGCCCCCGGCCGCGACTTCGAGCTGCACTTCAGCCTCCCGCCCATCGGCCGTCCGGCGCATCACGGCCCAAGTGCGCGGCTCGGCGCCGGCGTTCTTGATGGCCGTCGCCATGTCGGAGAAGCGTTCGATCCGCGCCTCGCCGATCTTGACGACGCGGTCGCCATCGACCACGCCGGCGCGCGCAGCAGCGCCGCCCGGGTTCGCCAGCACGCGGTCGTGCTCCAACGCGCCTCCGATCGCCACCGCCTCCACCAGGCGTCGCGCTCCTTCGCGGTCGAGCTCCACCTCGGCCATGAGCAGCGTGGCGCCGCGCTCGATCTCGAAGCCCACCTTGCTCGGTAGGGAGATCTCCGCGAGTCGCCGCCCGAGGTCGCGCGGCAAGAGCACCGAGGCTCCTTGCACGGAGCGCAGCCGGTCGCCAGGCCGCAAGTCGAGTCCGCCCAAGGCGGCGTCGTCGCGCACCGCGAGCACCGCGTTGTGGGCCGATTCGATGCCGGCCATGGGCGCGTCCACGACTTCGCGTTCGTCGCCCGACAGGCGCGCCCACTGCCGTTGCAGGAAATTGCGCCGTTCCACATGCACCTCGCTGCGGCGGGGTGTCAATTCCACTTGACGCCGGGCGCCGTCCGTCGCGCCGTCCCCGCCGGATTCGACCACGAGCAGCAACGGTTCGTCGCGCCTCAGCCGGTCCTCGATGGCTTGTTCGAGCTCGACGCCGGCCGGCGCGCCGACGACTTCGACGAGACGGTCGCCGCTCGACAGGCCCGCCGCCGCGGCGGCGCTCCCGGGCAGCACCACCAAGGTGCCGCGCGGATCGCGCCACTCGCGCAACCCGGCCTCGTACAGGCCGAGCTCCGCGCGCCACTCGGGTTGCAGCACGATCTGGCGCGTTTCGCCTGCCTTGGTGCGCACGGTCAAGGTCGAGGCCGCCGGGGCGTGCAAGGCCACGGCGGTGGGGATGTCCGCGTAGCCGCGCACCTCGTCGCCATCGACCGCGAGCACGCGCATGCCCGTCTCGACCCCGGCCTTCCAGGCCGCGCTGCCGGGAACGGGCGCACCCAGGGTGGGCGACTCGAATGGCACGCCCACGCTGAAGATGATCGGGAACACGAGGAGCGCGAAGGCGAGGTTCATCAACACGCCGCCCGAGAAGATCAGGAAGCGCGCGCCCACGCTCTTCGAGCGCAGGTCGTCGGGTTCGCCTGGCGCACCCTCTTCCTTGGGGCCGCCTTCGCCCTTCATCTGCACGAATCCGCCGAGCGGCACGAGCGCCAATTGGTAGGTGGTGTCGCCGCGCTTCCAGCCGTAGACGCGCGGGCCGAAGCCGAGGCTGAAGGTCTCGACGCGCACGCCGCAGCGTCGCGCGGCGAGGAAGTGCCCGAGCTCGTGGACGAAGATGACGAGTCCAATGCCGAAGGGCACGAGCAGCGCGTGGTAGATGCCGAGTAGCCAGTCCATGGAGCTTGGTGTCTTCGTGTCGGGTGTTGGCTGGTGCGTGGATCAGGCCTTCTCGGGCGCGAGTGCGTCCGCCAACTGGCGAGCATGCGCGCGCGCTTGCTGGTCGGCTTCGAGCAGTTCGCCCACCGCGTCGCCCGGGCCGCGGCGCGCGTCGAGGGTGCGCGCGACGATGTCGGAGATGTCGCCGAAGGCGATGCGGCCAGCGAGGAAGGCCTCCACCGCGGCCTCGTCCGCGGCGTTGAGCACCGCCCCGGCGGAGCCGCCTTCGCGCACGACGCGCCAGCCCAAGGCCAAGGCGGGAAAGCGCTCGAGGTCGGGTTCTTCGAAGGTCAAGTGGGCCATGCTGCGCACGTCGAAGCCGCGCCAAGGTCCTGCTGCGCGATCCGGGTGGTGCAGCGCGTAGTGGATCGGGACGCGCATGTCCGGCGGACCGAGTTGGGCCACGACCGAGCCGTCGACGAACTCGACCATGGAGTGAACGATCGACTGCGGATGCACGACCACTTCGATGCGTTCGGGCTCGAGGTCGAAGAGGTGGTGCAGTTCGATGATCTCGAGCGCCTTGTTCATCAAGGTCGCGCTGCCGATGGTGATCCTCGGCCCCATCTTCCAGTTGGGGTGCGCCAAGGCCTCGTCGATGCTCGCTGCGCGGATGCGCTCCAGCGGCCAGGCGCGCAACGGCCCGCCCGAAGCCGTCAAGATGACCTTGCGCACGCGCCGCAGGTCCTCGCCCCGCAGGCACTGGAACACGGCCGAGTGTTCCGAATCGACGGGCACGATCGAAGCACCCGTGCGACGCGCCAGCGCGCACAAAGGCCCCCCGGCGACGACCAGCGACTCCTTGTTGGCCAGCGCCAGCACGCGGCCCTTGGCCAACACGACTTCGCTGGGCAGCACACCCGCCGCGCCCACCACGCCATGCACGGCGAGGTCGTACTCGCAGGCCTCCGCCAGTTCCACCAAGGCCGAGGGGCCGACATGCAGGGCGACGCCCGGTGGCAAGTGGCCTCTCAAGCGCTCGGCCGCCTCGGGCTCGCACACGGCGACGCGCTCCGGCGCGAACTCGCGCACCTGGTCGAGCAACCCCGCGACATCCTGTCGCGCGCCCAAGCCCACGACCCTGTGGCGCGCAGGGTTGGCTCGCACGACATCGAGGGTCTGCCGACCGATGGAACCGGTGGAGCCGAGCAGGAGTAGGCGTTGCATGCCGTGGGGGACCCGCAAGTGTAGGCCACTCGACCTCGCTAGGCACCAAGCCGTCCGATCGGTTCCGCCGCTGGCGGCCTGAATCCAGCAAGGCTTGGCCGTGGAGGACGGGAGGAGCGCCGTGGTCGGGCTAGACTGATCGGGGGGCTCTTGGTCCCCAACCGCGATGGATGCACGCCACTGCCAGCTTTGCGGCTCGCCCACCGAGGCAGCGGCCATCGAGGGACGCGAGCGCAGGCGCTGCACGACCTGCGGTTGGGTCCAGTGGCTGAACCCTGCCGCGGCCGCGGCAGGCCTCGTCCTGTTGGAGCGGCGGGTGCTGCTGGTGCGACGCGCCATCGCGCCTTGCCACGGCATGTGGGCGCTCCCGGCGGGTTTCCAGGAGATCGACGAGCCCGCGGCGCAGGCTGTAGAGCGCGAGGTGCGCGAGGAGTGCGGCATCGTGGTGAGCGTCGAGGCGCTGCACGATCTCGTTTGGGTGCCGGAAGGACATCGCCCGGCCAATGTGGCGGTGTACCGCTGCAAGCCGTTGACCTTCGACCTGCACCCCGGGCCCGATGTGCTCGACGCAGCTTGGTTCGAACTCGACGAACTTCCGGCGGAGTTGGCCTTCTCGAACGGTCCGCGCATCCTCTGGCCGTTGCGGGACGCCGACGCCGGCGGTCGTGGCGCTGGCCTCTAAAGGGGGGGCGCGCCCGCATCCGCCTGGCGCGGTGGTCCCAGTTCGTCCGTCCCGGCGTGCTCCAAGCTGGCGCTACGACGATCACCGTCCCTCGCGCAGGCTCCGCCGCCAGCCTGCGGGTCGTTCCCATGGTGACGCCGCCCCGCCAGTCTCCTATCCTCTTCCCTTGGAAAGGCTGGGGGATCGCTCCGGCCGCCACCCACCACCCTGGAGTGTGCGTGATGCGCCTGCCGCTCGTCCTCACCATCGCCCTCGTCGCTTCCGCCTTCGCCCCCGTGGAGGAAGTGCTCAAGCCCGCCGACCATGTCGCCTTGGGCAAGAGCCTGCAGAGCTACTTCAAGGCCAATGCCGACAACAAGGGCACCGCGAAGGCCTTCGAGGAGTTGAGCAAGGAGATCGAGAAGCTCGACAAGAAGGCCAAGCGCAGCACCCTGTCGCTGACCGGAGATCTCGGGCGCGCGCTTTGGAGCAGCTACGACTACGCCAAGGGCAAGGTCGTCAAGGGCAAGGTGGCGAAGGAGACGATGCCCGCGTATTGGGACGAGGGCAAGTCCAAGCTCGAGTACGCCATCTGGACTCCGGCCAAGTACGACCCCAAGCAGGCCTATCCGCTGCTGGTGTGCTTCCCCGACGCGAAGCAGAAGCCCGACCAGCACTTGATGGAGGACTGGATGGATCCGGCCTTGCGCGAGAAGGCCGTGCTCGTCGCCATTCCGCTGCCCGAGGAAGAGGCCGCTTGGAACGCACCTGACTACGGTGTCACGCGCGCTTCGGGCACGGGCAACTTGTTCTCCATCTTGAATCCGCTGCAGAGAAACCACGCCATCGACTTCGACAAGGTCTTCTTGTGTGGTCGCGGCGCGAGCGTGGGGACGGCGCTCTTGCTTGCTTCGCGCTTTCCGGATCGCTTCGCCGGCGTCATCGGGCGTTCGGGCGATGCGATCGCCGTCGTGGGCGAGAACTTCCGCAACTTGCCCACGCTGTTCTGCGGCGCGGGCGCGAACGCCAACGCGTTCGCCGAGACCATCGAGAAGCTGGGCTACAAGAACGCCACCCTCAAGGCCGATGGGACCGAGGCCGATGTCTGGGCTTGGATCGGTGTGCAAAAGCGCGTGGCCAATCCGACGGAAGTGGCCTTGTGGCCGGGCGTGCCCGCGCCGCGGCGCGCGTACTGGATCGAGACTTCGTGGGATGGGCAAGGCACCGCGTGGCTCAAGGCCGCTTGCGATCGCGCCACCAACACGATCACGGTCACCGGCGAGGGTGTCACCAAGCTCACCGTCTACGTCAACGACGTGCTGCTCGACCTCGACAAGCCGGTCAAGGTGGTGTGCAACGGCACGGAGAGCGTCGGCACCATTCCGCGCAACCTGCAACGCACCGTCGATCTCGCGGCTTCGCTCCGCAACGACCCGGGCAAGCTCTATGTGAGCTTCAAGCAGTTCGACCTGCCCCCGCCGAAGAAGGACGACACCAAGGCCGGCGGCTCCGGCAAGTAGGCCAAGGCGGTGTCCGAGGGGCGGCGTCGCGCAGTCGACCACGCTGCGCGGCGCCGCTTGGCTTTGCGCTCGCCGCGGCTAGGATGCGCACATGTCCAGCTTGCGCGCTCTGCGCCTCGTCGTCGCCGCCGCCGCCGGTGCAGCCACGATGGCCGGCGAACTCGCGGCTGTTCGGCTGCTCGCGCCGTGGTTCGGAGCCTCGACGGTGGTTTGGACCAATGTCATCGGCGTGGTGCTGCTGGCGTTGAGCCTCGGCTACTTGTGGGGCGCTCGGCTCGCGCGCGGCGAGCGTCCGCGGCGCGTCCTGGCGCGGCTCTTCTTGTTCGGTGGCGCGTGGTACGCGGCCGCGCCGTACTTGGCGCGCGCTTGCGCCGCGTGGTTCCTGCCCGAAGGCCTCGCGTTGGACGCGGCCGAGGGAGTGGTCCAGTGGGGCAGCCTCGCCAGCGCCTGCGTCCTGTTCCTTGCGCCCTTGTTGGCGCTCGGTGCCGCGGCGCCGCTCGTGGTCGAGTGGTGGACGCGCGAGGAGTCGGTGCACGCCGGCACGGCCGGCGGCATCGTGCTGTGCGCGTCGACGATCGGCTCCCTGATCGGCACCTTCGGCGCGACGCACTGGATGGTGCCGTCCTTCGGAGTCGTGGCCACCTTCGCTGGCGCGGGGCTCGCGCTCGTGGCTTGCGGCGTCGCGACCGCTTGGACCGAGGGCCGCTTGGCGGCGATGCTGGCCTTGCTGCTGCCCGCCTACGCGCTCGCGGCTCCGGCCAGCACCGGTCCGCGGCCCAAGTCGGGCGAGCGAGTGCTGGCCGAGGTCGATTCGACGCTCCAGCGCGTGCGCGTCGTCGAGCGCCAAACCGATGGCTGGCGCTTCCTGCAGGTCAACGAGGCCTTCGACTCGTTCCAAAGCGCGTGGAGGCCCGATCCCGGACTGCTGGGCGCGGGCTATTACTACGACTTGTTCGCCTTGCCTCTGCTGCTCGCGCCGCGCGACACGCGCTTTCGCGTGGGCTTCGTGGGTCTAGGCGCAGGCACGGCCTGGCGCGTCATGCAAGGCATGCGCCCCGCGGGCGTCGAGTTGCGCGGCGAAGGCGCCGAGATCGATCCAGTGGTGGTCGACTTGGCGCATCGCTACATGGACTTGCCGACGGACGACGCGGAATTGCGCGTGCACGCCGGGCTGGATGGTCGCGTGTTCCTGCGCCATGTCGGTGGTGCTTTCGACCTGCTCGTGGTCGACGCGTACCAAAACCAAGTCGAGATCCCGCCTCATCTGGCCACGCGCGAGTTCTGGAGCTTGTGTCGCGCCAAGCTGGTCGATGGCGGGTGGGTGATGGCCAATGTGGGTTCCTTCGGCCTGGGCGATCCCTTGCTCGCGGCCATCGCGCGCGCCATGGCCGCGGGCTTGCAGGAGGAGGTCTGCCTGTGGCGCGTGCCGTTCTCGCGCAACGCCATCATCGTCGCGCGCCGCGCCGCGCCCGTGCCGGATCCCTCGCTGGTGTCGACTGGCTCCTACGAGTTGGATGGGCGCCTCGCCGCCATCGCGCTGCCGGGCATGCAGCGCCGCGTGCGCCCCGGCGAGGCCGAAGGCGATGGTCGCAGGGACCACGGCGTGCTGGACGACGATCGAGCGCCACTCGAGTGGTTGGGACAGGAGTCGTTGGCGCGTGCGGCGGCCGTGTTGCGCGGCGAGGTCGAACCGTGATGCTCGCTTGCGCGAGCATGATCGCGCTTGCGATGGCGCCGGTCCGCCAGCACGCGGCCGCCATCGAGCGCACCCGCGAAGGCCGGCATGCCGAAGCTTGGGACGCTGCCTCGGCCGAGACGGATCCGTTGCTGCGCGCGCAGGCCCGCATCTGGATCGCCTGGTCGGCGGGGGATCTCTTCGGCGCCCGGCGCGCCTTGCAAGAGTCCCGGCGCGCGCATCCACGCGATCCACTGCTCTTGGAGTGGCAGCTGCAGCTGTGCTTGGCGCTGCGCGACGCCGAGGGTGCGCGCGAGGCCTTGGATGCGTTGGGACCCGTTCCGGCCGCCGAGCTGTCCAGATCCGCGGTGGACGAACTCGAGCGCGAGGACGAGCGGGCCAGCGCCACGGCTGGCTTGGCGCGCCTCGTGTCGCTCGGGGTCTTCGCTGGCTCGCTGCTGACGCTCGTGCTGCTCGTCCGCCGGCCGGACTGAGGCGGTCGACGAAGGGCTGCCGCGCGTGCAGCGCGCTTGCAACGAGCGCGCGCCCGCCGGAGCAACCGCTCCGACGGGCGCGCATCGGGTCCAGTTCCGCGTGGGCGCCGGCCGTCCGGTTGGACGGCGGAGACCTCAGAGGATGTCGAGGATGCCGGTGCCGCCTTCGCCTTGCAGGGTCGACACCGACGCGCGGTAGTTCATGTCGGCCGACAGCTTGGCGTTCCAAGGCAGCAGTTCCTTGTCGCAGACGATGCCGAGGGCCACCGACGCGAAGCCGCGCGCCGTGTCGGTCAAGCCTTCCTTCTTCTTCAACATCGCGACGAGCGGGTCGATCGAGCGCGAGTCGCCGATGAAGCCGAGTCCCGAGGCGATGGCCGCTTGCGAAGCGAGGCTCTTGGCGTTGCCGAGCAGGGTGATCAGCTCGGGCACCAGTTCCTTGTCGCCCAAGAGGCCGAGCGCCACGGCGGTCTGCTTGAGGAGGTCGGGCTTGTACTTCGAGTCGAGCACGACCTTCTGGATGACCGGGATGGCGTCGCGGGCTTCGATCATGCCGATGGCGACGGCGATGTGGCCCTTGGTGTTGTCGTCGCCGGTCTTCTCGAACTTGTGGAGCAGGAGCTCCTTCGCTTCGAGGTCCTTGGCGATGCCGCACGCGATCGAGTAGGCGCCGACGCTTTCGGGCGAACCCGAGTCCTTCAACGCTTCGCGCAAGTTCTCCTTGGCGGTGGCCGAAGGGGTCAGGCCCGCGTCGAGCAACGCGCGTTCCATCACGCCGACGGCGATGCCGGCCCAAGGCTTGAGGTGGTTCTTGCCCTTGGTCAGTTGCGTCAGCAGGAAGTTGCGGCACTCCTTCTGGCCGTCTTCGTTGCCTTCGCCCTGGCCGGGGCGCCCGCCGACCTGCCCGAGGGAGATCATGGCGAAGTTCTTCGTCTGCAACTCGCCGTCGTCGCTGACGCGCTTCAGCGACTCGCGGATGTCCGCGTCGACCTTGTCCTTGTCGCTGTCGCCGATGATGCCCAAGGCCAGCACGCAGGTCTGCTGGACGACATCGCGCTCCTTGCTGTTCTTGCCGATGGCCTCGACCAGCAGCTTGGCGACGCCCTGCTTCTCCTCCGGGCTGGCTCCGGCGAGGAGCTTGGCCATCGAGGTCGGAGCGTGGGCGCGGATGCGGTAGTCCTTGTTGGAGTCGCCGAAGTAGCGCTTGAGCCACTTCAGCTGCGCTTGGCGCGACGCGCTGGGATCATTGGCGTCGCCACCCTCGCCCGAGTCGTTGTCGATGGGCACGAGGCCGATCGCGAGCATCGCGCCGACCTTGACGTCGGGTTGCGACATGTCGGGCTTGTCGAGCAGGTCGACGAGCGCCTTCATGATCGTCTGGCGCGCGTCGTTCTTCGTCGTGCGCGCGCCGATCAGGCCGAGGCCGTAGGCGGAGAACGCGCGCGTGCGCATCGCCACTTGGTTCGAGCCGACGAGCTTGCGCCCGTCCGGCGTGTCGAGCATCAAGCTCTTGAGCTTCTCGATCGAAGCCTCGTTGGCGAGGATGCCCAAGGAGACGGCCGCGGTCTCGGCGATCTGCTGCGACGAGTCACCGAGGAACTTCGAGATGATCGGCTCGAACTCGCTCGAGCCGTCCTCGGTGCGCACGTCGCCGATCTTCGCCAACGCGATCAGCGAAGCGTCGATGATGTCGTTGGCGCGCTCCTTCTCGAGGGCCTCCTTGATCGCCGGGACGACCTTGTTGCGGATCGTCTCCTCGCTCGGCTTGAGGGCGTTCTTGGCCTTGTCCTTGGCGCCGGGGTTGAAGAACTCGTCGGTGCCGGAGGCCACGCCACCCGAGTGGATGGCTTCCTTCAGGTTGAGGTACTTGTCCTTGTTGAAGCCCCACCAGAATTCCCACAGCGTGAGGTCGGGGCCGCTGGCCGCGGGACCGGTCGAAGGACCGCGCGGGCCTGCAGCAGGACCGCCCGTCGAGGGTCCAGGCGTCGAAGGTCCGGGCGAGCTGGGTCCGGGCGTCGAGGGGCCGGGCGAACTGGGTCCGGGCGTGGAAGGACCAGGACCACCACCGCCACCACCACCACCGCCGGGCGGAACGGTGTCGCCGGGACCGCGGTAGGTGCCGCCGTGGGCGTTGGACACGCCTTGCAGACCGAGCGTGGCGCCGGCGAGCAGAGCGGTGCAGATGAGGAAGTTCTTCATGTTCGTGTTGCTTCG
Source organism: Planctomycetia bacterium (assembly GCA_005789645.1). Lineage (GTDB taxonomy): Bacteria > Planctomycetota > UBA1135 > UBA1135 > SXXH01. The sequence goes on from SXXH01000099.1 coordinate 23,861, forward strand.
GTCGGTTCGGCGCAGGCGCCGAGTCGGTTGGACGGACGGCACTGGGCGCCATCCGTTGGTCTGAGCGTGAGCTAGCCTACAAACATCGGGCCAACAGAGGAGTCATTGCAGAGGAAACCTGCGGGGCGCGGCTGACCTCTCCTACTCTGCAGGCGAAATCAGGGCTGATTCGGCCCGCAAGGGGGCTTGGAGGCCGATCTTGGCGCGCGGAACGCCCGGAGCGGAACCCAGTGGGGGACCCGTTCAAGCCAGCGCGCCGCGACCCCGGCGGAACGCGCCCGTCGAGTCTGTTTCGTTTTCGTATCCGGATCGATCTCGCCGGCGCGCGGCGTCACGAAACCGAACCCCAAAGAGCCTTGAACCAGCCTCTAGCGTGGCACCGCGCGGGTGTCACGCATGGGGGCCGGAATGCGTTGGACCGAGGTGGGACGCCCGAATGGCGCGGGCGCCTCTCAGTCGCCTTCGTCCTTGCGCTCCTCGCGCTCGGTCAGGACGGCGCCCAGCCAGTCGCGATTCATGCGCGCGATGTTGGAGACCGGGATGCCCTTGGGGCAAGCGGCGCCGCACTCGAAGTGGTTCGAGCAGTTGCCGAAGCCCTCGCGGTCCATCGCCGCCACCATCGCCAGCGCGCGCTTCTTGCGCTCGGGTTGGCCCTGAGGAAGGAGTCCGAGGTGCGCGATCTTGGCCGAAACGAAGAGCATGGCCGAGGCGTTCGGGCACGCGGCCACGCTGGCGCCAC
>SXXH01000100.1 GCA_005789645.1 Planctomycetia bacterium
CGGTTGCCGCGCCGATCCGACGCCGGTGCTCCTCGCCTTGCGTTCGCTCGAGCTCGACCTCGGCCCCAAGGTCGTGCGGCGCGAGGCTACGCAGCTGGCGCTGGCCTTCGCCATCCAGGACTCGTACGCGGGGCGCTCGCTCGAGGCCGGCGGCTGGAACGACGCCGACAAGACGCATCCGCCCGCGCTCGCCGACGTCGACCCGCGCAAGCCGCTTGTGCTCTCCATCCCCGGCGATCCCCGCGTGGCCGTGGACACCAAGGACCGTTCGCGCGTCCTGGATCGCGACGACCACATCGTCGACTTCCTCGAGGACCACGAGCCCATCGAGGTGGAGCGACCCGCGCAGGAACTGCCGCCGCTGGAATACGACGAACGCGGCCTCGCCAAGCCGCGCAAGTCGCGCGCGGTGCCGACCAAGGAGCGCCGCAGGCTCGTGGCGGCCGATGTGATCGCCTCGGCGGCGTTGCAGGCCGAGTTCAACGCGTACATGGCCTCGAAGGGGCACCCCGAGACGCGCGTCGACTGCGGAGATCGGGCGGTGCACTGGATGTCGAAGGCGGCGATCGAGGACAAGGAACTGCGCGCGCGCATCGCCGCGGCGCACGAGTTGTTCCGCGAGGCCTATCGCAGGAAGGGACGCCTGCCCGCTCGGCGCGACCGTGCGCCGACCGCGGCGGAGTCGATGGCCTGGTTCCTGCGCAACGACAAGCTGCCGCCGACCGATGCCGAGCGGGCCGCGCGCGAGGGCGAGCGCTTTCCGCTCGACGCCCCTTGGCCGGTGCTCCTGATGCTCGCCGCCGACGACCAGCCCTTGCGCGAGCGCGAGGAGATCTGGCTGCGTTTGCGAGAACGCGGCGAGTTCCGCACCTATGGCGAGTACATCGACGGCATCGCCCAGCAGTTCGACATGCAATCGGCGCGCCGCCTCGCGCCTTTCGCCTTCGACTACGGCTCGATCCAGATGATGTGGAAGGACGGTGGCGTGTGCGGGACGATGGGCAACATCGGCGCGCGCACTTGGCGCATCGCGGGCACGCCGGCCTCGACCGCGGGCCAGCCCGGGCATTGCGCGGTGGTCGTCATGCGTCACGATCCGGCGACCGGCGAGTTCCGCTGCGAGGGCGAGCAGTACGCCACCGGCGGCGACGAGGCGACCACGGTGCACGCCGGGTGGAACCACGACGACAAGGGTGGTCGGCGACCGATGCTGCACCATCAATCCGTCTGTTGGGCGGTCAACCACGGCTTCCCGTCGTTCCTCGAGGCGCTGGCGCTGCGCAGGTCGCACGACGCGCTTTCCGAGGACGAACGCGCGCAAGGCGCGCTGCAACTCGTGCGCGACGGACTCGAGTTGAACCCTTGGGCGTTGGTCCTGCCCGAGGCCGCGGTGCGCGACGCGTCCGACGCGCGCGCCCTGGTGGCGGTGGTCGATGCGTTGCAGGAGGGGTTGGAGCGGCTCGGCAAGTTGGAGGAGCATCCGCTCTACGTTTCGACCTTGCGCGACATGGCGCACGCGCGCATCGATGGGCTGCCCTCGCCGGCCACGGAAGAGGAGCGCACCCTCCTCCTGCAGGCGCTCGAGCGCCAAGGTTGCACGCAAGCTGATCTGCTGGCGCGGCTGTGGAAGGAGACGGGCGGTCACGATGGCTTCGTGGCCCATTGCCGCGCCGCGGTGGAGGACTACCTGTCCTCCCCCGCGCGCGCCCGATCCAAGCGCGAGTCCGAGCGCTTCCTCGCGCGACTCAAGGCGTGGGAGAAGAGCGCCGGCGGCGGCACGCGCAAGAAGGCCTGGGCGCGGGAGCTGCTGGTCGCCTTCGCCGACCGCGAACAGCTCGTGATCGGCGGCAAGTCGTCGATCGATCCATGCGTGATCCACCTGCGCAAGCTCGCCGGCGTCGAGATGCCGCAAGCGGGTGGGTGAGTCGCCGCGCGAGCCGTCTTGCGCGGATGGCTCGGGGACGCGAACTTGGATCGGCGCAGCCGCGCCCGGAAGACCATGAACGACGCACCTCTGGACGCCCAGCGCGCCGCCGAACTCCTGCGGCGCTGGCAGGACGACGACGACCACGACGCGCTCGACGAGTTGCTGCGCCAGGAAGTCGCCGCCGTGTCGGCGCGCCTGCGCGCCAAGGGACGAGGCATGTTGCGGCCTTCGGTCAGCGCCAGCGACTTGGCGCAGGAAGCCGTGTTCCGCCTGCTGCGTCTCGAGGAGGCGCCCGAGTTCGCCGATCCATCGGCCCTGCGCGCGTACTTGTGGACGGCTGCCTGGCGGCTGCTCGTCAACAAGGCGCGCGGCCGCGGTCGCGATCCGCTGCGCCTCGACGCCCAGCAGTCGCGCGAGTTCGCGCTCGCCATGCCTGGAGCCGGAGGGCTTTCGCAGGCCGAGCGCGCCGACCAGGCCCAGGCGATGGAGGTGCTGCTCAACCTCCTCCGCGTCGAGGATCGCGAGGTGCTCGAGTCGATCTACTTCCGCCACGAGGCCATCGAGGCCTACGCGACTCGCCACGGCATCGCGCGCTCCGCGGCCGACATGCGCTTGTCGCGCGCGCGCCGCAAGCTCGCCGAGAAGATGGCCGATTGGGCCGACGTCGTGCGATGAGCTGGGTTCAGCGTCCGCCCAAGCCCTCGATGCGGCGCAGGATCTCGAGCGCGGAGGGTCGATCGGCGTGGTCCTTGCCCACGTGCGACCAACGCACCAGTCCTTGCTTGTCCAGCAACAGGCAAGACGGGACCGCGACGTTGTCGCGGATGCCCAGCGCGTCGACGAGCTCGAGGTCGGCGTCGTAGAGCATCGACCACGCGGGCTTGTCGCCGGCGCCGAAGGTCAGCTCCCATGCCTCGAGGAACGCGTCGAGTCCGCTCTTCGGGCCCGGATAGACTAGGCACACCTCGGTCTCGAGCGCTTCGAGGCGCGCGCGCTCCTTGCCCAGCGCCTTCAACTGCGCGGTGCAGTACACGCACACTTGGCCGCCGAAGCCGCGCAGCACGACGAGCAGGACATTGCGACGGCCCCGCAAGCGATCGAGGTCGAGTGGTTGCGTCTCGCCGGCGCAGGCGAAGCTCGTCACGGGCAGTCGCTTTCCCAAGTGGTCGCCCGGCTTGGCGACCTGGTCGGGATGCAGCAACGCGACGCTCCTGCCACGGGCCACTTCGTAGCCGTCGCGTTCGCCCCAGTTGGCCGCGGTGCCCGTGCCATACAGCTCGACGAGTCGGGGCAGGATGTGCAGCTCGTGCTCCGTCCATGGCTGGGCGCGTGCCGCCGGCGGCCGCGGAACCTCGGCCTCGAGCCCCTCCCGCGTGGCGGCATCGGCCACCGGGGCCGCCACGAGCGACGGCGGAGGCTGCGTTGGCGCA
>SXXH01000101.1 GCA_005789645.1 Planctomycetia bacterium
AGGACGCGCGGCGCCTGCCGCGTCGTCTTGAACACGCCGACGGGCTTGCCGGATTGGACGAGGAGCGATTCGTCCGGCTCGAGGCGCGTCAACGTGGCGATGATCTGCTGGAACGACGGCCAGTCGCGCGCCGCCTTGCCGATGCCGCCGTACACGACGAGGTTGGCGGGATCCTCGGCCACCTCGGGGTCGAGGTTGTTCATCAACATCCGCATGGCGGCCTCCGCCGCCCAACTCTTGCAGCGCCGCTCGACGCCACGCGGAGCGCGCTGGGGGCCGGTCGGGACTTCGGATGCCTTGAGCGGCTGCAGATGCGCGGTGGTGCTGGCGATGGCCATCGTGGATGTCTCCGCATGCCATTGTGGAAGCCGCGCCGTCGACGGGGAAGCCCCGCGGGACTCGAAAAGCGCCGCGTTGGCCGCGAGGCGCGCATGCTGCGGGGTTGAGCCGCGCTCGCCGCTCGCGCAGGATGCCCGCCTTGCAAGCGAGAAGCGGCAGCGGGGCGAGGATCGCCGTGGCGGGCGCCATCTGGGGCGCGAGCCTCCTCTTGTCGCGCGTGGTCGGCTTGGTGCGCGACCTCGTCGTCGGACGCACGCTCGGCACGAGCGGCGAAGGCGACTTGTGGCAGGCGGCCTTCACCATCCCCGACTTCCTCAACTACTTGTTGGCGGGCGGAGCGTTGACGGTCGTCTACCTGCCCATCGCCGCGGGGCATCTCGCGCTGGGCGACGAAGCAGGCGCGCAGCGCTCGTTCCGGCGCGTGTGGAGCCTGCTGCTGGCGCTGCTCGTCCTCGCCACCGCGGTCCTTTGGTGGAGCACGCCGCGGATCCTCGACCTGGTCGCGCCCGGCATGGGCGCCGAACGCCACGCGGAACTGGCCGCGCTCGTGCGCATCCTCCTGCCGGCGCAGATCTGCCATGTGCTGGGCGGACTGGCCTCGGCTTGGCTGCAGGCGCGCGACAAGCACGCGGCCGCCGCCTCGGCGCCGCTCTTGTACACGCTCGGCATCATCGTCGGCGGGTTGCTTGGCGGCGATGTCGAGGGGTTCTGCTGGGGCGCGCTGGCGGGCAGCATCGTCGGCCCGCTGTGCGTGCCCACCTTCGCCGCCCTGCGCGGCGGCTTGCGGCTGCGCTTCGAATGGACGCCGCGCGACCGGGATGTGCGCGCGTACCTGGCGCGCTCCTTGCCGATCATGGTGGGCTTCTCCATCGTGGTGGCCGACGAGTGGTTCCAACGCCGCGAGGGCGCACTGCTCTTCGTCGGCGCCATCGCCGCGCTCGGCTACGCCCGCACCTTGCTGCGCGTGCCCTTGGGCGCCTTCGGCTTCGTGGCGGGAGTGGCGACCTACCCGACCATCGCGCGGCATGTCGCGCTGGGAGAGCACGCCGCGGCGCGCGCCTTGGTGCGCAAGGCGACGCGCTTGATGCTCTTCGTGGGCGTGTTGTCGGCGCTGGTCTTGTGGTGCGCGGCCCCCGCCGCGGTCGAAGCGCTGCTCGGCACGCGTCGCACGAGTCCCGAGCACGCCGCCGCGGTGGTCGCGGCACTGCGCGTCGGATGCTTCGGCTTGGCGGCGTGGACGGCGCAGCCGCTCCTGTCGCGCGGCTTCTACGCGCTGGGATTGACCTGGCCACCGGCGCTGGTCGGGACCCTCGTCGCCCTGCTCGCGCTGCCGTCCTATCCGTGGCTGCGCGAGCGGCACGGCATCGAAGGCGTGGCCGCGGCTGGAGCGCTGGCGATCACCGGCTACGCGCTCGTGCTGCACGCGTGGCTCGAGCGCGAGTGGCGGCGACGCGGCGCCGGCGAAGGCGACGGCCTGCCGCTCTTCGTCGCCAAGCTCGCGCTGGTGGCGCTGCTGGCGGCCTGGCCGTGCACGAAGCTCGCCGCGCGCCTGCACGAGCTCGGCTGGCACGCGCTGCCGACGCTCGCGCTGGTCGGCTGCGCCACGACCGCCATCGTGTCGACCGTGGCGTTCCTGCTGCGCTTCGACGAACTCGAAGCCTTGCGCGCCCGCGTGGCGCGCCGCTTCGCGCGCTAGGCACCTCAGGCGCGCAAGGGTCCCACCGCGCGCTCGACCGCCGCGCGCAGCTCGCCCGACGCGACCATCGAGCGCGCCGCTTCGATGTCGTCGTGCAGCCAGCGATCCCCGATCAAGGGATCGACGCGCGTGCGCAGCAAGGCGTGCGCCGCCTCGGCGCCATCGCCCGCGCGCAAGTCGCGATGGAACTCTCGCGCTTGCGCGGCGCACAGCCACTCCATGGCGAGGATCGTCTCCACGTGGCGCGCGATCTGCAGCGCCTTGCGCGCAGCGATCGGCCCCATCGACACATGGTCCTCCTGGTTGGCGCTGGTCGGGATCGTGTCGACCGACGCGGGATGCGCCAGCGACTTGTTCTCGCTCGCCAAGGACGCGGCGGCGACCTGCACGATCATCATCCCCGAGTTGAGCCCGGGCTGCGGCGTGAGGAACGCCGGCAGGCGCGACAAGTCCGGATTGACCAGTTGCTCGATGCGACGCTCGGAGACGTTGCCCACGGTCGCCAGCGACGCCGCCAAGTAGTCCAACGGGATCGACAAGGGCTGGCCGTGGAACTGGCCGGCGGACACGACCGTGCCGTCCTCGGGAAAGACCAGCGGGTTGTCGGTCACCGAGTTGAGCTCGAGGGCGAGCACCTCGCGCACATGCGCCAAGGCCGTCTTCGTCGCGCCATGGATCTGCGGCACGCAACGCAGCGAGTACGGATCCTGCACGCGATCGCAGTCGGCGTGGCTCTTCAGCACCTGGCTGCGCTTCAAGATGCGCCGCACGTTGTCGGCCGTGTCGTGGTGGCCGCGATGGCCCTTCAGCTCGGCGATGCGAGTCGCGTAGGGCGCGAGCGAGCCCAGCAACGCCTCGAGCGAAAGCGCCGCGACCGCGTCGGAACAAGCGGCGATGTTCTCGGCGCGCAACACCGCCTCGGTGGCGATGGCCTTGATGATCTCGGTGCCGTTGATCAGCGCCAGCCCCTCCTGGGCGCCGAGCCCCACCGGGGCGAGCTTGAGCTTCTTGTGGCCAGGGGCCGCGGTCATGCGCATGCCGCCGACTTCGCACGAGCCGTG
>SXXH01000102.1 GCA_005789645.1 Planctomycetia bacterium
GACGTCGCGCGCCTCGACGACGGCCAGGGGCGCGTCGACGAAGACCTCCACGAACGGCGCACGCGCCTTGGCGCGCGCCTCGTCGCGGATCGCGCGGTAGGGCGAGATGGCCGCGGTGATCGCCACCACGCCATGCTTGGCGAGCAAGTTCGCCACGAAGGCGATGCGGCGCACGTTGACGTCGCGATCCTCCTTGGAGAACGACAAGCCCTTCGAGAGGTTCTCGCGCACCTCGTCGCCGTCGAGGATCTCGACCGCGACGCCCCGCTCGCCCAACGCGCGGCCCACGCGCTCGGACAGCGTGCTCTTGCCCGCGCCCGAGAGGCCGGTGAACCACAGGATGCAGCCCTGCTTCGCCATCGCGCTCAGCGGATCTTGCCTTCGAGGAACGGCACTTCGAAGCACGTCTCGAGCATGATCGGTCCGTGGCCGAAGTAGCCGCCTTCGCCGAACAATTCGCCGTGGTCGGCGGTGACGACGACCCAGGTGTTCTTCGGCACGAGATCCCACAGCTCCTCGAACACCTTGTCGAGGTACCGCACCGTGTCGATTTGGCGCTCCTTGAGCTGGTCGAGCTTGTCCTGGTCGAACCACTGCGGCGCGTCCGCGGAGCTCATCAGGTTGCCCTTGTCGTCGATCTGCGTGTCGAGCTTCTTGAAGACGCCGTTCACGCCGCTGATGCGCGGCCACATCGAGCTGTCCTCGTCGGGCTTGGCGTACGGATAGTGGGTCTCGCCCACGTTCAACAGCCAAAATCCCGGCCGGTCGGTCGGGAACTTCAGCGTGGGCAGCATCGAACGCATGTCGTTGTGCTTGTCCATCAGCTGGAAGCTGTCGAAGTCGCGGTTGACGCCCGTCTTCTGGTTCAAGACCGGCAAGGACACGCGCGCGTGCGTCTCGTAGCCCAGCGTGTTGCGCAGGAAACCCGGCAGCCACAAGGCCGGCACCATCTTGGCGAACTCGACATCCTTGGCCCCGAGGCGCTTGTTGAAGTTGTAGAAGTCCTCCTTGTAGTACTCGGAGGCGTACACATTGGGCGGCGAGCTGTGCGGCAGGAGCCCCGTCAGCAGGTTGTAGTGCGACGGACCAGTCCAGCTGGCGTAGCTGAAGCGGCGCTCGACCGGGCCGAGCTTCATGATCGTCTTCGGCGCCGCCGCCATGAACGAGTCGTGGCGGCACGAGTCGAGCGTGACGACGATGAAGTGGTTCTCGCCCTTGGGCTCGGGTCGCGGCGGGCCCGAGGGCAGCCGCGGACGCGGCGTCGGGGCGGGCGCGGGCTTCTGCTTGAGGAAGTCGAACAGTCCCATGGTCGTTGGCGCCCGGGCGCGGCGGCCGCTGGGCGCGGCCCAGCCTAGCATGGGGCGGGACGACAGTTTCGGCGCGATCCGTCCGATGCTGTAGGCTCTGCCGGCACGCACGCTCGGCCAACCGCAACATGAACCAGCGCCCCCTCGCACTGCTCGCTTCGAACCTGCTCCTCGTCCTCGCCGCCTGCGGAGGTGGAGACCCGCGCGCCTTGACGGACGCGGGCTCGGCCGCGCTCAACGGCGGCGATCCCCAGCTCGCGCTGAGGAACTACGACGCCGCCTTGGCCGCGATGGCCGACGATGGCTCGCATCCGCAACGCCTCGAGGCCTCGATCGGTCGCGTGCAGGCCCTGGCGCGCATCGACGCCAAGCGCTCCGTGGCCGACTTCCTCGCGCTGGCGAAGTCCGGCGCGGCGGTGGGCGACAACGACTTCTCGCTGGTCGCGTGGGAACTGATGCGCGCCAACGCGATGACGCAGGCGGTCGATCTGATGCACGAGGGCCAGCTGCTCCATCCGCAATCGAAGACGATGGCCGAGCTCAAGGAGCAGGTCATCGCCGAGACCAAGCGCAAGGGCGACGCGGGCGCGTTGAAGCAGCTGCAAGGCCTCGGCTACCTGTGATGCGCGCGCGACTCGCGCTCGTCGCCGGACTGTCCGTGTTGGTCGGCGCCTGCGCCGCTTCCGGCTCGGTTCCGCGCGCCGAGGACGATGTCGCCGCCATCCGCGCGGTGCTCGCCGACCAATGCGCGGCTTGGAACCGCGGCGACATCGAAGCCTTCATGGCGCTTGGCTACTGGCCGAGCCCCGACTTGTCGTTCTACTCCGGCGGCTCGGCGAACAAGGGCTACGACACGGTGCTCGCGCGCTACATCGCACGGTACCGCGATGGCGGCGCCGAGACCGGACAACTGTCGTTCGTCGGCGTGGAGGTCGAACGACTAGCCCCCGACGCGGCCTTCGCGCGTGGACGATGGCAGGTCGACTTCCAGTCGCAGCCGGACATCGGCGGGCTGTACACGCTCGTCATGAAGCGCACGCCTGCGGGTTGGCGCGTCGTCCACGACCACACGAGCTCCGACGACTGAGCCCTGCGACGACCGAACCCGACGAGACACCCCCCATGCGCACTCGCTGCTTCGCCGTGCTGTCGATGTTCCTCGCCGCTTGCCAGTCGAAGTCCGCCAACGACGCGACGAAGACGACACCGGCCGTCTCCATGCAACCCGCTGTCGTAATGCAGCCGTCGGTCGCGGCGCAGCCGGCAATCGCGCTGCAGCCGGGCATGCCAGCCGCGCCATTGGCGGCTCCAACCAAGGCGCGACCCGCGGGTTGGTCCCCGGGCTTCGTCGGACGCTGGTCGGGCGATCTCCTGCCGGATGCTCCATTGCTCGGCGCGGATGGCCAGGCGACTTCGTTGGGAGCGGTCATCGCGCGTCCGACCATCGTGGCCCTCGTGCCGCCCAACGCCATCCTCGACGAGGCTTCGCCCGTGATGACGAAGCTCGCCGATCTCGCGCGGCGCTTCGGCCCTTCGGGCGTCGATGTGCTGGCGGTCGCCAACTGGATGAAGACGGACGAGTTCCTCGCGGCCGCGCGAGCGCACCACGCGCGTTGGCCCGTGGCGGTGTACTCCGATCCGCGCGATCCCCTCCAAGTCGACGACCAAGACGCCTACGAACGGATCAAGCACCACGAGCAGAGCTTCCTCGGCCGTCTGAGCGGCGCAGGCATGACACCCGCGCTGCCCGCGTGCATCGTCGTGGACCAAGGCAACCACTTGGCGGGATCACTGCACCTGTTCGCCGGCGACACGACTGTCCTGCACGAAAGCGCCGCGACACTCTCGACGAAGGCTGGCGCGCGGCTTGCGGCCGAAGTGGCGCCCAAGGTGGCGGCGCCGGACGACGCATGGGTGAAGCCCGCGCCGCGTGCCGTCGAAGCGCCCGTCGCGTTGCTCGCCACGGGCCAGCCGGCGCCGGACCTGACCCTGCACGACGCCAACGGCGCCGCGCTGAAGCTCTCGGACCTGCGCGGCAAGGTGGTCGTGCTCGACTTCTGGGCCACCTGGTGCGGTCCTTGCCGCGCAGCCTTGCCGCATCTCGAGTCGCTCGCCAAGACCTACGGCCCCCAAGGCGTGGTCGTCTTGGCAGCGTGCACCAACGACGAACGCGAGGCCTTCGAAGAGTTCATCGAGGAGCAGTCCTTCCGCTACCCGAGCCTCGCCTTCGCGCACGACGCGCCAGGGCGCTCGAGCGAACGAGCCTCGCGCCGCTTGTACGGCGTGGGCGGCATCCCGCACACCTTCATCGTCGATCGCGACGGAACCGTCGTCGACCAGGTCTCGGGCTACGCTCAGGGCGAAGTGCTCGTCGACGCGGCGCTCGCCAAGGCCGGCGTCGAGGTCGATCTCGCCGTGCTGCGGCGAGCCGAGGAAGACCTCCAACGCCGCACGCAACGCGCGCCCGCCGCGACCAAGGGCGCGGCCAAGGGTTCGGGCGACTGAGTCATTCGAGTGACCGGGTCATCTGGGTGACCCGGTCGTTCGGCGATCGAGACGTTCGGCGGCCAGGTGCACCGCCACGAAACGTCCACCTGCTGTCCGCGGCGGCACCGCCAGCCTCAATCGGCGAGGAACTCGCCGTCGTCCTTCCGCTTGAGGTGGTGCGTCTCCAGCTCCTCGACGAGGTACTGGTACGCGTCCTCGACCGAATCGGTGCGGTGGAACAAGTTCAAGTCCTCGGGGCTGATCGTGCCGAACTCGACCATCGGCTCCATGTGGAGCACCTTGTCCCAGTACTCCGTGCCGTACAGCACGATGGGCAGGCGCTTCTTGATCTTCAGCGTCTGCACCAAGGTCACGACCTCCATGAACTCGTCCAGCGTGCCGAAGCCGCCCGGCATGACCACCATCGCCTTGGCGAGGTAGCTGAACCAGTACTTCCGCATGAAGAAGTAGTGGAACTCCAGCGCGAGCTCCGGGGTGACCCAGCGGTTCACCTTCTCCTCGAACGGGAGCGAGATGCCGAGGCCCACGCTGCGGCCGCCCGGTACATCCGAGGCACCCCGGTTGCCGGCCTCCATGATGCCCGGCCCACCACCGGTGGTGATGACCATGTCGCGGTGGTGCTCGGGCCGCGCCAAGCTCCACTCGGTGAGACGGCGGGCGAGCTTGCGGGTGTCGGCGTAGTAGCGGGCCAGGCCCTGGGCGCGGGTGGCCTTCTCGAGGGCGGCCGCGTCCTCCGCGGCGCGCGCGGCCGCGAGGGCCTCGGCGGCCTCCTCGGGGCTCTTGATGCGCGCCGAACCGAAGATGACGATGGTGTCGCGCAGGTTGTTCCGGCGGAAGCGCTCGCGCGGCTCCTCGTACTCGCAGAGGATGCGAACGGTACGGGCCGAGGGGCTGTTGAGAAAATCAAGGTCCTTGTAGGCCTTCTGCGTATTTGGCACCGAATCTCCGAGGGCTGCCCGTTCCGGGCGTCCCGACATGTAGCACGCCGTCGGCGAAAAACCGTGGCCGGCAGATCCGCTTCGGCGCCGCACCGGTGTCCACATGGGCGCAGATGAACTGCACCACCCCGGAGACGCCATGCCTCGACTCTTTCTCCTCATCCTCGCCCCCCTCGCAACCGGCTGCGTGATCTACGACCGAACCGGCTGTGGCAAGCACCACGGTGACGACTGTGCGGTGGAGGGCGACACCGCCGGCCTCAGCGGCGGCGGCGGCGACTACGACACCGCCGAGGACGAGGCCCCCGCCCCCATCTTCACCCTCGACCCGGCGGAGCTCGAGGCGGGTAGCACCACGATCGTGTCGCTCACCGCCGAGAACTTCGACCTCGGCACCGCGGAAGCGGTCGAGGCCTACGGTCCGGTCGACGTGGTCGCCACCAGCAACCGCGGCTCGGAGCTCCTGCTCACCGTGGTGGCCAGCGCCGAAGCCGCCGATGGCCAGACCGCCGATCTGTTGCTCGAAGTGGGCGACGCGGGCGAGTACATCGAGGACGCCTTCACCGTGCGCGTTCCGGAAGACAGCTCGGGCGGCACCGACTCCGGCGAAGACTGCGAGTGACGGCGCGGGCCGCCACCCTCCTGCAGGTCGAAACCGACGACGCGCCGGCGCGTCCGCTACACTCCGCCGCGGAGCAGGAATCGGCGTTGGAGAGCGAGCTGGACATCCCCGCCCTGTACCGCCGCTACGGCGATCTCGTACTCGGGCGCTGCCGCACCATCCTGCGCAACGACGCCGACGCCCAGGACGCCATGCAGGAGGTCTTCCTGAAGCTGCACCGGTTCCGGGACAGCTTCCGTGGGGACGCCTCGCCGTCCACCTTCCTGTACCGCATCACCACCACGACCTGCCTCAACCGCATCCGGGGCAACAAGCGCCGACGGGAAGAGCCGGTCGCCGAGCTGCCCGCGATCCCCCACACCGACTCGGTGCTCGACCAGCTCGCCCTCCGTGACGTGCTCGACGAGCTCCTCCTCGACGCCGACCCCATCACGCGGGAGTGCCTCGTGTACCACTACGTCGACGGGATGACCCACGAGGAGACCGGCGAGATGGTCGGCCTGTCCGGGGCCGCCGTTCGCAAGCGCATCGCCGGATTCCGCGGCAACGTCCAGGGAGGGCGTCCATGAGCCACATCAACACGCTCAAGCTTCACCAGCTCCGCCTCGGCGAGCTCGCCCCGGCCGAGGAAGGCCGCTTGCGCGCCCACCTCAACGGCTGCGAGACCTGCACCGCCCGCATGCGGCACCAGCAGGCGCTTCGGCAGGAGTTCCTGCGGGCCCCCTTCCCCGACGCCCTCCAGCCCCGCGCCCCCGGCTGGCGGCGTTGGCTCATCTGGCTGCCCGCAGCTTCGTTGATCCCCGCTGCGCTCGCCGTGCTCTTCCTGCTCCGCGTGCCCCC
>SXXH01000012.1 GCA_005789645.1 Planctomycetia bacterium
CGAAGTGCCGCCGTAGACCACGCCGGCGGGCAGGCCCGGGACCTGGCCGCCGTTGGCGGCGACCACTTGGCCGTATTGGGAGTAGAGGGTCTGGGCGCTCGCGGGAGCGGCGAGTCCGCACAGCGCCGCGATGAGGGGGAGGGTCTTGGAGAGGGAGGTGTTGGTCATGGATGTGGGTTGGCGGGGGGGGGTGGCCGGTGCGGCACGGCGGGAACAGGACCCATGTCGCGCGATCGGCTTCTCCGCGAGTCAGCCGCGTCATGTTATCAGCAAGGCGCGACTCTTGCTTGGGGGGGGCAGGGATGCTTGAGAGTGTCCATCGCCGGGCTTGCCCCCGTTGTTGGTCCACGACTTGCATGAGTCTCCGCAGCGCGGATTCGCGCGCCCGACAGCCAACCGTCCCACCTCGTGGCGGTCGCCATGGTTCATGCCTCGCTTTGGGGCGCTCGAGGTCCGCCTCCAACGGTGCTCGCGGCCCCTTCGTGGTCGGGTGGCGGTGTTGTCAAATAAACTTGACAGGCGTCGCCTGGGGCCGATCAAGCCGGGCTGCGGGTGCCGGTGAGTTGCGCGCGCGCGGCGGTCTTGGTGCTGCGCCCGCGGTGCGAGGCGCGCGCTGCTTCGATCAACTCCAAGGCGCGCTCGGTCCAACGGTCCCAGCTGTGCTCCTCGGCCCAGGCGCGCAGCGGCGTCGGGTGCCAAGTCGTGGTGCGCGCGCGCTCGAACGCGTCGGCGAAGGCTTCTGGTGTACGGGGTTCGACGACGAAGCCGTGGTGCGGGCCGCGGATGGCGTCGGTGGCGGAAGGCACGCGCGAGCTGAGGACGGGGCGACCGCAGGCCATGGCTTCGAAGTACACCGTGGCCCAGCCTTCGTAGTCGCTCGCAAGGACGAGATGGTCGGCGGCGCCCATCCACCAAGCGACCTCGGCGTGCGGCTGGCGGCCGGCGAAGACCACATCGCCCTCCAAGCCGAGCGCGGTGACCTCGCGTTCGAGGCGAGCGCGGTTGGGCCCGTCGCCGACGAGCGCGACGAGCGGCACCGGCAAGCCGCGACGGCGTAGTTCGGCTTGCGCGCGCAGCACCAAGGATTGGTCCTTGCGGTCGACGAGGAAGCCGACATATGCGGCGATGTGGCGGTCCAGCGGCAGGCCGAGGCGCGCGCGGCAGTCTGCCTTGGTGCGCAGGCGGAAGACGCGCGGGTCCACGCCGCTGGTCAGGAACACGGCGCGTTCAGGCGGAGTCCCCAGCGCGATGCTCTTCTCGCGCAGGTCGGTGCTGACCGACACGACGCGGTCGGCGTTGCGCATCGTCCAGCGCACCAAGTCGCGCGCCAATGGCAGCCGCGGGTAGAGGCGCAGGTCCGAGCCGAGCGTGGTTACCAGCGACGGCCGGGCGAGCGCTTGGGCCAAGCGCACGGCGCCAAAACCGTCAGGGAAGGCGAAGTAGCCCTCGACCACATCGGGGATCCAACCGGGATGGTGCTCGGCCAAGGCCTTCTGCGCCGCGCGTGCCAAGGCCGGTCCCTGGGCCCAAGTGGCGATCTTGGGCAAGGACGCGTAGCGCGGGTAGGCGACCGGGATGCCGCATGAGGTGCGCCCCGTGCGTTCGACCGAGGCCCACGCGCGCCATTCCTCCGGCCCGGGCAGGCCAGCGGGGTACCAAGGCACCGGCGAGATGACCCGCACATCCGCGTGCCGCGCCAAGGCGCGCGCCCTTTCGAGGCAAAAGGTCCCCAAAGCCGGCCGCGCCGAGTTCGGAAACAGGCGCGTGACGATGAGGATGCGCAGGCGAGCCATGGAGCAGCGGGGAGGGGAGGCGGACAGCGGATCCTACCCCTGCATCAAGAATTCCGCAGGTACACCCCCAACCCGGGTCAAGATCCCCCCCGCCCCGCCCCGCCCCCAACCCCCCTGCGAGCGACCGCGCCCGTTCCAGGCGGCGTGCCAAGCCCGGGACAACACCTCCGTAAATACCGCCCATCCGATGACCGTGCGCGGGGCGACAGGTAGTTTCGGGCAACGGCAAGTACTGCCGCACCGAGCACAGCCGGGCCGTGGCGCGCGACTTTGGGCGCGACGCGCGTTCGGGGATGGAGCACCCCGATGAGGGGTATGTCAGGCGGCCGAGGAACTCTTGGGAGGGAGTCCTTGGCCGCCGCCTTTTTTTGATGCTGGTCCCGTTCATTGTGCGCGCCTGAAATTGCGCGCCGGCGGGACGGCGTTTGGCGGTCGAGTCGGGGTCCACGGCGCCGCTTGACCCATTGCCTGGGCCTGCTGGCGGGGGCGAGGAGAGGGTTGGAGGTCTCGGAGGTCTCGGGGAGGGCTCTTGGCGGGTGGGTGCAGGGTGCTGCGGAGTGATCGAACGCGCTGGAGTAATCGAAGGTGGTAGCGGCCAGGTGCAGGGCGTGCCCGTCACTGGCGACCCCGGGGCCACGACCAGATGGCCGGCTGGCGGAAGGCCGGCCGGAAGGCTTGGTCTTCCCGTCCCCCGGCCTCGGGTTGGCCGCGTGGGAACAGTCCGCCTACTCAAGAAGACGCTCGCAAGAGCCCTCCGCGTGGCAGGCAGGCCCGGTTTTTCGTTGCGTCAACGCACAATGACCGGGGCCAGCATCGAAATTCGGCCCCTCACCCCGCGCACAACGAACGGGACCAGCATCGGAAACCACCCACCCTTCCCCCCGTCCCCCCTCCCGACTAAACTTCTACGCCCCAACCCCGCCCCGCCCCATGCTCCATGACCTTCCGCCGCCGACCGTCGTCTCCGATGAGTCGGGCTTTCGTCGGATGCTCGAGGTCCTGGCGAGCGTCGATGAACTGGCGGTCGACACCGAGGCGGACAGCTTCTTCAGTTACCGCGACAAGGTTTGCCTCTTGCAGGTCACCGCGGCGGGGGAGGATTGGATCGTCGATCCCTTGGCGTGGTTGGACTTGTCGAACTTTGGGCGGGTGTTGGCCGATCCGCGCAAGGTGAAGGTGTTTCACGATGGGGAATATGACATCCTCATCTTGAAGCGGGACCATGGGTTCCGTTTTGCGAACTTGTTCGACACGCGGGTGGCGGCGGCCACGCTGGGGTCGCAAGCGCCGGGCTTGGCCTCGGTGTTGAAGGAACGGTTTGGCGTCGAGTTGGACAAGTCGATGCAGCGCAGCAATTGGGCGCAGCGCCCTTTGACGCCCAAGCAATTGGCCTACGCGCGGCTCGACACGCACTTCTTGCTGCCGTTGATGAAGGAGCAGCGTTCGGATTTGGCGCGGCTGGAGCGCGCCATGATCGTCGATGGGGAATGTCGGCGCTTGGAGGGCATCGAGCCGCCGCGCGACGACTTCAACCCGGATGAGTACGCCAAGATCAAGGGTGCGCGGCTGTTGTCGGCGCCGGCGCGGGCGGTGCTGCGCGAGCTGTATATCGTGCGCGAGGGGTTGGCGGAGTCGATCAACGAGCCGCCGTTTCGGGTCGTCAACAACGAGACGATGGTCCTGATCGCCGAGCGCGCGCCCAAGGCCGTGCACGAGCTGACGCGCGTGCCGGGTTTCAGCGCCAAGCAAGCGCGGCGTTGGGGCGAGGCGTTGTTGGCGGCGGTCGAGAAGGGGTTGGCGTCTGAACCGGTGCGGCGCTTGCCGAGCCTGCCGAGCAAGGACGGGACCAGCGGCTTTGACCAGGTGCAGCAGGAATTGCACGAGCGCCTGAAGGCATGGCGCAAGGACGAGGCCGCCAAGGTTGGCATCGATTCGGCCTACCTCCTCAACCGGCATGTCCTGCTCGAGTTGACCTTGGTGCGGCCGACGACTAGCGAGGCCTTGCGCGCCATCGTCGGCCTGCAGGCGTGGCAGCTCGAGCGCTTTGGCGACGGGTTGCTGGATGTGCTGCGGCGGTTCGAAGAGGACCTCGCCGCGGGACGAGTCGAGTTGCGCGGACGCTGGCGCAAATAGGCGCGCGGCTGCGGCGCAGGGCGCCAATCAGGGCGTCATTGCGGGCATCATTGATGCCGTCATCGAGGGTGCGGCCAGCGCCGGGTGCAATAGGCAGCGCCTAGACTCATTCAGGCAGCGCCAAGAGAACGGGGCGGGCTTGCCTGCACGGCTGGCCCGCCCCGGGTTGGATTTGGTGGAGACGAAGGGAGTCGAACCCTCGACCTACGCATTGCGAACGCGTCGCTCTACCAACTGAGCTACGTCCCCACGCTTGGGGCGAAGACTCTAGCCTCCGGAGGGGGGGCTTGTGAAGAGGGCGCCGTCCGCCGTCGATCAGCGGGTCGAGTAGCCGCACTGGCAGCGAGGTTGGCAGCAAGGCTGGCAGCGGGGCGGGCAAGCGGGCCAAGTCCGCGGCGCGGCCGTGCGTGCCGCAGCCAGACCCGCGGATGGTCCTGCGCGCTTGGCAAGCGCACCGTTCCTCGATCCTTCACTCTGGTTTCGCCACAATGCGCGGCGAGGCCCACCCCCCGATGACCGCACCCGACCAACTGGCCGTAGACACGATCCGCACCCTCTCCATCGACGCGGTCCAGAAGGCCAACTCGGGGCACCCCGGCGCCCCGATGGGTCTTGCTCCGGTGGCCTACAGCTTGTGGCAAGACGCGCTGCGCTACGACCCGGCGGCGCCCGCGTGGCCGGCGCGCGATCGCTTCGTCCTTTCGGGCGGGCACGCTTCGGCTTTGCTGTATTCGTTGCTGCACTTGGCGGGCGTCGTCGAGCTCGATCGCGCGGGTCGATCGACTGGCAAGCCCGCAGTGTCGCTGGAGGACCTGCAGGCCTTCCGACAACTGCATTCGAAGACGCCGGGCCACCCCGAGCACGGCCACACGACCGGAGTCGAGACGACCACCGGTCCGTTGGGCCAAGGTGTCGCGAATTCCGTCGGCATGGCCATGGCGGCGCGTTGGTGGGCGACGCGCTATGCGGAACACCTCGGCCATCGCGTGTGGGCCATCTGCGGCGATGGCGACATGATGGAGGGCGTCGCGTACGAAGCGGCGTCGCTCGCCGGGCACTTGGCGCTGTCGAACCTGTGCTGGATCTACGACAGCAACCGCATCACGATCGAAGGTCGCACGGATCTCGCGTTCAGCGAGGATGTGGGCGCGCGCTTCGAGGCGATGGGTTGGCGTGTGTTGCGCGTGAAGACGCCCAACGACTTGGCGGCGCTGGCGCAGGCTTGGCATGGAGTGCTGGCCGAACGCGCCAAGCCGTGCCTCGTGATCGTCGAGACGAAGATCGGCTACGGCTCGCCCAAGAAGGAGGACTCGCAGCACGCGCACGGCGAGCCGTTGGGCGTCGACGAGGTCGCGGCGACCAAGGCGCGCTATGGCTGGGATCCCTCGCGCACCTTCCATGTGCCTGATGGCGTGCGCGAGTTGTTCGCCGCGCGGTTGGGCGCGCGCGGTCGCGACCTGCGTGCCGATTGGGAGCGCGTGCACGCCGCCTGGTGCGCCGCGCATCCGGCGCGAGCCGCCGAGTTGGAATTGGCGTGGAGCGGGCGCTTGCCGGCGGACTACGACGCCGAGGTGCCGCTGTTCCCGCCCGACGCCAAGGGCCTCGCCACGCGCGACGCCGGCGGCAAGGTGCTCGAAGCGCTCGCCAAGCGCGTGCCGTGGTTGATCGGCGGTTCCGCCGACCTCGCGCCTTCGACCAAGACGCGCCTGACCTTCGAGGGCGCGGGCGAGCTCGCCGCCGCCACGCCGGGCGGACGCAACCTGCACTACGGCATCCGCGAGCACGCGATGGCCTCGGTGTTGACCGGCATGGTGCTGTCGGGCTTGCGCGCCTACGGCGCTACCTTCCTCGTGTTCTGCGACTACTTGCGGCCGGCGCTGCGCCTGTCGGCGCTGATGGGCGTGCCGGTCGTGCACGTGTTCACGCACGACTCGATCGGCGTGGGCGAGGACGGGCCCACGCACCAGCCGATCAAGCAGTTGGCGGCGATGCGCGCCATCA
>SXXH01000103.1 GCA_005789645.1 Planctomycetia bacterium
CTGATGATCGTGGTGGCCATCATCGCCATCATCGCCTCGATCGCCATTCCCAAGCTCATGAGCGCGCGCCTGTCCGCCAACGAAGCGGCGGCCATCTCGACGCTGCGCTCCATCAGCTCCTCGCAGGCCACCCTGCAGAGCTCCGGCGCCATCGACTCCGACGCCGACGGCGGCGGCGAGTACGGCTACTTCGCCGAAATGGCGGGCAGCGTGCCGATGCGCGTCAGCGACGCGACCGCGCAGCCCGCTGCGGGCGTCGCCGGCACCGACGAGCTGAGCCCGGCCGTGCTGGCTTCGGCCTTCGGCACTGTCGACGCCAACGGCCTCGTCAGCCGCTCGGGCTACTACTTCCAGATGTGGCTGCCGGGCGACACCACGGGCGGGCTCGTCCCGGGCGTCGAGGAAGCCGCCAACGGCGGCACGGGCGCGACCTTCCCGAACCCCGACAACTGCGAGATCATGTGGGCCTGCTACGCCTGGCCCATGGATGTCGAAGGCACGGGCAACCGCTGCTTCTTCATCAACCAGGAAGGCGACCTGCTGCAGGCCCAGAACCGCGGCGCCACGCCCTACACCGGCACGACCAGCACGCCCGACTTCGACGCCTGCTTCCAGACCGCCGGCGACATGTCGAGCGGCCTGCGCATCGGCACCAGCACGGGCGGCGACGGCCAAGTCTGGACGGCTGTCCAGTGAATTTGACTTGACCGCGCCGATGCGGCCGTCGCAGGCCGTGGCGCGGACTTGATCGGCGGGGCGTCGCGCGAGCGGCGCCCCGCGCTCATTCCAGCCCGAACAGCGCGCAGGCGGCGCTGGTCGAGGTGCGCGCCAGTTCCTCCAGCGCCACGCCGCGCTCCTTGGCGACGCACTCGGCCGTGCGACGCAGCAGCGACGGTTCGTTCCTCCTCCCGCGCGCGCCTTGCGGCGGCAGGTAGGGGCAGTCGGTCTCGAGCAGCAGTCGATCCGCGGGGACGAAGCGCGCCGCCGCGCGCAACGCCTCGTTCTTCGGGTAGGTCGCGACTCCCGAGAACGACACGTGGAAGCCCAGCTCCAGCGCTCGCCGGGCTTCGTCCACGCCGCCGGTGAAGCAGTGGAACACGCCGCGCCGCGCGCCGCTGGCCTCGATGGTGGCGAAGCACTCCTCGAACGCGTCGCGGCAGTGCACGACCAGCGCCTTGTCCAGTTTCCTTGACAGATCGCAGTGCCAGCGGAAGGCCTCGAGCTGCGCGGCGCGCGGCGAGAACTCCTTGAACCAGTCCAGGCCGCTCTCGCCGACGCCCACCACGCCCGGCAGGCGGCACATGGCCTCGATGTCCGCGCGCGCCGCCTCGTCGAAGCTCGCGGCCTCGTGCGGGTGGACTCCGGCGGTGGGGTGGAAGCGTTCGCGTCCGCTGCACAGCTCGATGGCGGCGCGGCTGGTGGACGCGTCCGTGCCCACCACGACGAAGCGGTCGACGCCGTCGGCTCGCGCGCGCCCGAGCATCTCGTCCCAGTCCGGGGCGAAGTCGGGGTAGAAAAGGTGCGCGTGGGTGTCGACGAACATCAGCCCTCGCAGTGCTCCTCGAGCATGTCGATCAGGAAGCGCAGCATGTTCGGATCGGCCTCGCGGTCGGCGACCTGGCGGAAGACCTCGCAAGCCGCCTCCTCGGGCAAGCTGTCGCGCAGCGCCTGCGCGGCCTTGCGGCGCAGGTATCCATCGCCGGTCGACTCGACGAGGATCGAGCGCAGCGCCTTCTCGCCGGCGGGATCGGGCCGGCGGCCGAGTTCCTTGACGGCGCGCACGCGCGAGGCGCCATCGAGCAGCAGGTTCGTGGCCACGTCGCACAACTCGGGCACCGGAGAGCGCCCGGCCCCGTCGCACGCGTCGGCCCAAGCCTTCACGATGAACTCCTGCGGCGGCAAGGTGCGTCCGGGCCGAGCGTTGCCGATCCAAGGCTTGAGCACCTCCAAGGCGCGCACCGGCGCGGTCTCGCCCAGCAACAGCAACGCCTCGGTGCGCAGGAACAATGACGGGCCGTACTCGGTCGCGAGGTTCGCCAACAGGTCGGCCGTGCCCTCGGGATCGCACTTGGCCGCCACCTGCAGCAGGGCTTGTTCGACATCCTGCACCGCTTCGGCGCGCCGCTGCAGTTCCTGCAAGGCCGCCTGGCCAACCGCCGGCGGGCGGCTTGACAACTCGGCCAGGAGCTCGAGCCGGCGCACGAAGCGCTTGTCGGTGACATCCGAGGTGACCGTCTCCTTCAGCGGCGTGGAGACCTCGACGAGCTCCGCCAAGAGCGCTTGGTCCGCGGCGGAGACCGTGGAGTCGTTCGCCCGCGCGGCGTGCTTGGGTTCTTCCGAGCAGGAGGAGTTGATCGCGCCCGCAGTCAAGGCGAGCGGGATCGCACACAGAATTCGACCCAGCAAGGGTCGGAAGGGGCTTTGGTCGCGGGTAGGGGGCATCGGCACGGTGTTTGTATCCTCGCGGGTGCCAAGGTGCTTCAACTCGCGGGCCAAAACCGCCCGGAAGCAGCTAGGCCGCCGCGTTCGACGCGCGTCGAACACCGAGGCTCGACATGCAGGTTTCCCCTTCCGTCCAAAGGCCAGCAGCTGCGCTGGACCGCCAGGCCCGACTTGCCAAACCCGCACTTGCCAACCCGGTGTTCGGGATCAGGGCGGTTGACGCGGTGAGTCGCGAGCTCGACGGCAAGGCGGCGGCGCGCTGGCCGAGCCACGCGCGCGCTCTAGCTCCGGTTCGGCCGGTCGCCGCCGCTGGGGTCGGGGGGAGGGGGGAAATGTCTGGCAACTTCGGCCCCGGCGAAGCTAGATTGCCCCGTCCCGAATCCCGGCCAGACGCAGGCCTCCAGCAGCCTTCCCACCCGTCCCAAGCGGGTCGGCCGGCCCAGAGAGCCCGCCGGGTCCAGGAGCCCCCCCAAGGTACCGAGTCGCAGGAATCATGACCTTCGATCGCCCGACTGCCTCCCCGTCCCCGTTCGCCTCCACCACCCTGCGCCCGACGCACGGCTCGGCTTGGATCCTCCCTGCGACTATCCCGGCGCTGGGCGCTTGGATGCTCGCCGCAGGCTGCTCCGGCGGTTCCAGCGGCGTCGGCTCGCCCCTGTATATCGAGACCTGTTCGTTGGGCTGCGGCAGCGGCTCCTCCGGCGGTCAGGTGACCTGTTCGTACAGCGACATCTCCGTCAACGGGGACATCGCCGTGTACTTCAGCACCCCGATCGACCCCGCCTCGGTCTCCTCGGCCACCTTCAAGGTCGTCGACGAGGCGACCGGCTCCGTGCCCCTGGGCGTGCGCTTCGTCGACCCGAGCAACAACAAGAAGGTCGTGTTCCGCCCGAACGTGTCCTTCAACCAGCAGTCGCAGCCCGTGTACGGGCTCACGCAGGGCCGCACCTACACCATCACCATCGGTGGGGTCAACCAAGGGGACGATGGCCCCTTCATCCGCAGCGCCCAAGGCGCCAACAACGAAACCCGGCTGCGCTGCACGGTCCAAGCCACGCTCGGCGTGGTCGACCTCGTGCCCGGCAGCCCGAGCTTCACCGCCGCCGTCGATGTGCGCGATGACGATGGCAACTTGGTCACGGGTGTCCCGGCCCTCGGCGCCACCGGGGTCGCCACCGAGTCCTCGGTCGTCCTGACCTTCAACGAGCTGATGAATCCGGCGTCGTTGACCAACTTCATCCGCGCCAGCGTGGACACCGACGGCGACTTGGATACGAGCGTCGATCGCGTGCCGCTGTCCGGCTCGTTCGATGTCGACCTGAACACCTCGAACCTGACCACCACGGTGGTCTTCACGCCCTCCAGCGGCATGCCGAGCGCCGGTTCGAACCCGAACCCGGCCTTGCGGCGCAAGGTGCTCGTCGACGTTCCGGCGAACTGCATCGACCTCGCCAACAACCCGCTCTCCTCGCCCCAGACGATCTTCTTCACGCCCGAGGCGATCCAGTTCGACCCCGTCGTCCTGCCGGATGCCGACGGCGAGCAATTCACCTCGCAAGGCTTGCACGACTCGTTGCGCAGCAGCGCCGAGTGGGGCGGCGGCAAGCTGACGCGCGGCATCGGCGGTGGCTCCGGACGCCACGGCGACATGCAAGTGGGCGCCGGCGACGCCTTGGTCCTCAACACCGACACCGAGACCTTCCCGCGTGGTTGGCTCGGCGCCAGCAGCCAGCCCTACGAAGTCATCGCGCGTCTGCCGGCGAACTTCTCGCCCACTGACAAGACGACCTGGCCCACGGCCACGGTGCGCGACGGCGCGTTCGAGTTCTCGCGCTTCATCGTGCAGTCGAACGGCTCGATCCGTTTCGCGGGCGGCGAGCCGGCGCGCGTCTTCTCGCGCGGTCCGGCCGAGATCAGTGGCACGGTCGATGTGCGCGGCGCGACGCCGGCCGAGCACGCGGGCGACTTTGGGCAAGTGGCCGGTCAAACCTACGACGTGCCGGGCCTTGGTCCGGTCCTCGGAGCGGGCGGCCCCGGCGGCAGTGGTGGCCCGGCGGCGGGTGCCGGTGGTCGTGGCGCCTCGCGCAACGACACGGCGCGCTTCGCCCCGGGCTTGATCACGCCCTCGGTGCAGCCGACCGGCATCAACGTGACTCCTGACGCTGGCTTCAACGCCAACGGCGAACCCGGCGTGGGCATCGGCGGCGTGGGCACTGGAGGTGCCGGCCGCGGCGGCACCAACTTCCCGCTCGCCTTCCCCGAGGCGAACGTCACCGAAGGCGCTCAAGCCGGCACGGTGATCTTCTCGGACCTCGATTGCTTCGTGCGCCAGGTCGCTTCGCCGGGCGGTGGTGGCGGTTACGCGCTCGATGGTGCCAACGCCCAACCTGCCACGGATGGCAGCTCTCCCGCCACCGAACTTCCCACGACCATCGCCAGCGGGGGGCCGTTCTCCGAATCCGGGCTCGAGGCGGTCGGCGCCCCGGCCGTGCGGCGCAAGCTCGACTACGATGCAGGACATCTGCTCGGCGGAGCTGGCGGTGGCGGCGGCGGCCTCGACATGTATGGTTCGAGCACCGTCTCGTTCGCGCCATTCTGCACTGGTCCGGGCACCGGCTACCAAGGCTTCACCGACAACTCCGGTTGCGGCGGTGGTGGTGGCGGCGGCGCGCTGCAGATCGTCAGCGGCGGTCGCCTCTTGGTGAACGGCCTCATCGATGTGCGCGGCGGCAATGGCGGCAGCGCCTCCACCGATCCGTCCGACAACAATCGCAAGCGCAACGCCCCCCCTGGTGGTGGCGGCTCGGGCGGTGCGGTGCGTCTCCAAGCGCGCGACATCGACCTGCAACAGCCGACTTCCACTTCGACCCTGATCGATGTGCGCGGTGGCCTTGGTGGCACGAACCGCATGACTTCGCGCGGTGGCGCGGGTGGAGCAGGTGTGGTGCGTATGGAAGACATCGCCGGTTTGACGGCGCTAGCCGAAGCGGCCAAGCTCGCCCCCAACGACGCCAGCGCGTTCCAAGATGTCGGAGGCGTCTCGACCAGCAAGCTCCTGACCGTGGGCAACTGGGCCACGCCGCGCCGTCAACCCGACAGCTACACGGCCGGCATGTCGTGCTGGATGAAGCCTTCGGGCAACTTCTTCGAGGCGACCTTCGCCGCGGATGAAGGCACCCTCGCCAGCGCCGACGACTACGGCTGGAACATGAACGTGATCTACGACGACAACGGCGTGGAACGCGAGTTCAGCTACCGCGGTCGCTTCCCCTCGGCTGGCTACCCGGTCGCGGGCACCGGCGATTTGCAGCAAGCCCTTGGGAACAACCTCAACTTCGATCTCGGCGCCGGCGAGCTCGAGTCGTACATCGCGGTGCGCTTCCAAGGCGCGGTGCTCACCGGCAGCCTCATCGATCCGTGCTCGGTCTCGTTGGGCGGCCCCTCCGCCACCATCGTGCCTGGCTCGGAGACCGCTTGGGTCAAGCACCCCGAGGAGCTGAACGGCTTCGTGCCGCGCCCCAACATGGTGCGTTTCGTGGTGATCTTCGACACCAAGCAGGCGATCAATCCGGCTGGCTTGGCGTCGAAGATCCGCGGTGTCACCGACCTGCGCATCAAGGCGCAGCCGGACTGAGCCCGACAGTGGCGCGCTCTGTCAAGGCGATTTGACAGGCCCCGCGCGCCATCCACCAAGGCCATGCGAACGGAAGGGACTCCCGGGGCCGGCCTGGGGGTCCCTTCCGCCATCCCTCGCCGTGGAATCGAGGCTTGGCGCGCGCGCCTCGTCTGGTCGGGGGTGGATTGGATCGACGACGGGGTGGTCGCATGCCGCCACGGTCGCGTCGCTTGGATCGGACGGACGAGCGCGTGGCGCCGCACGGGCGCCGACGCCGTCGACTTGGGCGAGGTGGCGTTGCTGCGCGGGTTCGTCGACGCGCACGCGCACCTCGACTTGTCGCACGCTCGCATCGAGGAACGCGCGGTGTTCGAGCGCTGGGTGGCAGACGTCGTGGCGCTGCGACGCACGGCGCAAGGCGACGCTTCGAGCGCCATCGCGGCGGGCGAGGACTTGCTGCTCGCGGGCGGCTGCACCAGCGTGGCGGACATCGACGGAGGCGCGCGCTTGCGCGACGGACGAGGCGCGCGCTTGCGCACTCTCGCCTTCGTCGAGGTGCTCGATGCGCACGACGCGCGTCGGCGCGAGGACGCATCGCGACGATTGGCGCGCGCGGGCGAGCGCGAGGGACGTCTCGTGCGCGCCGTTTCGCCGCATGCGCCGCACACCGCCTCGGCGGGCTTGTTGCGCCGCGCTGCGCGCGCGTGCGTGCCCTTGCAGATCCACTGCGCCGAAAGCGAAGCCGAAGTCGAGTGGATGATCGACGGCACCGGGCCTTTCGCGGCGTGGCTCGGTGCTTCGCCCCGCAGGGCGCCGCTGGAGCATCTGTTGCGCGCCGGGGCGCTGCGTCCCGGCACCACCCTCGTGCACGCGAATCACTTGGATCCAGAGCGCGACGGCCCGTTGCTGGCTCGGCGCGGCGTGGCGTTGGTGCACTGTCCGGGCACGCACCGTTGGTTCGCGCGCGCGGCGTTCCCGTTCGCGGCTTGGCGTCGCCGGGGCGTGCGCGTGGTGCTGGGCACCGACAGCCTCGCTTCGAACGACGCGCTCGATTGCCGCCACGAGGCCGCATTGGCCATGGACACCCTCCGCGCGTCGCCTGTGGAGGCGTTGCGCATGCTTGGAGACGAGGCGGAAGACGCCTTGGGTCGACCCTTTGGACGAACTGGCCTCGGCTTGGGCGCCAGAGCCGACTTCGCCGCCCATCGCACGACGGCTGCGGCGGATGCGGCACTCGAGGAAGTGCTGCGCAGCCGACAATCCGCGGCTCTGGTGTGGATCGCGGGCGCCCAAGTCCTACTCTGTGGGACCGACCGCGACGCGTCCGCGCCCGCGTGAGGCTTCCAGCCACCATGCCCCACCTGCCGCTAGATCCCGACAAGTTGCGCGCGCTCGACGTGCTGCGCGCGGGCAAGCGCTTTCTCTTGTGCGGGCACCAGCGACCGGATGGCGATGTGCTGGGTGCCCAAGCCGCCATGGCGCGCATGCTGCAAGGGCAGGGCAAGGATGTGTGGATCGTCAACCCGGACTTGCCGGAGCCGCGCTACGACTACCTCGCGCGCGACTGCCGCTTCCGCGCCTGGTCGGGCGATCTGCCGGCCCACGACGTGGTCGTGACGCTCGACTTCTCCGAGTTGTCGCGCCTCGGCGAGATGGAATCCGCCGTGCGCGCCAGCGGCGCGAAGAAGGTCGTCGTCGACCACCACCTGCACGAAGGCGACATCTGGTGGAGCGAGCGCTTCGTGGATACCTCCGCGGCCGCCACCGGCTTGCTCGTGCGCCGCATCGCCGCCGCCTTGGGTGCGCCTCTCGACGCGGCCGCCGCGCGAGGCATCTACACCTGCCTCGTGACGGACACGGGTTGGTTCAAGTACAGCAACACCGACGCCGAGACGCTGCGCGTCGCGGCCGAGATGGTCGAGTTGGGCGTGGTCCCTTCCGAGGTGCACGCCGCCTTGGTGCAGCGACGCAGCCCTTCCCATCCGCGCTTCGTGGCCGGGCTCTTGTCGGGCCTGACCTACCACGATGGCGGCAGGGTCGCGATCTACTGCGAAGGCGCGGATGTGCGGCGCGATGGCGAGGTCGACTCCGACGAGGTGCTGGACATCGTGCGGTCTGTCGAGCAAGTCGAGATCGTGTTGTACCTGCGCGAGATGAAGGCGGGCTCCGTCAAGCTCTCGGCGCGCAGCAAGACCAACTTCGATGTGAACCGCTTGGCGCGCGGCTTCGGCGGTGGTGGCCATCGCCGCGCCTCGGGCGCGACGATCGCGGGGCGATTGGACGAGGTGCGCGAGCGCATCCTGGCGGCAGCCTCGGCCCAGTTGGCCGAAGCGGCGCTGGAGGGCGGCTGAGGGATGGCGCAGGCGCTGGCTGGTCCCTTGGCGGTCATCTCCGACCTGCACTCCAATCTGGAGGCGTTGGAGGCGGTGATGGCCGACATCCGCGCCGCGGGCGTCAAGCGCATCGCCTGCCTCGGCGATGTCGTCGGCTACGGACCGGATCCCGAGTACTGCATCGACACGGTGCGCGCACACTGCGAGGTCGCGATCCTAGGCAACCACGATGCCGCCGTGTTCGATGGCGCAAGCGACTTCAACCCCAACGCACGCGCGGCGGTCGAGTGGACGCGCAAGCAGCTCGAGCCGGGCTTCCTGTCGCTGCACGCCAAGCGCGCGCGCTGGCGCTGGCTGCAAGAGTTGTGGTCCCAACCCAAGCGCCGCATGTGGTCCGAGGGACGGTTCCTGCTCCTGCACGGCAGTCCGCGCGATCCCGTGCGCGAGTACGTGCTGCACACCGACGGCTACCTCAACCCCGACAAGGTCGCGGCGATCTTCGCCGGTTTCACGGGCGTCTGCGTCGGCGGCCACACCCATCATCCGGGGCTGATCGACGACGACTTCCGCTTCCACGAGCCGGAGTTCTCGGCCGCGACCGCGACGATGGAGCTGCCGGCCGGGCGCAAGTCGTTCGTCAACGTGGGCAGCGTGGGCCAGCCACGCGACGGCGACGCGCGCGCGTGCTACGCCATCCTCGAGGAGGAACGCGTCACCTGGCGTCGGGTCCAATACGACTTCCGCCCGACCCAGCGCAAGATCCGCGAACGCGGCTTGCCCGAGGCCTTGGCGCGCCGGCTCGAGCTGGGGCGCTGAGCCCGTGCTCGAACTGGGGCGCTGAGCCCGCCTGGGCGCCGCGCGGCGGCCCGCGCCCTCAGGACAGACGGAGCATCTGGCGCATGACATGCCCGACGATCTGCGGGTTCTTGCGCATGCGCCGCAGCGAATAAGGACGCCACTCCGGGCCGTAGGGCACGTAGACGCGCACGCGGTGTCCGGCTTCCTTCCAGCGCATCCACCATTCCTCGCGCACGCCGAGCAGCGTCTGCAATTCGTAGCGCTCCGAGCCGTAGCCGTGGCGCCGCAGGATGGGCAGGCAACGTTCGACGAGCCCATCGTCGTGCGAGGCGAGCGACAAGGTCGCGCCGCGCGCGCACAGCAGCTCGAGGCACTCGAGGTAGGCCACGCGGATCGGCTCGGCCTCGACATGCGCGATGCTGGCGGGTTCGAGGTAGATGCCCTTCACAAGGCGCACGTCGAGCGGACCCGGCGCGAGGCGCGCGATGTCGTCCTTGGTGCAGAACAAGCGCGACTGCAGCACGACCCCGACGTTGGCGTGCGCGCGGCGCAGGCGCTCGAACACGCGCAGGGTGGCGTCCTTCGTGGGATGGTCTTCCATCTCCACGCGCAGGAACACGCCGAGCGGGGCGCAATGCGCGGCGATGCGCGCGTACAGCTCGAAGGCCAGCTCCTCGCGGATCGACAAGCCCACATGGGTCGGCTTGACCGACACATAGGCGTCGAGCTTGCGCGCGGCGAGCTGCGTCGCCGCGTCGCAGTAGGCTTGAGCCACGGCGCGCGCCGCGCCCTCGTCGGCGATGGCCTCGCCCAGCACATCCAGCACCGAGGCATGTCCACGTCGCCCCAGTTCGGCGCAGCGCGCCAAGGCTTCCTCCAAGGTCTCGCCGGCGATGTAGCGCGCAGCCACGCGTCGCAGGATGGGCTTGGGGACCGAGGGTAGGACGGCGAGGACGAGGCGTGTGAGGAGGCCCATGTGTTGGCTCCCGCGGGGGCGGGATGCGAAGCGGCACTCTACTTTCCGCCGGGATGCGGCGCGATCCCCGCGTCGGGCCCGCGCCGTGCGTGGCCGGCGATCCGCGCACGATCGGAGCTGGAAGGCGCGCCTCGCCCGGGCCATCTGGCGGCGACGCGCCTCGACGGTGCGTCGAGGCGCGCGCCCTGCTAGGCTCGCGCGCATGGGCTCCCGCGCGTTCGAAGGACTGCAGGCGAGCGCCGCCACGCGGCTGGTGCTGACCACGGCGCCCGACGCGGCGACGGCGGAACGCATCGCGCGCGCCTTGGTCGAAGAGCGCTTGTGCGCTTGCGCCACCGTCCTGCCGGGAGCCACGAGCGTGTACCGCTGGCAGGGCGTCGTCGAGGCGGCGGCCGAATGCCAAGTCGTGCTCAAGTGCGTCGAGCCCGTCGTCGAGCGGCTCGTGGCGCGCCTCATGGCCTTGCATCCCTACGAGCTGCCCGAGTGCATCGTGCTCGAGCCGCGCCAAGTCGAGTCGCGCTACGCGGCATGGATCTCGGAGCAGTGCGACCCGGCGCGTTGAATCCGTTCGCGCTTGGCGCGTCGCTCGTCGCGTGCCTGTGCGTGGCGAGCTCCTGCGCGCCGCGTCCCGAAGAGGGCCGACGGCCCTTGCACCTCGTGTTGGCGACTGTCGAGGGCCTGCGCGCCGACCGGATCGTGCCAGGCGCCGACCGCCGGCGTCCCTTGCGCGAGAGCGCCAACGTGGAGGTGCGGCTCGAAGGCCGCGGGTTCGGCTTCGACGACCTGGCCGAGCGCGGGGTGACCTTCGCCAACGCCTACGCCAGCTCGCCGGCGCTCGCGCCGGCATTGGGCGCGTTGCATTCCGGTCGACCGCCACTCGAGTCCGGACTCGAGCGGGATGGCGAGTTGCTGCCCTTCGAGCAGGTA
This sequence comes from Planctomycetia bacterium, assembly GCA_005789645.1. Taxonomy (GTDB): domain Bacteria; phylum Planctomycetota; class UBA1135; order UBA1135; genus SXXH01. The sequence goes on from SXXH01000103.1 coordinate 11,093, forward strand.
TCCATCGCCGAACTGTGCGGCGCGGCGGGCTTCTCCACCGCCGCCTTCGTGCGCGATCCGCGCGGCGAGCTGCGCGAGGCCTTCGGCCAAGGCTTCCAGCGCTTCGACTCCTGCGACGACGACGCGCAGGTGCTGGCCCGCGCCCTCGAGTGGCTGCGCGCGCGCGACTCCGGCGCGGAGCAACGCGGCTTCCTGTGGATCCACCTCGGCGGGCCGAGCTTTCCGCTGCAGGAAGCGCCGCAGGGCGCCGCGCCGGCGCCCGCATGGCTGGAGGAGCGCGACGCGCTCCGGCCCGAGCGCGTCGATGCCGCACGCAGCAACGAGCTCGCCTCCGCGCCACTCGCGGATCCGGCGCGGCGCGCGGCGGTGGAGTTGGCCTACGATCGCGCCGTGTGGCGCGTCGAGTCGGGCCTCGCGGGCTTGCTGGAGATGGCGCACGATCCGTTCCAACCGCAGGCCGAGGCCAGCGAGGCTTGGACGCGCACGGCCTTCGTCATGTGCGGCGTGGCGCCGACGATGTTGTTCGAGCGCGGCGTCGCCGGCGCCGCGCCCAGCATGTGCGAGACGCGCTTGCGCGCGCCGCTTTTGTTGCACCATCCGGACACCTTGGCAGGTGGTCGCGTCGAGGATCTGCTCGTCGATCTCTCCGACTTGCGCGCCACCTGCGTCGAGTGGTTGGGCCTCGACGATCCGCGCGACGGCTCGACGCCCTCGGTCTTGGCCCAGCTCGACGGGCGCGCGCCGCGCCGCGAGTGGTTGGCTTGCGCGCACGATCGCGTGTTCAGCGTGCGCGACGCGCACTTGCGCCTCGTGTGGAACCCGCTCGAGAAGCGCTGGCACGGCCAAGCCGCGGGCGAGCCCACGGCCGAGCTCGAGCGCCTGCACGAGATCGCGTCCGACCCGCGCGCGACGCGCGACCTCGCGGGCGAGCGGCCGGACGACGCGCGGCGGCTGCAGGCGCTGGTCAAGCGCTGGCGCGAGTCGCTGCGCACGTTCCCGGCGCACAAGAAGCCGCGGCGCGCACCATGATGGGCGGCCAGTTCGCGGTGCGCGATCGCCGCTTGGCGTGGATCGCCTTCTGCCTCGTCTCCGCCTGGTTCTTGTCGTTTTCGCAACCGGCCGCCGATGTGCTCGATGCGGAGGTCGCGCACCAATCCGCGCGCAGCATGTGCCGCGAGGGGACGCTCGCCATGGGCGACAGCCCACAGGCGCTGGCCTTGGTGGCGCATGCCGAGCACGCCGCGCCTGGCGCGAGCCCGCTGTCGCGCGGCCGCGACGGCCGCTGGCGTTCGTGGTATGCGCCCGGGCAGGTGTTGTTGCTCGCGCCGTTGCACCTCGTCGGCGACGCATTGGCCCGCATCGATCCCGAGCCGGAGGAGATCGCGTCGACGCGCATGCTCGATGGCGTGGTGCGCGCCGAGTGGTGGCCACATGCAGCGACCGCGTGGGCGAACCCGCTGTGCGCGGGAGCCTTGGCGGCCTTGACCTACCTCGTCGCGCGGCGCTTGGGCGCTTCGCGCCGCTCGAGCGCGTGGGCCGTGCTGGGATTGTCGCTGGGGAGCTTCCTCGCGCCGCTGTCGCGCGGCCAGTTGTCGGATGTGCCGGCGGCCTTGTGCCTGCTCCTGGGATTCGAGCGTTGGCTCGCCGCGCGCGCGACGGTGGCGCACGCGCTGGGTTGGTGCGGCCTCGCCCTCGGTGGCGCTTGCGCCGTGCGCGTGCAACTCGCGCCGGCTGCGGCCTGTCTCGCGCTCGGCGCGATCTGGAGCGCGCCGCTGCGCGGCGCGGCGGCAGCACGACTCGCGCCCGGCTTGGCGGCTGGTGCGCTGCTCGTCGTCCTCGCCAATTTGGCGCGCTCCGGCTCGCCGTTCGATTTCGGCTACGCGCCCGTGTTCGCCGGCGGCTTCTTCGCGCGCAACCCGCTCGAGGGCGCGTGGCTGCTCGTCTCCTCGCCGGGGCGCGGCTTGTGGTGGTCGGCTCCGGTCTTGCTGCCCGCCTTGCTGGGTTGGTGGTGCTGGCGTCGGCGCGACGCGACCGTCGCCACCACGCTGTTCGTCGCGGCGCTCTTGGTCGTGGCGCCGGTGTGCGTCATGGTGGCTTGGCACGGAGCGCACGCGCATGGTCCGCGCTACGCGCTCGCCGCGGTGGTCCTGCTCGCGCCCTGCGCCGCGCTGCACTTCGACCAGGCGAGCGCCCGCGCCGCTCGCGCTTGGCGCGTGGCGCTCGCGGCCGCGGCCTGCTTGCAACTGTCCTTCCTCGCCACCGACGCGGCCAGCTGGCACGCCGCCGCCGTCGAAGCCCAGCGACGCCTGCGTCCCGAACTCGTGCGCGAGGGTGTGGACCCCGTCGTGCGCGACGAGGACTTGTTCCAAGCAGCGCTCGTCGATTGGCGCACCGCCGCACCCCTCAGCGTGCCGCGCTACGCCTTGGCGCAACTCGCCTCCGGACCGGATGGGGCGCTCGACGCCGAGCGCGTCTTCCCGCTGGCGGGAAGGGCTTCGTTCCTGCCGCCTGAGCGCGCGCGCCATGGCCGCTTCCTCGCCATGGTCGATGCGGGCGAAGTGGGGGCCTCGCGCTGGCCGCTCGCCTGCCTCGTGGCGCTTCTCTTGGGCGTGGGCGCGTGGCTCGTCGGCCGCGAGCTCAAGGCGCGCGGCGCGCCGGGTCGATGAGCACCGGGTGGTCCACCTTGCCTCCCTCTCCACGAAGGTCCTGTGCGCCGTGTTGGCGTGTTGGCCGGCGCATGCGCCGCGCGCGGCGGAACGATCGGATGTCGTCGCGGATGCGTCGCAGCAACGCGACTACGCGCTGGTCGAGGCTGGCCGTCCAGTCGGTGTGTGCCGCGAACGCCGCCATGAACGCGGCGGAGTGCTGACGCTCGAGCGCGTGTACGAATGGCCGCGCGCCGGAGCCGAGGCCGTCGTCGTGCGTCACGTGGAGACGCGCGACAGCCTTGGTTGGCGCTTGTCCTGGCGCGAACTCGGCAAGGATGGCGCGAGCTTGCACGCCGAACGGCGCCTCGACGGCAGCCTCGCATGGCGCGCGCACGACACGCACGGCTCGACGAACGGGGCTGCGCGCGGTGGCGTGGCGCGCTTTCCGTTGGAGGCGGGCGAATTGGCGCGGACGGGCGAACTCGAGCGCGGCGCGTTCGAGTTGTTCGAGCCGACCACGCGTCGCGCTTCCATGGTGGCCTCCGCCTTGCGCAAGGGCGACGACGAGCGGCGCTTCGAACTGGTGCGCTCCGACGGTCTCGTCGTGCAATCCCTGCGCTGGCGCGCGGGAGTGCTGCAGGGCTTCGCCTTGCAGGATGGAGCCTGCGAGGCGCGCTTGCTCGCGCCGGGACGCGTGGCGGCCTTGCGCGACCGACTGGGCCTCGCCGAGTCGCCCTGAGGCATTGCCCGAGCCTGAACGATTCGCACCCGCGACGCGCGAGCCTTGCATGAAGTTGGCTTGCCGGCGTGGTCGGACGGCGGCTCCATCGGATACGATCATCGCGTGAGGCGCAGATCGACAAGCAGCATGTGCGAAGCTCCGGCTCGACGCCCTCAGGCGTTCCGGCGCGCGGCCGCCGCGGCCTTTCTCTGCGCCTGCTTGGCCTGCAACAGCGCGCCGGAATGGCGCGCCGAGGCGGACGAGGAGGCCTACGCCCTCGTCGCCGCCCGCCGGGCCGAGTTGCGCCTCGATCCGCGCTTCACGATCGAGCCCGCGGCGCGCGAGCTGCGCGACCGGCTGGCCGCTGGCGGCGAGGCGCCGCTCCTGACTCTGCCGGCGACCCTCGCCATCGCGGCCGAGTGCAGCCGCGAGGTGCAGTCGAGGAAGGAGCGCCTGTACTTGGCGGCCCTCGACGTGACGCTCGATCGTTGGCGCTTCCACGCGCAGAAAGGCATGTCGCTCTCCGCGTTCCTCGACGGCGAGGACGAGGAGGCCGTCGAGGCTCGCGGCGATGCGGCGCTCTCCATCTCGCAGCTCTTCGGCGATGGCACCTTGGTCGTGGCCGAGGCGGGCTTCGACGTGGCGCGCAGCCTCGTGTCCTCCGACGGTTGGAACCCGGCCTCGAGCTTGTCCTTGTCCATCACGCGCCCGCTGCTCGCCGGCGGCGGCGAAGCCATCGTGCGCGAGCCCCTGACGCAGAGCGAGCGCTCGCTCGTGTACGAGGCGCGCTCGTTCGAACGCTTCCGCCGCACCTTCGCCTTCGACGCCGCTTCGCGTTGGTACCGCTTGCTGCAGTCGAAGAACGAAGTCGACAACCAACGCGTCAACGTGGAGAACCTCGAGCAGTTGTCGCAGAGGAACCGCGCCTTGGCCGAGGCCGGGCGCTTGTCGGAGATCGAGTTCGGCCAGGCGCGCCAGAACGAGTTGCGCTCGAAGAACCAACTGCTCGCGACGCAGCAGCGCTTCGAGCGCGAGCTGGACCAATTCGCCTTGTTCCTCGGGCTGCCGGTCGGCGCGCGCCTCGAGCCCGACGCGCAAGGCCTCGTCGACCTCGAGGCGTCCGGCACCGGAAGCCTCGCCTTGTCCGAGGACCAGGCCATCGCCTTGGCGCTCTCCGACCGCTACGACCACGCCAACACTCTGGGCGCCGTGGAGGACGCGGCGCGCCGCGTGACGGTCGCCGAAGACGCGTTGCTGGCGTCCTTGACGCTCGTGGGCGACGTGTCCGCGGCCAGCGAGGCCGGCGAGCCGTTCGAGTACGGCGCTGGATCGTTGGGGTGGTCGGCGGGCTTCACCTTCGCCGCGCCTTGGGAGAAGCTGCCGCAGCGCAACAACGCGCGCGCCGCCGTCGTGTCTTGGGAGTCGGCCAAGCGCGCCGCCGAGGCGAGCGAGGACGGGATCCGCGCCGAGGTGCGCGAGTCGCTGCGCGCCGTGCGCACCTCCGAGGAGTCGTGGTCCATCCAGCAGAACGCCGCCGAGCTCGCCAAGCAGCGCGTCGAGAGCACGCGACTCCTGCTGGACGCCGGTCGCGCCGACACGCGCGACCTGCTCGAGGCCGAGGAGTCGCTCTTGTCCGCGCGCAACGCGGCCACCGGCGCGCTGGTGGATTGGGTCTTGGCGCGCATGTCCGCCTACCTCGACATGGAACGGCTGGTGGTGGAGGAGGGCGGCATCGTGCTCCTCGAACCGCCGGCCAAGCTCGCGGGCCGACCGCGGCAAGGGAGCTCCGGATGAGCAGCAAGTGGTTGTGGATCGGACTCGTGGTCCTCGTGCTCGCCGGAACTGGCGTGTGGCTGGCGCGCGGCGGCGACGAGGCCGAAGGTGCCGTGCGCGGCGCCAAGGTGCGACGCGGTTCGCTCAAGGTCGCCGTGGTCCAGCGCGGCAACCTCGCGGCCAAGGACGCCAACAGCGTCAAGAGCGAGGTCGAGGGCCAGTCGACCATCCTGTGGCTCGTGCCCGAGGGCACGCAGGTCAAGCCCGGCGACCTGCTCGTGGAGCTGGACGCCTCGGACCTCGTCGACAAGAAGGTGGCGCAGGAGATCTCCGTGCAGAACGCCGAGGCCTCGTACCAGAAGGCCAAGGCCCAATACGACATTCAGGAGAGCCAGAACCGCTCCGACATCGAGGCCGCCGAGCGCAAGCTGGCCTTCGCGCGCATCGACAAGGAGAAGTACGAGGCCTCCAACGGCGACTACGCGCAGTTGTTCGCCGCGGCCGAGGAGAAGATCAAGCTGGCCGAGGGCGAGCTCGCCAAGTCGCAGAACACCTACGACTGGTCGAAGCAGCTGGCGCAAAAGGGCTTCCTGACGAAGAGCGAGCTCGACCGCGACGAGCTGGACTTCCAGCGCGCGCAAGTCAGCCTCGACCAGGCGCGCCGCAACAAGCAGCTGCTGGTGGACTACGACGCTCCGCGCAAGCGCGCCGAGCTGGATGCGGATCTGCGCGAGGCGCAACGCGGGCTCGATCGCGCGCAGCTCGAGGCCACGTCGAAGATCGTCGACTACCAGGCGGCGCTCGGCACCAGCAAGAGCAAGCTCGATCTCGAGAAGGAAAAGCTCGCCAAGTACATCGACCAGCTGGCCAAGTCGAAGATCAAGTCGAGCACCACCGGCATGGTGGTCTACGCGCGCGTCGAGGGCGGTGGCCGCATGGGCGGATCGGAGCCGATCCAGGAGGGGACCACGGTGCGCGAGCGGCAGGAGATCCTGTCGATCCCGACCACAGGCGGCCTGATCGTCGAGGCCAGCATCCACGAGTCCGTGCTCAAGCAGGTCTCGATCGGCAAGTCGTGCAGCATCCAGGTCGACGCGCTGCCTGGCCAGGTCTTCAAGGGCCGGGTGCAGTTCGTCGCGCTCTTGCCGGACAAGGGTTCCTGGTGGGCCAATCCCAACCAGCGCTTGTACCGCACCGAGATCGCCGTCGAGGACGGCAACTTGGAGATGCGTCCGGGCATGAGCTGCTCGGTCGAGATCCTGTCGGACTTGATCGAGGATTGCCTGCAGGTCCCGGTGCAGTCGGTCGTCTTGAACGAAGGCCGGACGATCGCCTTCGTCGCCGCTGCCGCCGGGAGCGTCGAACAGCGCACGGTCAAGGTCGGACGCGCCAGCGAGACCTTCGTCGAGGTGATCGAGGGCTTGAAGGAGGGCGAAGAGGTGCTGCTCGCGCCGCCGCCGGGCTTCACGCCCAAGGGCGCCCCTGAGGCCGAAGGCGGACGCCCCGCGGGTGGACCTCCCGGCTCCATGGGCGGAGGCCAAGGCCGCGCTGGCGCGCCGGGCGGTGGTGGACGCGGAGCGCCCTCAGGCATGGGAGCGGCCGGCGCGACCGGCGGAACCGACGGCGCCATGCCGGCGGGTGCCGGACAAGGACGCGGCCCGCGCGGTTCCGCGCGCTCGCGTGGCGGGCCGGGAGCGGACCAAGGCGGAGCCGCTGGCGCACAGGGCGGAGCCGCTGGCGCACAGGCCAGAGCTGCTGGCGCACAGGCCAGAGCTGCTGGCGCACAGGGCGGAGCCGCGGCGGACACCGGTGGCGCGGGCGCGGCGGAGAAGTCCATCGAAGGCGCGGAGCGGGACGCTTCCCTTCCGAAGGGGAATTGAGGCGCGCGTGTCGCGAGCGCACGGCAACTTGCTTCGCACCGTTGGCGTGCGTCGACATGGATCCGCGCCGGAGGTGGCTTCGTGAAGCCCGCCGTCGCCGAATTGAAGGACGTGCGTCGCGTCTACCAGATGGGCACCACCGAAGTGGCGGCCTTGGACGGCATCTCGTGCCGCTTCGGCCAAGGCGAGTACTGGTCGATCATGGGCACCTCGGGTTCGGGCAAGTCGACCTTGCTGACCATCCTCGGCGGCCTGGACCGCGCCACGTCGGGGAGCTATTCGATCCGCGGTCGCGAAGTGTCAACTTTGCCTGACGACGAGCTTTCGGCCCTGCGCGGCCGCGAGATCGGCTTCGTGTTCCAAAGCTACAACCTGGTCCCGCAGCTCGACGTGTTGGAGAACGTGCTCGTGCCGCTGCAGTACCGCGACGACCCGCCCGCCGACGCCGAGGAGCGCGCGCTGCAGTTGCTGCGGCGCGTGGGGCTCGCAGATCGCGTGCACCATCGGCCGACCGAGCTGTCGGGCGGGCAGCAGC
>SXXH01000104.1 GCA_005789645.1 Planctomycetia bacterium
ATTGCCGCCAAGGAGAAACGAGCCTCAACGGAGAGGGCGGGCTTGTCAACACACCGCCGCCACGCCTTGCCTCGCCTCCCCTCGACGGGCGCGGCGGTCCACGCCGCAGATCATCAAGCCGTGGCCCCCCTTTCAAAGCAGTGGCATGAGTCGCTTGCGCAGCTCGTGACTCGTTCGGGGGAGCCGAGCTGCGCCGCCGTCGCTCGGCTGGCTCGCACATCACGCGGGGCCTTGGTGCTTCGGCTTGCGTCCCCGGCGCTTGGGCGCTGCGCCTGTGGTTTGGGAGCCTGTGGCTTGGGAGCCTGCTGGTTGCGTTCCAGCGGGCAGCGCCGAGGCCGGCTGTGTGCCGGCTGGTTGCGTGCCGGCGGAGCGCGTACCAACCGACGAAGGCGGTTGACCCACGGGCAGAGGATGCTTGCGCGGCCGTCCAGGACGACGCTTGACCGGCACGGCAAAGCCCTCCGCCCCCGCCGTAGAGAGCACCCCACAAGAGTCAGAGTCGCCAGCGCCGCTCTTGGCACCCTGGCCATCGATGGGATCGCCGGGGGCGGGAGCGCACACGGCCGGATCATGATTCCAGCCGAGTCCGTCGCTGGAGGACGCGGTGTCCAGATCAGACGCGGTGTCCAGATCAGAACTGCGCAGCACTTGATGGTCGGACATCCAGGCCGATCCTCCGCACCCGCCAGCAAACTGCGACGACTCCGACACCAATTGGGCGCGCTGCGTCATGCCAGCACGATCCGTGGAGTCATAGGCGCCTGCGATGGCTCGTCCGAAACAAGATTGGGGCGAGCCTCCTCCGACTTGGCCATCCATGGGGCGAGCAAAGTCGAGATCGTGCACCGCATTGTCATTGGACCGCCTCTCGGAGTCCGTGTTCATGGCATGCGCAGAGTTCGCCTCAAGCGCAGCATCCAGTTCACACTCATCCTCGCGCGCACTCGAATTGGAAAGGAAACGCGAGAAGTCGCGTCCGGCGTGCACATCGGACCCTCTGGCGTCGAGGCGCCCATCACATGACTGCCGCAAGTCGTTGGCCGCTTGCCGCGAAGCCTGCATCCCGAAATGCTGTGCAGTGCATTCATGTCCAACGCAGTCCTCCTTGCTTGGATGCACCGCGGCATGTCCATGCGCGGCGTGCTCGTCCTCGCCTTGCGCGCCTTCGACAGGTTCATAGCCGGCGTAGGGCACGCGGGTGCGCACCTCGCGGCGCCCAGTCTGCGGATTCTCGCGTTCTTCGAGTTGCACTTGCACTTGCGCGCGGCGCCCCACGAGATCTTGGGGTTCGATCTCGACCACCCCGTGCGTCGGCACACCGAGCCCCTTGAGCACATGGCGCACGCGCCCCACGCCACGATCGCTCCACGTCAGGGAGTCCCAAGCCGCCGTGCGTCCGTGGTGCACGCCGCCGACCACCTCGAGTCGATAGGTCCAGCGTGCGCTGCCATCGCGCGCCACGCCGGGACGCACCTCGGTCACCCGGCACACATGCGTTCCGGCCGGAACGCTGACATAGGATTGGACATCATCCACGTTGCTGAAATCGAACTTCATGGTTTGGTTCCTTGCTTGGTTGGCATGGCTGGAGGCGGTCTTTCGTCGCGTCCGGTTCGGTCCAAGGCGCGCAACGGACGACCGGTTCCCGGAGGAGGACGCAGGGCGGCCAGGCGAAACGCGCGCAGGGAGCAGAGCTAGAGCAGGCGCGCCGCCACCGGGCTTGCGCCGCATCCCCCGGCATCAACCTGACGATCGCCGCACTGGCGCAGGCAGCAGGCAAGTCCCGGAAAGCAGGCAAGAACTGCGTCAGGGCGAATCAGCTACACTGCGAGCCTGCCATGCTCCTCCGCACGCTGGCCTTGTTCGCCTTGTGCATGCCCGCGGCCTACGCACAGGCCAAGGCCACCGCCGCGGATGTGACCGAACCTTGGCGCGGATTGGCGCATGTGTTCGATCGCTGCTTGCCGCCAGATCTCGGCAAGGAGGACGCCCCACGCAATCTGGCCGTGTTGCTCGACACGACGAGCACATTGAAGTCCAGTGGCTTCGAGTCGGCTTTCGCCGCGGCGCTCGATCGCCATGGCGACAAACTTGGGCGCACGCGCTTCACCGTGCAACGCCTAGGCGCGGACAAGCCGGTGCTTGTCGACACCGGCGACATCGAAGCCGTCAAGCAAGCCGTGGCGCAGGCACTCGCAGTCGAAGACGAGCGCATCAAGAACATCTACGCCGAGTTGCGCGACTTCGTCGGCCCCCTCGCGACGCGTTCGGGCGAGAAAGTGGTGCTCTTGGCGACGCTCGACAACGGCGATGCGGAGGACGACGTGGAGGCGACGGCCGCGCGCCTGCAAGGCATCGGGGTGCGTCTGCACATCCTCGCCGGAGAGGCCTACGTCGCCGACACGTATTGGGCGTGGCGCCGCGACACGGACAAGCCCAAGGGCACCGAGTTCCGTGGCGGCGACAGCGCCGTCGTCGACCTGCCCTTCGGATGGCTGTTCCAGCAATCCGCAGCCAACGAAGTGACGCCGGCCGGCCATGCGGCCTTTGGCCTCAACCGCCTCGCGGCCGTGTCAGGTGGCCGCGTGCACATCCATGCGGCCGCGAGTGGTGGCGGCCACATGTGCGCTCCGATGGCCATCTGCGTGGCCTGCAGCGGCGACCACATCTCGCCTATCGAGGTCTACTCTCGCGCGCGCCTGGCCGAGGTCGCGCCGAGCGTGGCGGCCCGCGACGACGTGGTGCGCGAACTAGCCGCGGATCCGTGGCACCGCGCCACCCTGGCGGCTTGGAACGCAAGCCTCAAGGCGGGGCTCGTCAGCGGGGCCCCACCCAAGGGCACGGAACCCGTCGGCACCGATTCGGCCGCGAGCGGGAGGCAAATGCTCTTCGGCGGAGCCAACCCCGCGCGCAACGCCGCCAAGGCCGAGCAGGCCGCCAAGGACGCGCAGCGCATCCTCGGTGTGCTCGAGGCCGACCTCGCGAAGATCCCGCCGGACGCCGGCTCGCCGCGCCAACGCGCGATCGCCGACTACACGCGCGTCATGTTGCGCCTGACGAAGGCGAACCTGCTGCTCTACGCGGCGTGGTCGCGCGAACTGGCGCCGACGATGCTCGACGAAGACGCGATCTATGAACCACCGGAGGTGACGCCGCACATCGGCGGCGGCAAGGTGGTGGGCACGGGGTGGCACAACCGCACGCTGTGCCACGGCATCGACCACTTCCACGCGCAACGCTTGCCGGGCGGCGACGAGGTGCGCGCCGAGCTCAAGCTGCTCGAAGCCGAGTTCGATGCGTACATGTCGCGCCACGCCCACGGTCCGTGGGCCGTCGCGCTGCACCGCGCGGGCGTCGCGTACTTCCACTTGACATGGAGCGGCCTGTCGGTCGAGACGCGCGTGCGACCCAAGTCCAAAGGCGCCACCGAAGCGAACCCCAAGACCGGTGGTGCGCGACCTGCGCGCGGCGGCGGATCGAGCGGTGGTTCGGGTCCGAGGACCGGCGGATGACGAACGCGGCGCGCACGCGGCGCATGCACGCGCAGGTACACATGCTCGCCAGCCCCATGCGCGCGTTCGCCGCAGCTCCATGGCTCGCCTGCATCGCCGCGGCGTTGGCGCCCAGCACTGCGCAAGCCGCATCGACGACACCGGCCACGTGCGTGTCGCGACAAGCCTCCAGCGCCGATCGCCAACGGCTCGCGCAGCTGGTGGCGGATCTCGGCGGCGAGGACTGGAACAAGTCGAACTCCGCCTACATGGTCTTGTTGCGCGAGAAGCCGCCGGCCGCCTTGCCGCTCATCGTCGCCGCGATCGCGGGGTTCGGCGTCGAAGGCCAAGGACAAGCGCTGAACGCCGTCGCCAGCTATCCGGACGAAGCCAAGTTGCCCGTGCTGCGCGACTGGCTCGGCTCCAAGGCGCCGCTCGTCGAGTTGGGCGCGGCCGCGTTGCTGCATCGCGCCGGCGAGACGCAGCACATCGCCCACATCGCTGGACCTCTGCGAAGGAAGGACGCGTCTATTCCGCTGCGGCGTGCTTGCATCAACCGGCTGCACGGCATCCGCGCCGAGCCGGTCGTGGCGCTGGTGCGCGAGCTCCTCGCGGTCCAGACGCCGCCCGAGATCGTCGGCGACGCACTGTGGTTCCTGTTGCTCGTCGAGGACGGCAAGTCCGTGCCGCTGGCGCGCGCGTGCTCCGTCGACCCGACGCATCCCGGACGCGCGCGGCTGCTGGCCTTCCTCGTCGCCAACGGCGAGGCGCAGGCTGGCGTCGAACTGGCGCGACTCTTGCGCGCTTCGCCGGACAAGCTGGGCGAGGCGAACATGTTGTTGCAGCGCGCGCCGTGGGTGCCGCCGGAACTGTCGGCGACCATCGCGGACTTGGCGGAAGGCGCGGACATCTCCGTCGCGTTGCCTGCCATCCGACTCGTGGGAGCGTTCGGCGAGGCCAAGGACCTCGAGCGCTTGACGACGCTGCTCGACGGCAAGGACACCGCACGCACTCGCGCCGCGCTGGACGCGCTCGTCAAGCGCCCCGATTGGCTGCCCAAGGAACGCTTGCGCGGGCTGTTGCAGGGGGCCGACGACGCGCTGTTCCTCGCCGTGTGCGACATCTTGCGCCGGATGGACGACGACAGCGGACTCGAGCGGCTGCGGCAGCTGGCCGGCGTGGACGGGCTGCGTCGCGCCGAGGCCGTGCGCGTGCTCGGCGAGTTCCGCCTCGACTCGTGCCTGCCGATCCTGTTCGACGC
>SXXH01000105.1 GCA_005789645.1 Planctomycetia bacterium
CTCGCCTCGATCTCCTTCTCGTCCTCCTCGAACAGGTCGCGCATGCCGACGACGTCGGCATGGCGGAACAGCGCGTTCGAGTCGAAGTTGATCTTGCCGTCGAGCGCCACCACGCGATTGTCCTTGGTGACGATCAGCGGGTTGACCTCGGCGATCGAGCAATCGAGCTCGCAGTACAGCTTCGCCAGCGCCACGAGGAGCGGCACCACCTGCGGCTCGAGCCCCGGGGACATCTTGACGCCGCGCACGAGCTTCTGCGCCTCGGCCGTCGACAAGCCCTTGGTCGGCGAGAACGGCGCCTTGACGATCTTCTCGGGATGCGTGGCGGCGACCTCCTCGATGTCCATGCCGCCCTCGGAGCTCATCATCACCACCGGACGCCGCGATTCGCGATCGAGCGCGATGCCGAGGTAGTACTCCTTGGCGATGTCGCTGCCCTTCTCGACCCACAGGGTGCGCACCAAGGTCCCCTCGGGCCCGGTCTGGTGGGTCACGAGGGTCTTGCCGAGGATCGCCTGCGCGGCGGCGCGGCACTCGTCGGCGCTGCGCACCAACTTGACGCCACCGGCCTTGCCGCGTCCACCGGCGTGGATCTGCGCCTTGACGACGCACAGAGGGCTCTTCAGGTCGCTCCAGGCCGCCATGGCCTCGTCGACGGTCTTGGCGACCCGGCCTTCCGGGACGGCGAGGCCGTAGCGCCGGAAGAGCTCCTTGGCCTGGTACTCGTGGATCTTCATGAGGCGTCCTGCTTGGGGGGATGGGCGCGCGTCGAACCCTGGGCGGGGCCGCGGCTCTGCTGCTCGAGGGCGAAGAGTGTACCGGCGCCGACGGGCGCGTCCAACATGGAGCGAGCCACCGCACGGCGCGCGCCGTGGTTCAATGCGGCCCCTTCGCCTCCATGGAGTCCCTCGGCCACATCCTCGTCGACCGCGACCTGCGCGCCCTGCTGGGCGGGGCCATCGCTCCCTCGGATCCCAGGCGACCTGTGGAGGCAGGGCAACTTTCGCCCGCGTCGCTGGACCTGCGTCTCGCGCGGCGTGGCTGGCGCATGCGCGCCGGGTTCCTGCCCGGTCGCGAGCCGCTGCAACTCGCGCTCGAGCGCCTCGCGCTGGCGCAGATCGACCTCGAAGGCGGCGCGGTGCTCGAGCCGGGCGTCCCCTATCTCGTCGAACTGGAGGAGCGCTTGGCGCTGCCGCCCGACCTGCGCGGGCGCTTCAATCCGCGCAGCAGCACCGGGCGCTGCGACATCTTCACGCGCGTCTTGTGCGACGGCCACCCGCGCTTCGACGAGACTCCCGCCGGCCATCACGGTCCCTTGTGGATCGAGATCGCGCCACTCTCGTTCCCGGTGCGCCTCGCGCGCGGCGATCGCCTCGCGCAGCTGCGCCTCGCGCGTGGAGAACCGGCGCTCGACGCCGACGAGTTGCGCGCGCTGTACACGCGCACTCCGCTCCTTTGGAAGCGCTCGGGCGACGAAGCGCGCCCTGTGCCGATCGATGAAGCACGCATCGCGCCCGACGGCACGCTCGAGGTGCGCGTGGGACTGGCCGGACGCGCGCCGGCCGGCTGGCGCTCCGCCCGGCGCGGTGGCGTCGTCGAGTTCGCCGGCGTACACGTCCACGACCCGCGCGAGTGGTTCGACGAGGTGCGCGCCCACGCTGGCCGCTGCATCCTCGAGCCGGGTTGCTTCCACATCTTCGCCTCGCGCGAACGCCTCGTCGTGCCGCCCGAAGTCGCCGCGGAGATGCTGCCTATCGACGTGGGCATCGGCGAGCTGCGCAACAACTACGCCGGCTTCTTCGACAACGGCTTCGGCTGGAGCGAAGGCGGAGACGGCACCCCCGCGGTGCTCGAGGTGCGCGCGCACGATGTCCCCTTCCTCGTCGAGGACGGCCAGCCGTTCTGCCGCCTGCGCTACTTCCGCGCCCACGGACGACCGGACAAGCTGTACGGCGAGGGGCGCCGCTCGTACCAGCACCAGGATCTGACCCTGGCACGCTGCTTCAGGCCCGCCACCTAGCGCGCATCGTCGCCGCGCAGGCCGCACCCGACGACGCGCGAGCGCTGCAGCTCAACAACGCGCGCTCGCGCGCTTCTTCGTCGACCGCGCCGCCATCTTGGCGATGCAGTGCGCGGCGTCCGGCACGCTGCAAGCAGTCCCGCCCATGTCCACTTCGACCTTGCCGATCGCCTTCGCCACCTTGGTGGCGCGCGCGCGCAGGGCCGGGACCCAACCACCGGCCGCGATCACGAAGCCGTTCATCGTGTAGCGCACGCGGTTGTCCGAGGCGTGCAACCGCGCCTCGACGCGCGCCAACAGCTCGGCGGCGCCGTCGAGGTCCAACTCGTCGTCGGCGCGAGTGGCGAGGCAGCCCGACAAGCTCGCCCAACCGCAGGTCTGCACGCCCGCGTCCTTGGCGTCGATCCACTTCGACCCCAAGGACCAGCCATGCGGACCATCGGCCGCCACGCCGGCCACCGAGTACTCGCGCACCATGTACCAAGTGGCTGTCTTGGCCCAGCGCTCGAGGTCCTTCTTCGTCATCGCCCCGGCATTCGCCATCAATCCCGCCAAGTACTGCGCGTCGCCGTTCTTCGTGTCGTAGAGCCGCAGGGCCAACTCGTGGTCGCGGCCAGCCTGCTTGAGGATGGCCTTCATGTCCGCCACGGAGACGCCGAAGAAGGGCTCGGTGGCGCCATGGTTCATGTAGATGCGCTTGGTCGAGGCCTTGCCCTTCGACTCGAGCGCTCGCATGGCTTGGGAGAGATCCATGGCGGCGTGGCTGGCCCTCGCCGGCGAGCTCAAGGCTGGTACAACTCGATGTTCGTCGGCCCGCCGCCGAAGATGTAGGCGCGACCATCGGCCGCCCCGCCGAGGGCGACCGCACCCACGCGCGGCGCCGCCATCGTCGGGCCGAGTCGCGCGGCGCTGGTCGAGACCAGCTCGGTCGTCGCCACCGCGGCAGGCAGGTTGATCTCGCCCGTCAGGATGGCGCCGATGTCGAGCGCGCCCGAAATGCCGCCCGCGAGCAGCGCGCGGCCGTTGTTCAACGCCGCCACCGAGTGCAGCGCGCGCGGCGCGGAAAGCGTCGGGCCGTTGCTGAACGAACCGAGTCCGCTCGTCGAGTACAAGCTGGTCGTCGCGATCGAAGTGAAGGCGATCTGCGTAAAGTCGCCGGTCTTCAGCACGCCGCCCAGATCGGCGGTCAAGCCGCCCGAGAGCAGCACCCGCCCATCGGCGAGTCGCGTGGCGTCGTGCAGGAACCGGGCCGTCGAGAACAGCTTGGGCAAGGGGCTGAAGCTCGTGCCCGAAGCGTTCGAGGCGTAGCCGAGGTTGGACACGTAGGGCACGCCCAGGATCTGCACGACACCCAGTCCGCCAGCCACGAGCAGAGAGTTGTTGGCGAGGCGGGTCGCGGTGTGGAAGGCCTTCGGCTCGGGCATGAGCGGACCGGGGGCGAACGAGTTCGTGGCGGGATCGAACAACTCGGTGGTGTTCTCGATGGCGCCGAAGAAGGCGGCGATGTCGGTGAAGCTCGTCGTGTCGATGCCGCCCGTCACGAGGATCCGGCCGTCGGCGCGACGCACGGCTGCGGCACCCAAGCGCGGAGTGGCGAGCGGCGGCAAGGCCGTGGCCACGGCGGTGGCGGGGTCCCAGAGGAAGGCATCCGTGCTGGGTTGGCCATCGGCGCCGATGCCGCCCGCGACGAGGATCCGACCGTCGGCCAGTTGCGCGCGCGCGGCGAACAAGTTGGCGCTGGGCAGGATGCCGATCGGCGCGCTTTGCTGGGTGCATGGATCCCAAGCGGTCACGACCGGGCCAGCACCGCCCACCAAGGCCACGCGTCCATCCGGCAGGACAAAGGCGTCGCCGAAGGCGGACACCGCGTTGCCCGCCGCGACGCCCAAGCTGTTGGCGGAGAGATAGCTCGCGCGGCAGATGTTCGAGACCTCCGGCGCGGGAGCCAAGGCCGCCGCCTGGAAGGTCAGCCGGCCACCCGTCAGAGCCTCCGTGGTGGCGAAGCTGAAGTTCGCGGTGCCTTGCGCGCCGAGCGTCAAGCCCAACGTCACTTCGGCCGCCAGCTGCCTCAGGGGGTTGATGTCCAACGTGATCAAGTCGCTGATCGGCGTCTGGCCTTCCGTGGCGCTGATGAAGAGCAGCACGCGCTGGCCGGGCTGGCCGACCACTTGGGCCGTCGAAGTGCCGGGGGCCGTGGCGGAAAGCACTCGCACGGACAGCTCGGCGGAAGCGAGGGGCGACAGGGCCGCGAAGGCCAAGGGCAGCAGGATGGGACGCATGGTGGGGATCTCGGACGACCGGGCGAGGGCTGGGTGCGGAACTCGGGACGCAGGACGCGGCTCCGCGCGGGGAAGTGTCTCCTCGGCGGGCCATGCCCCTGCCAAGAGGGTACGCCCTCCTCTTTGAATCGGGCAAGTCGGAGCACGACGTCGACAAGGCCCCGCGCCGCTTACCATGTGGGCATGCACGCCCTGCGCGCGTCCATCCTGTGCCTCGCGGCCCCCGTGGCCGCGATCCTGTGCATCGACTCCGCCGCGCACGCCATGCAGGGCGCGGAGGCCCGTCCAGCGGATGCCGCAGGAGCGTCGTGGCGCGCCGGGCGACGCCTCGAAGCGTTGGAGCTGGAGGAGGCGCGCCTCGCCAAGCAACCCGCCTCGGCGCCCGGAGAGTGGGCGCGACTGGCGGCCTGGCAGCTGGAGCTGCATCGTCCGGCCGCGGCCCTCGCCAGCGCGCAACGCTGCGGAACGGCCTGCACCAAGGAGCGCGGGATCGCGCTGTTCCTGCTGGCGCGCTACGCCGAGTGCCTGCCGCTGCTCGAGCGCGGCGAGCCGCAAGGCGCCTTGATGGCGATCGACGCCTGCGAAGCCCTGCAGGACTTCGCGGGCTCGGATCGCGAACTCGACGCGGCCTTGGCGCGCTTCGGCCGTGGCGACGCGCGCCTCCTCGCGGCCGAGGGGCGCCGCCACGCCCGTCAAGAAAACTGGACAACCGCCGTCGAGGCCTTCCGCGCGGCGTTGGCGCTCGATTCGTGCGAGGCGGAGGCCATGCTGGGCCTGGGCCGCGCGCTCCTGCGGACGGGGGCGCGCGCCGAGGGCCTCGCCACCATGGCCCGCCAGCGCGAGCTGCGCGCCAAGCTGGACGTGCTCGACCACGCGCTCGAGGCGGTCGACCTGCAGCCCGCGCACGGCCCCAACTGGACCGCGGTGGGCGAAGCCGAATTCGGGCTGGGGCGCCTGGAGCGGGCCTTGCGGGCCTACGAGCGCGCGGAGGCTTCGTGCGACGCGGCGCAACTCGTGCCCAACGCGCTGCGCCAC
>SXXH01000106.1 GCA_005789645.1 Planctomycetia bacterium
CTTGTCGCCGCCTGACTTGTCGCCGCCTGACTTGTCTCCAGCCCGAGCCGCGACCGCCAATACGCAGGCCAGCAGCGCGGCCACCACGATGGCGCGGCGCAGCCATGACCGCCGAAGCGCCAAGGTGGTGCACGATCCAGTCGCGCCCGAGCGCGCGATACGCGGCCTTTCCATGGGCACGCTGCCTCTGGAGCGTTCGCCCATGTGTTGGGCCGCCGAACCAGGCGACTCGCCCGTGGCCACCGACGACTCGCCGCCCCCGACCCGCCGCTGCATGCTCGCGCTTCCCATGGCATCCTTATGGACGCTCGGCCAGCGCCCGGCGTGGCAGGCACTCGACAGGAAAAATGGCATGACCAGTTGCACCTTGCTCCTCGTGGCCTTGGCCAGCTTCGACACCCAAGCTGGCGGCGCGCTGTCCGCCGAACAGATGGCTCCCGCCGCGCAACGCGTGCTCGACGCGACACGCGCCAACGACGAGGACGCGCAGCTGCGCGCGTGGATCGCGCAAGGCGGACGCGTGCGCGTCGCCGTGGCGGCGGGCGCGACGCTGAAGGACGAACGCGAGCCCTTGGCGCTGGAGGCCTTGTCGCACTCCTTCGTGGCCGCACTGGCGTTGCGCTTGTGCGAGGAAGGCAAGCTGCAACTCGAACAGCCGCTGGGCGAGGTCATGGGCGGCCTGGATCCAGGCATCGCCGCCGGCAACCTCCTCGACGCCCTCGGCGGCCGGCTGCGCCTGCCCTTGACGGCGGAATTGACGACGGCTGCCGCCAACGCGCGCGACCACGCCAACTGGGCGGCCTTGTTCAAGCCAGCGGGCCCGTTGCGCAGCGGGCACGACCCCGACGACGCGTCGTGGGCGCTGGCGGCGCGCGCCTGCGAGATCGCGGGCGGGACGACCTTGATGGAGCTCCTGCACCAGAAGGTGTTCGCGCGCTTGGAGATGGTCGCCACCGTGGCCGCGCCGCGCAAGGAACGACCGGACTGCGTCGAGCTGCCCTACGCGCAGCCGTACTCGCGCCCCGGCCTGTCGCCGCGTTCGAGCGTAGAGCTGATCTCCTCGCCGCGGGAACTGGCGGAATGGATGCAGGTGCTGCTTGAACGGCGGCTGCTCGACGATGCTTCGACGCGCCGCTACATGAATCCGTTGCCGCTGGCGGACGGCAACTCGAGCCACTGCGGCCTCGGCATCGCGCAGTCGAAGGTCGCCGGCCTGAAGCGCTACCGCATGGCTTCGGCGCGCGGCGCGCGCCAATTGGAGTTGTCGTACTGGTCGGGCTCCGGGCTGTGCATCGTCGTCGAGGCTGAAGCACTCGATCTGCCGATCGAGCTCATCGGGCGCCGAGTGGCGCTGGAGCTCCTCCAAGCGCGCCAGAAGGAGGAGCAGCGCGTGCCGCACGACGAGGCGCAGGCAGCGCTCGTCGCCGGTCGCTGGACTCTATCCGGACGCGAGTTCGAGCTGGTCGCCGGAACCACCGCCCTGGAGTTGGTGGAGGGCGGACGACGCATCGAACTGGTGCCGCTGGCATCCGGGGCCTGGACCTCGCCCGAGGACCCCGAGGCGCGCTGGATCCCGCCTGGCGGCCACGAAAGGGCGCGCGAGCTGATCGTCGAGCGCGGCGGCTACCCGTCGACGGCGCGCCGCGCGCCCTGAGGACGCCGCACTCCGCCCAAGACACTTGACAGACGGGCACCGTCAAATAAACTTGACGGCATCCGCCGCGATCTCACGGCGTCGCGCGCAGCACCACGCCCGACTCGGTCGCGCCGGTGGCCAACTCGACCTCGAGCGCGGCCGAGCCCTTGGCGCCCATGTCGGCGCGCAAGCGCACCTTGCCGGGGCCCACGGCGTCCAACTCGAAGCGCCCATCCGCGCCGGCGCGCACCTGCTCGACCACTTCGAGGCCGGGGATGCCCAGCACGTGCGGCTCGGTCCACGAGACTTCGACCAGCGCCGCCGGGACGCCCGCGCCGGCGGAGTCCTGCACCACGCCACCGAGCTTGCCGCGCCGCTCGCCCACCAACAGCAGCGTGCCTGAGAACCCGGGCAGCTCCACGCGCGGGGCCTCGCGGCTCCTCAGTTGCCGCGCGAGGATCCAGACGCGCCAAGGCCCCGACTCCAGTCCGTCCAATTCGAACAGGCCGTCCTTGTGGCGCACCTCCTTGGTGCGCACTTGCGACTCGTCGATGTCCGTGGCGGGGATGTCGGCGCGCGTCCAGGCGATTTGGAAGCGCTGGACCACCATGCCGCGATCGTCCACCACATGCCCGCGCAGGTCGAAGGTGGGCGCGAGCTCGAGCTTCAACTCCTCGCGACCCGGCACCAGCTCGCGCGCCAGCTTGTGCACCACGCGGCGGCCTCCCTCCTCGACGGCGTACTCGACCTCGAGCCGGATCGGCCGCGCCACGAGCCCGCCGATGCGGAAGCGGCCGGCTTCGTCCGCGGCGATGCTGCGGCGCGGCGCCAGTTCGATGCCGTAGGCGCCCTTCTGCGTCCAGCGCACGATGGCATGCGGAGCGGGACGGCCGTCCGCGAGCGCGATCTCGCCGCGCAGCACGACACCGTCGGCCAGCACCAGATCGACGCCCTCGATGGTCGATGCGCCTTTGGCCACTTGCACCTCGCGCGCCTGGCCGATGTAGCCGTCCAGCACGGGCGCCAAGCGCAAGGCGCCCGCGGGCACGCCCGAGATCTCCCATGTGCCGTCCGGTCCGGTGCGGCGGGCGGCACCCGGCAACTCGAGCAGGATGTCGAGCAAGCCGTCGCTGAAGGCGTCGATGCGCGCCTTGTCGACCGGACGACCACGCTCGTCGACCACGCGACCGCGCACGAGCGTGCCGGGCTCCAGGACGATGTCGACCACGACCACTTCCCTCGCGCGCGGCACCATGTTCTCGCGCCGGAACGGCACCCAAGGAGCGATGGAAGCCTCCAGCTCGAAGGCGTGGTCGATGGGCAGCCCGACGAAGACGGCGCGTGGACCATCCGCCGCACCGGGACCGGGCTCGACGGCGGCGACGCGCTCCCAGCCGAAGCCCGAGCCGCTCGTGGGCAGCCCATTCAATCGCAATCGCGCGCCGGCGAGGAGCGCGAGACGCGCAGCTTCGGTCGTCGGCGCTTGAAAACGCAGCTCGAGCACTCCGGCGGGATCGCCCTCCAGCACGAAGCCCTCCTGCGCCTCGCCGCGGCGCCAGCGCGTCGGTTCGCGGCTGCAGGCATGGCGCGCCTCGAGCACGAGCAACGCTCGTTCCGTCGCATGCGGCAACTCGAGCACGAAGGACCCGCTGGGACCGGGCAAGACGCGCGCCACTTCGGCCCCGCCCTCGCCGCGCGCCACGACCGAGCAGGGATCGTCCTCGGGATGGCCTTCAGGTAGTTGCACCCGGCCGGACAAGCGCACGGGGCCGTGCTCGTCGTGCACCCTCGATGCGTTGGCGGCCGCGTCTGCAGCGGGCAGCGCCATGGCCAAGCACGCCAGCAGGAGCAGCACGAGGCGTGGAACCGCGCGAGTCGCGCGCGAGGGAACGGGGCAAGTCTCGTCTAGGAGCTTCGTCATCAGCGTGGACCCTTGGTGTAGGCGCCACGATGGTGCCAAATGCGGGATCAGTCGAGGTAGTCGTGGCCGCGACCGGCATGGGCGGCGCGCTCGCGCAGTGCCTGCCAGCGCTTGGCGACCGTGTCCTTCAAGAGGCCAAGGCGCTCACCCGCTTCGTTGTAGGTCAAGCCCTCGAGCCCCACATGCATGAACATGGCGTACTCCTCGGCGTCGAGGGTGCGAGCCCAGGCGAGCAAGGCCTGGACCCCCTCTTCGCGCGCCAAGCGACGTGACAGGGTCGTGGCCGAGTCCGGCGCTTCGTGGAGGATCTCGGCGCGCGCACCCGATCCCGAGTCTTGGCGCGTCCGCCGCAGGCACTCCAACACCACGTTCTTGGCGATGCGGAAGAGCCACGCGCGGAAGGGCGTGGTCTCCGGATTCCAAGTGTGGAAGCGCTTCCAAGCTCGGCACCAGGTCTCCTGCGCGATGTCCAGGGGATCGACCGCTTCGCGCAGCGGGCCGGACACCTTCAACTCGCACCATGCCACCAAGGCGGGCGCGACGCGCTCGCACAGTTCGGCGAAACGCTTGGCATCGCCCCGAGCCGCGGCGCGCGCGAGATCCTGGGTCGTGTCGTCGGCGGGAAGGCCGTCTCCGGGGGGGATGCTGTGCATGTGCGGTTCCCGAGACACCTCGGATGCAAGGAGTCTATCCTAGGACGAGTGCAGTCGCAGGACGAAGCTCGGCTGGCCGACGTGCTCGACTTCGTCGAGCAATACGAGGCGGATCGCGCCGTTGGCGTGGAACGCACGCTGGCGCAATGGCTGGAACGGTTTCCGCGCAGTCAAGCGGAGATCGCCGCCGAGTGGTTGATGCTCTGCGGAGGTCCTGTCCCGCGCTCGAATGCGCACGCCTCGGACTCTGAATCCGCACAAGTGCGTAGCGATCCGAACGACGAAAAAGAGCATCCGCGCATTGGCCGCTACGAGCTGCTGAGCGAGCTCGGTCGCGGCGGCCAAGGAACCGTGCATCTGGCGCGCGACACGCGCCTGCATCGCAATGTCGCCCTCAAGGTCCTGTCGAGCGGCGCGGATCCGCTGCAGTCGCGCCGGATCGAACGCCTGAAGCGCGAGGCCGAGGTCATCGCGCGCCTCGACCATCCCTCCTTGTGCGCCATCCTCGACGCGGACCTCGCCGCGACGCCGCCGTGGATGGCGATGCGTCTCGTGCAAGGCGAGACGCTCGCCTCCGCCATCGTGCGCGCCAAGCGCCTCGGCACGACCACGGTCGGCGGCATCCAGCTGCCGCCGCGCTCGGCCGCGGAGATGCGCGCCATGTGCGCCCTGTTCGAGCGCGCCGCGCGCGCGCTGCACGTCGCCCACGAGTCGGGCATCGTCCACCGCGACGTCAAGCCGGGCAACCTCATGGTCGAAGGCGACGGCAAGCCGGTGTTGCTCGACTTCGGCATGGCCGAGGACCGCTCGGTCGACCACCAGCTGACGCTGCAGGGCGACGTGTTCGGCACGCCCGACTACATGGCGCCCGAGCAGGTCGATGGACGGCGCGCGCAGGTGGGCGCGACCACCGACGTATGGGCGCTTGCGGCGAGCCTGCACGAGGCGTTGACGTTGGAACGGCCGTTCCAGCGCGACTCGCTGCCCGCGACCTTCGATGCGATCCGCAAGGCTCCGGCGCCGCGGCCGGGCGCCGGGAACGAGGCCGTGGGCCGCGACCTCGACGTCATCGTCGCGACCGCCCTGGAGAAGGACCCCGCGCGACGCTATCCGTCTGCGCTGGAGTTCGCCGAGGACCTGCGGCGCTTGCGCGAGTTCGAACCGATCCGCGCGCGACCAGCGGGCTTGACGCTGCGCCTCGCGCGCTGGGCGCGCCGCAACCCGGCGATCGCCACGGCCAGCTTCGGCGGCTTCGCGGCGCTGGCCACCGGCCTCGCCATCACCCTGCACCTGCTCGCCCTGGAGCGCGCGGCGCTCTCGAACGCGCTTGGCCGGCATCTCGCGCAGCGCGCCATCGCCGTGCTCGAGGAGGATGGCTCGCGCGCCCTGCTGCTGGGCGCCGAGGCGATGGAGCGCGCGCCCAACTGGATGACGCGCGGGACCTTGTCGCGCGTGCTGGAGGCGAACTTCCTCGAGCGGCGCTTCGTGCAACCGCAGCCGGCGCGCCTGTGCAACGCCGTGGCCGTCACCCCCGCCGGGGACCTGCTGGCCATGGCCTCCGACGACGGCACGGTGCGCGTGGTCCGACTCGCCGACGGCTCGGAGGTGGCGCAGCGCCGCTTCGACGCGGCCGCGCGCGACATCGCCTTCGATGCCGCGGGAGGCAAGCTGTGCGTCGCGCTGGACACGCGCCTCGAGCTCTGCACGACCTCCGGCCTGGCGTCCTTGGTCGCCGTCGACCTGGGCGTGGAAGTCGAACTCATCTCTTGGGCCGGGGATCGCTGGATCGTCGCTGCGGGCGCGTGGTCGGCGCTCGACGAGCGCACCCTGGCCGACCAAGGAGCCATCGCGCCGCTGGCCGGCGCGGCGCGCCATGTGGAACTGCGCCAGGCGCTCGGCGTGGAGGCGGCGGGGTCCGCCCACGCGCGCCTGCTGCTCGTCGACGACGACGCGCACGTGGTCGAACTGGACAAGGACGGCTTCGGCGTGCTGGTAGCCAGGGAACTGCACGCGACGCGGGCGGTGCTGGCTGCCTCCCTCTCCTACAATGGCGCCACGCTCGCGGCCTCGAAGCCCGATGGCGAGCTGCGGCTGGTCGCGATCGGTGGCGAGGAGGACGGGCCGGACCGGACGCTGCGGCTCGATCCGCCCGCGAACCTGGTGGAGTGGGGCCCCTCCGGCGGCTGGGTCGTGCTCGGCTGCAACCGCGGCGAGGAGGATAGTCGCGCCTGGGCGCTGGATTCCGCCAACTTGCGGCTCTTGCCCCTGCCGGGGCACCAAGGCAGGCCCATCGACGCGGTGTGCGCCACCGTGGACGATGGACGCGTCTGGACGGCGGGACGCGATTTGAGCCTGTGCCTCGCGGACCTCGCCAGCGGCAAGGAATTGGCGCGCACCAAGCTCGTGCTGCGGGCGAGCTACATGGCCGCCACGGGCGACGGGGAGCGCATCATCCTGCGCAGCACGACCTCGGCGGCCGTCCAGATCATGCACGCGGGATCCCGCGACGATGCGCTGCTCTTGGCTGGGCACCGCGGCGCGATCCGGCTGGGTGGCTTCGGCCCGGACGGCCTCACCGTGCACGCGATCGACGCCAACGGCGAGTTCCGCCTGTGGGATGCGAGGACGGGACGGACCATGGCTAGCGTCCCGTCCAAGGCGCCGCTGCGCATGGCCTCGCGCGACGCGGGACGTCGCCATGCGCTGCTTGTCGATGTCCAAGGAGGCTTGTCGGCGATCGATCTGGCGAGCGGCGCGCCGGCTTGGTCGCACGACTGGGGAACGCCGGTGCAAGCCGCCGATCTCGCCCTCGGCGGGTCCGTGGCGGCGATCGTCGACGCGCGGGGCGCGTGGCTCGTGCGCGCCGACGGCACGCGCCTGTCGCTGGTGGACGGCGAAGCGCGCGGCGCCTGCTTCGACGCCACGGGCGCGCGCGTGCTCGTGTATACCGCCCAGGACCTGGCGACCATCCACGACGTGCAGGACGGCAATCGCGTCGGCGCCTGCACTTGGAATCCGCGAGGTGGAGCCTCGGGAGCCGACCGCGCCATCCCGCTCGGAGAAGGCTGGGCGATCCACTGCTCGAATTTCTTCCTGCGCACCTGCGACTCGGACGGCAACGAAGTCCACCGCGCTACCAAGGTGCCGGAGGCAGGAGCGCTCAAGAGCACCGACGACCAGCGGATCCTTCCCGTGGGACGCTCCGGGCGAGCCCTGCGACTGATCAGACCGGGCGACGACGAACCGGTATGGCCGCGCGTGCAGCCGAACCAGCCGATCGTCGCCGCCGACATCGATCCGTTGGGACGCATGCTGTGCGCCATCGCCACCGACCACTCGCTCATCCTGAGCGATATGCGCGACGGCAGTCCGTGGATGGAACGCAAGCTCGACGGCGCGGCCGCGAGTGCCTGCGCTATGTCCCAGGACGGATCCAGATTGCTTGTGGGCCATGTCGATGGCCTGGTGCGCGTGCTCGCCTGCGATCCCTCGCCAGCGGCACGCTTGCGCCTGCCCCGCCAGTTCGACGAGTGGGAACTGCAGCGCGAGGGCGAACTGGCCTCGCCGCTGGAGTTCACCCCCCTTCTTCCTCGTCGTCGGTAGATACTGGCTCCTGCGCCTACGGCCAAGTTCGCAGGAACAGCTCCACCATGGCCGTAGACATTCGATTATTCCCAGCAGAGTTCCCTGCGTTTTCCTGAATTGGGTTCCACTCGAACAAGCAGGCGCCAAGTAGCTCCTGCGAGGCAATCGGCAGCTAGATCCTTGGACTCCCGCGCCACGGCCTGACTGCGACCCACGAGGCTCTCCGGCCTCGGTCGCGACTCCCGCACGACGACGCCTCAGTAGCTGACCCCCCTACGGCTGGATTCCACATCATGACCTCCACCAAGACGACGAGCCTCTTGTTCGCGCTGTGCGCCATGGCGACGCCGATCGCCCAAGGACAAGGACAAGGACAGGGACAGGGACAAGTCCAACTGCTGGGCTCCATCGATTGGCGCAACCACTCGGTCGGCCAAATCGACGGCTTCGGCCAAGCGCCGATCTCCGAAGGCGACGTGCTCACTCCCGCCGGCAACGGCTTCGGCCCCATGCCGCGCATGGGCGTACACAGGAACGGCGCCTCGCTCGGCTTGCCCAACGCCCCCGGGAGCACTAGTCACGGCCCGGGCAGCGGTCCGGGCGTCGAAATCGACGCGCTGTCGACCGGCAACGAAATCCCGATGCGCGTCGCCGGCCCCGCCGGCGCGGGCTCGCGCCTGTACTACTCGGTGGACAAGCACTCGCAAGGCACGCCAGGCCAAGGCCAGATGCTGAACCGCCGCCTGCGCGGCGAAGCTCAGGCTCGCGAAGCCGGCAGCGACATCTACACCCCGATTGCCGTGCTCGTAGGCCCCATCGGTCCGGGTGGCACGCCGCCCAGTTCGGTGCTGGTCTTCGACGGCGACGGCATCCCCGGCGCTGGTGGCGGCACGGCGCGCGGACTCGGCCTGCGCGAGCCGAACATCCCGGGCGTCGTCGACACGGGCGACGACCTCGA
>SXXH01000013.1 GCA_005789645.1 Planctomycetia bacterium
CACCACGCCCATGCCTCCGCTGCCGATCCGCGCGCCGAGCTCGTAGCGCCGCGTGGGCGGTCCCAGCTCCGACAGCTCGAGGCGCGCGTTCGCGGCGGCATGGCGCTCCAGTTCCGCGTCGGCGCGCGAACCGAGCCCCGCCAGGCGCAGCAGCGAGTCCAAGCGCGAATCGCCGCGGTGGCGCTGGCGCAAGTCCTCGGCCTCTTCCGGATGCGCGGCGCAGAACTCGTCGAACGACGGCGCCTCGCCGCGCTCGTGCGCGACCACCCACTGCGCGTACAAGCGCTCGACGGGGCTGAACTCGTTGTCGTCTCGCGCGGCGTCCACGGCCTCGGCTCGCTTGCGCCTCAGCATGGCATGTTCATGGCCGGAAGTGGCGTTCCCGCCACGCCCCGCGTCGGCCGAGCTCTTGCCGTGGTGCTTGGTCGGATGTGCATCCGGAGTCGGCGAGCGGCCGCCCCTTGGGCACGGAGCGCGCCGCCACGCACTTCGCCACGCGGAATCCCGCAGGAAGCGGCCAGCCCGGCCCGCGGAGTTCCGCGGACCGGGCTGGTCCTCGAGCCATGCCGTCCTCAGGAGCAGCTTTCAGGGGCAGCTGGTGAACGACTGCCCGAGGTTGACGGCGCCCGGGGTGCCAAGATCGCCGGCGGGGGTGGTGTCGGGCATCCATTGGAAGTAGCCGCGATGGCACCCGCTGCCCACGAGCTTGAGGGTGTTCATGCCGCCGGCAAGCACGTGCGGCAACACGGGCCCCGCCACTCCACCGATGCCCGGGAACTGGTACGTGATCGGACCCGCGTTGCTCGATCCGCCGCGGTAGGTGACGAACTCGAGCACTTGCGTCTGGGCGCCCAGCACGCGGACGAAGGCGAAGCCACGACGGGTGCCGGCGACGAGGCTCGCGTTGATCCTCGCGACGCCCATGCCGCCCCCCATGTCCTGCACCGTGGGATAGGTTCCGGGCCCGCCGAAGAACCTGGTGTCGCCGAGGGTGCCGTTGCCGTTGATCAGCAGCACGCGATAGCTCGAATCCAGCACCGTGCCCGCCGGAGCCGCCACTTCGATGTAGTTGGTTCCGCCACCGGTCATCCGGAACTCGTTGATGAAGAACTGGCTCCCGGTGGGCGGAGTGGGCGTGGCGACGACCAACGTGTTGCTCGGCGCGCTGAAGCCGACCGAGTTCGCGGCGCGGACCTGGAACCGGTACGTCGATCCGGCCGCGAGGCCGGTGCGCGCGTGGGTGGTCGTGTTCGCCGGCAGGTTGAACGTGCGCCAGTTGGCCGGGACGCCCGGGTCGAGCCCAGGATCGAGCTGGTACAGCACGTGCGCCGTCTCGTTGCTCGCGTTGTCGTTCCACGCCAGCGACACCGACGTCGCCGTCATGGCCGTCGCGCGCAGGTTCGTCGGCGTGTTGGGCGTCGACGGCGCCGCCTCGGTGGTGACGACGACCTTCATGGCCAGCACGCGCAGCGTGTTGTTCGTCAATCCCGCTTGACGCCGCACCTGCAGTTGCAGGTTGTTGACCTTGGCCGCCGTCCAGTTGGCGTCCAGCGCGGTGATGTCGCCGCCAGCCCCGAGGCGATAGGCGCAGACGTACGCGCCGCCCACGGCGATGCTGTTGAACGACGGCGAGTCGCGCCAGCCGGTGTCGAGGCCGTGGTTCGGAGCGAAGGCGCGGAAGCCGACGGTGGCCGTCGTGTTCTCGTTGTGGCGGCACGACACGTCGACCTGCACGCGCACGATGCGATGGTTGGCCGGCAGGACGAAGTTGGCGAAGTCCGTCGCCGAGAGCGGCGTCGTGTTGCCGTTGGTCGAGTTGGTCGCGTATTGGCACGACGTCGTGTTGCAGTTGTCGCAGGTCGGCGCCAAGGTCGCGTGGGCTTCGTTGGCCCACGGAGTCGCGCTCGTCGTCGCGCTCGTCTCGGGCACGACGGTGGCGTAGGTGGTGACGACATCGGCTCCCGCCGAGCCGGCGCACAGCGCCAGCGCGGCACACAGGCCGAGCCAGCGCAGGGGTAGGGTGAAGTTGAGATTCATGGTGGTGGTCCTTGGCCATCCCGGACACGCCGGGGAAGGGCACCTTGGGAAACGGCGCGGGCGCTTCAATCTCGTTGCAACTTCCTAAATGGATCGATCGTTTTGGGAAGCGTGGATTAATCTGCGCCCCTCCAATCCATGAAGTCTGGCCTTGCCTGGCGGCTGCAAGGACCGGCCGTCTCCAGGAACCCATTCAAGCCGGCGGTGGCGCCCCGCCGTTGGCGAGACACCACCGCAGCCCCAAAGCCGGAGTCGCCTTGGCCTCACTGGAACGTGACCGACAACGCGTTGGTCAGGTTCCAGCCTTGCCCACAGGGGCCCGTCGGGTTGCGGTAGTACGCCTGAAAGTGCCACACCGAGCCCGGCAGGATCGCGCCGAACCCGCCCGGCGCCGAGATGCTCCAGGCGGCGATCCCCGGCCCCTCCTGGATGCTGCCGTTCGTTCCGCTGTGGCGGATCGGGAAGCGCAGGAAGCCCGTGCCCGCCGGCGACCCCGGAGGACCGGGCTGCACGCAGCGGAAGCCGTCGCCGAAGGGTGCTTGGGTCGTGGACGTGCCCGCGTACAGCACGCCGAACGTGCCGAGCGGCAGCCGCGTGGCGACCAGCCGCAGGTCGTCGGACGTGGTCGAAGTGCTGCCCGTCGCGTCGAGCAGTCCGCCCGCGCCCGACGAGTTGGCGCAGCCACCCGTCGCGTCGTCGTTGCCGCACGGGCAACCCGTGCCGAAGCAGTAGGCCGAGACGCTGGGGGTGCCCACGTTGATGCATACCTCGAGCGTGCTCGAGCGCTGCGGCAAGCCGTCGTCGGTCGCAACCACGCGCAACACCTGCAACCCGATCTGGCCGGGGCCGGGCGTCCAGCGGATCAGGCCATTTGCCGTCGCGCCAGCGGTCGCGTCCAGCACGACGCCGGCGGGTGCGCCCGGCTGCAAGGACAGCGTCGTGGTCTGCCCGGCCTCGGGACCGGTCGCCTGCACGACGATGGTCAGCGGCTGGCCGACCACCGCGGGCAGCGGAGTCGAGCCCGCGCCGCAGCTCGCGACGGGGCCTTGGGTGAAAATCGGCGCGGCGTTGGCCTGCAGGGTCTCCTGGACCTTGGTGCGGAAGAGGTCCTCGACGAGGTCGTCGACGCCGTCGTTGTCGGCGTCGGAGCCCATCGCGTTGATGTTGAAGGTGCGCGCGAGGCCGCCACCCGCGAGCAGTCGACCTTGCATGGATGCGCGCATGTTCGCGGGCAGGTTGTTGTACGTCGCCACGCGGTCGTAGGCGCCGGTGGCGTCGAGCGCCGTGGCCGTGGCGGATCCAAGCTGGAATTCGGTCGCTCCAATGGCCTCGTGAGGGTTGGAGGCGGTGGGTCGCATGTTGACCATCATGTTCAGGTAGGCTCCCCGCGCGAGGAACGCGCTGGCGGTTGCATCGATCTCCGCCTGCCAAGCGGGCCAACTGGCGTGCGCGGGGCCGTTCGAGTTCGGAGACAGGCCTTGGCAAGGCGTGCCCGAAGGCGCGCAGAAGCTATTGAGGTCGTAGTACGCGCGGTCCGAGTCTTCGTCCGTCAACAGGATGACGTTGATCAAGGCGCCGGCGCGGTAGGAGATCTGGAAGGGAGCTTGCTCGAAGCCCTGCGGCGCGACGCCCAGCGCCATGCGCATCGCTTCCAACGCCGCTTCTCTGCCGCCCGATGTGCCCAATGTCCCGGGTTGCAGCGCCGCGACTAGCGTGTTCGCGTCGGCGGTCAAGCCCAGCCGCAATTGCGGCATGCCTCCAAGGCGCACGAGCGCAAATTGGGCGTCGATGTTGTTGGCGAGGCAGGCTTGCGCGAACTGCGAGATGCCGTTGCGCACGGCCGTGATCTCGTCGTTCATCGACGTGCTGGCATCGACGATGAACACGATGTCGGTCTTGAGCTGGTTGCCTTGGGCGGAAGCAGGCAGGGAGAGAGTCGCCAAGCCAAGGCTGGCGGCGAGGAATGCGCGGTGCATGGGTAGGTGGTGAAGGAAGGACCCGCCCCGCGCCACGTCGTGGGGATGCGGCGGAGGCAGTGGGACCGACTGGACGGGTCGAGATGGATCGCCCAGGGGCCGGCAGGGACGCGGCACCCACGTTGGATGGACGTCGCCGCCTTCCGGCACTTGGGGAAAGCGCGCGCGGCGCGGGATTCTCACGCCGAAATCGGCGCCGATTCGCGGCGTGCGGCCGCGTCCTTGGCCGAGCCGGATGCGGAGACCGCGTCAGGGCAGGACGCGCATCGCCGGGCGCACGCCCGTGTTGCTGTC
Organism: Planctomycetia bacterium; assembly: GCA_005789645.1. Classification (GTDB taxonomy): domain Bacteria; phylum Planctomycetota; class UBA1135; order UBA1135; genus SXXH01. Next base: position 4,308 of record SXXH01000013.1, read on the forward strand.
GCGCTCGGTTGGGTCGAGCTCCAACTGCATCTGCGCCCCGAAAGGCTCCATCCACGCGCCTCCTCCCGCAGTCAGCCTGAAGGTGGCGGCGTCGAGGAGCTTCATGCCGTCGCCAGCGCGCGGGGGGACCTTTTGCACCCACTCGGAGGTCAGGAACTCGTCGTCCGACGCGCCCGCGTCGCCGCACATCTCCGTGACGTTCCCGAGCATGTCGTGGAGTCCGTACGGATTGGCCCGCAGGCTCCCCACGGGCAGCGTGTCGGGTTGCGTCCTGCCGTTCTTCAGCACCTCCGCTCCCAAGAGCGACTCGTCGTCGTTGCCCGTCCAGTAGATGGTGTTGGTGCCGCCGCGCATGGCGAACTCCCACTGCAAGGCGCTGGGGAAGCCGATCGGGCCAGGCAGCTTCGACCACAAGTCGGACAGCTGGTTCCAGCTCGGCTGCGAGACGGGCAGCAGATCCTGGTCGAACCTGTCGTAGGGATCCGGCTCGGTCCCAGCCAAGCGGTGCCACTGCGCGCAGGTCATCTCGTGCTTCGCCATGAACCACGGCTCCAAGTCGAAGCTGGTGACCCACTCCTCTTGGTAGTATCGCTTCGAAGGTGGAGCCTCGACGGGCCTAACGCGGCCGCCGGGCAACAACACGAAGACGATGCCGGTCTCGGGCTGGAGGCGCAGGCGACCTTCCTCGTCGCGAGCGAGCCTGCCTTGGGCGTCGCGCGCGGGCTCCGCTCCCGTGGCGGGCATGTGGAACTCCCAAAGCCCCGAGCGCGGATCCTCCTCCAGGGGCAGCAAGCCGACCTGCGGCGCGAGGACCCCGCCTGGCCAGCGCACTCCGGCGTAGCGCGGGGACTTGGCGATCGCTTGCAGGGCCTCGGACCACCGGCGGGCCGGATCGGGTTGGCGCTGCGCATCGAGCAATGCCTGCAAATCGACGAGGCGGGCCTCCGCTTCCTCCAGCAGGCGATGCAACGCTTCGTCGCCCGGGTCGGTCATGCGCCAAGTCCTGCGCTCGCCGCACGCCGCCTCGAGCCGCGCGACTTCGGCGTCGATCGCGCTCTCTTCCTTGGCGACTTCCGCGTCGAGACCCTTGCGGCGTCGCTTGATCTCCTCCTTCCACCGCGCGACGTCCGACTCGCGCTTGGCGCGTTCCTCGCCCTCGAAGCGCGCTTGCTCCGCTTGCACGGCGAGCAACGCCTCCGAGGCCGGCCCCTTGAGTTCCGGGGGCAACTCGTCCCGCAGGGCTTCGAGCGAAGACTTCGCGAGGCCGTGCTGGCCCGTGGCCCACAAGGCCCAAGCCAAGGCGATCCTCGCTTCCAGCTCCTCGTCGGGGCCAGCCTCCTCCACGGCGCGTTCGGCGTACACCAAGGCGCGAGTCTCGCGGCCGTACGATCGATCGGTGCCGCGGGCGTTCAGCGTGGCCTGGCGGCGGAGCGAGCGGGGATCGAGTTCCTCCATCTCGGCTTGCATCGCGCGGGCGTAGCGCTCCTTGTCGGGCCACGGCTTGCGACCCAGCATGCGATCGGTCCACTCCGCCTGGTTGGAGAGCGCCGTGATGGCGGCCGACAGGTCCGCCTCGAGGTTCTCCCTGCGCGATTTCAGCTTGTGCACCTGCTTCTGCAGCGGATGGTTGAGGAAGTCCCGCTGGCGCGCGACTTCGTCGTACGGAGCGTAGCGCTCTGGCTGCCGCAGTTCGGCCAAGCGCTGGCGCACATCGCGGAGGCCCGGCGTGGGGCGTCCGCTGGCGTCGACGCCGCCATCGACGAGCTTGCCGGCGCTCGCCATCCACAGAGCGGAGGAGATGGTCGTGTCGCGGTCCTTGAGCCGGCGCTGCAAGACGTCCGCTTCCCGCCCCAAGGATCGCAGCGCCAACTCGTACTGTTGCTTCACGACGGCGTCGCGTCCTTCCTCCGCCAGTCGCTTCTGCTCGTTGGCGCGATCGCGCTCCGCCAAGGCGACGAACCTGTTCGCGTCCGCCTCCTCGGCCTTGGCACGGAACGCCAGCGTCCCCACCAGCGACGCGACGATCGCGGCGCCGACGGCGCCCGCGAACGCCTTGTTGCGGCGGACCCACTTCTTCGTCTCGGCCCACGAGCCGGTCTCGTGGGCGGCGACGACGCGTCCCTCGAGGAACGCGCGCAGGTCGGCGGCGAGCGCGACGCAGTCGGGGTAGCGCTTGGCGAGGTCGCGCTCCATCGCCTTCTCGCAGATCGAGCACAACTCCGCTGGTTGCGCGCGCGCGATCGACTGGATCGGCCGCGGCGGACCGGACTGCATGCGCCTCCACAGCACGGCCGAGTCGACGCGCCCCTCGCCCTCCTCGTGGTGGGGCGGACGCCCGGCGAGCAGCTCGTAGAGCATCACGCCGAGGGCGTGCACGTCGCTCGCCGGACCGACGACGCCGCCGGCGCGCCACTGCTCGGGCGACATGTAGGGCGGCGTGCCCGCGCCCCCGCTGTTGTCCGCCTGCGCTCGCCGCGGCTCGTGCGCGCCGCCAGGCGCGTCCTGCGGATCCTCGGCGAGCTTGGCGATGCCCCAGTCCATCACGTGGACCTCGCCGTACTCGCCCACGCGGATGTTGCCGGGCTTCAGGTCGCGGTGCACCACGCCCTGCGCGTGCACGTAGGCCATCGCGTCGGCCACCTGCAGGAGGACCGACACCGCGCGCACGACGCTCCAGCCGTCCTCCCCGCGCGCCACCATGCGCTCCACCTCCGACAGGTTGCGCCCGCGGATCAAGGGCATGGTGAAGTACGCGCGCCCGTCCGCGTCGATGCCAGCGTCGTGGATGCCCGCCACCGCCGCGTGCGACAGGCGCGCCGCGATGCGCATCTCGCGCCGGAACAGAGGCAGGAGCCGCGCCGCCGCGGCGGGGTCGGCGATGCGCTTGCACGCCACGACGCGATCGAGCAGCAGGTCGC
>SXXH01000107.1 GCA_005789645.1 Planctomycetia bacterium
CACCAACTAGCTGATAGCCCGCAACCTCCTCCCTGGGCAGCAGCTTACGCCACCGTTTACCGACCAAGAGATGCCTCTCGGGCGGACAATTCGGTCTTAGCAGCCGTTTCCAGCTGTTATCCCGATCCTAGGGGTAGATTGGTTACGTGTTACGCACCCTTTCGCCACTTTACTCGTCTTGCGACTTTCACGTACGACTTGCATGCCTAAGTCACACCGCTAACGTTCGTTCTGAGCCAGAATCAAACCCTTCATAGTGTTTGTTTTCTTGCTGTTATGGAGTTGAGCCGCGCCTCTCCAGGCGCCGGCTCGACTTGCTCGCACGGTTTCAAGGGCCACCCTTGTTTTCAAAGAGCACGCGTCACTGCTGGCGCTTGAGCGCCTGCCGGCATCGCGTCCTGCCGCCCCCGCGAACTCGACTCAGGGGCCGCCGGAGCCACCCGCGAGGGTCGTTCTCGGCCGCCAACCTGTTTCGCTTTCGCGCTGTTGGGAGGCGAGATGTTAGTGGCGCACGGCTGCCGATCAATGCCTCACCCTGATTTTTTCGCGCCAGGTCAAGCGAGGCGTCCTAAGCCATTGCTTCGTAGAAACTTAGGGAGTCGCCCCGGAACTGCTTCTTGGCTCCATCACCGCGCGTTCGTCCTCTTGGCCGGGGCAGTTTGCCGTGCGTGTCTTGTGTGAAGGCCCATTTTCGACTGGGGGAGGGCCCAACTGTAGGCAATCTGGCCCGTCCGGCATGCCGCCTCACCACCCTTGCCGGCTTCGCTCGCCCTTGGGGCACAGGGCCGGCACACCCGCTGCCGCCTCCCCTTGCGCCTGGGCCAGCCCTTCCGCGCTCACGCTCGGCTGCCTGCCTGTCGCCACCCCCCCCAGCCCGTCGGGTCAAGAAATCTTGACAGAACGGCGGCCAATCCCCCTCCCCGGGCGCTGTCAAGTTCCTTTGACAGGCGCCCCCAGGCCCCAACAGCGCGGAGGCCCGGATTCCGCTTGGAATCCAGGCCTCCGCGCTCGAAGTCCCTGCAGCGCCACAGTCAGGCGCGCACTTCCACCAACGCGCCCTTCGGTGCGATCTCGAACAACTCCTCCACATCCGCGTCGCGCATGCGGATGCAACCTTGCGAGCCCGCTCCGCCGATGCTCTCCGGCTCGTTGGTGCCATGGAATCCAAAGCCCGAGGAACGACCGCGCTCGTCCACCCACTCGATCCAGCGCGTACCCAGGGGATTGGCCGGATCGCCATACGGGACGGGCGCCGCGCCGGGACGGAACCACATCGGCTCGCGCGTCTTCTCCCCCACCGTGTAGCGCCCGGCCTTGGTGGGTGAACGCTCCGCGCCCACCCCGCATGGCCACAGGCCGACCAGCTCTTCGCCCAAGTAGTACAGGACCAGATGCGCGTCGAGGTCGACGACCAGCTTGGCGCGATCGAGCGGGATCTTGAGCTTCTGGCCCGGGTGGATGCGTTCGCCCTTGAGCCCGTTGGCGCGCGCGATCTGCCCGGTGCACACCAGCAAGTTGGGATCCAGCTCCAAGGCGCGCTTGCGCACCCCGATCAAACTGTCCCCGGCCACCACCTGGATCTCGCGCGCCGCCCATCCCCCCTCCGGGCTCCAGCGCCGCCTGCGCTGCACCTCGGCCAAGCTGCGCGACCATTGGTCGACCTCGCCCAGCGTGAGGCTCCAAGGAGCCCTCAGCTGCATTTCGAGGGCTTCGGTCCACAGCGAGGCTGCCTCTCCGGCCTTGCCCGCACGGGCAGACTCCTGCGCACGGCGAACAAGAGATCCGAGCACCGCGCCCAGCACCAGAGCCGGCTCGCCGTCGGCGGCCGAGGCGGAGACCGCCAACGCTCCAGGGCCCTCTGTCAGACGGCGCAGAGCGGTGCTCTCGGCGATACGCACGCCGGAAGCACCATCGACCACGGACAGCAGCGCCAAGGCCTTCTGCTTGTCGCCCCGGACGCCCGCGGCGAGCCCTAAAGCGAGGTCCCGGCGGGCCCCCGTCAGGACTTGCGGCCGCCCGGCGAGCCAAGCCTCGAAGCCCTCGGGGCGCAGAGCAAGTTCCTTGGCAGCGGCCAGCTCCCCGTCTTCCTGCCGCACCAATCCTGCCGGCTCGGCCTCGCCCGTGGCGCGCGCGACAGGGGTCCCGGTCGAGTGCGCTGGCGCTGCCGTCGTCTTCGACCCGGCCGCGGCTTGCATGCCGGCGCCCTCCAGCGGACTCTCGCACGGCGGCGGAGCGACTTCGCTGACGCGCAATGGCGCACCAGCATCCGACTCCTCGCCCGCGGTTAGGGTGCTTGCCGGCACCTCCGGCTCGGTCTGGATGGCGCTCGAGCCGGCCTCCTCCGTCGCCAATTCCTCGCGCGTCAACATCGCTCCCGGCTCCGCGCCCGCGGCGTCGACTTCACTCTGGGAGCAGGCAGCCGCCAGCAGGAAGAACGAGGCGCACGCAGCCCAGCCCATGCGCGCGGCTGGGAACTCCGCAAGGCTCGCAGGACGGGCGTTGGAGGCGGAAGGACGAACAAACAGCGCGTCAGCGCGCGACGGCTCTTGGGCGTGCGTCATGGAGCGGAGCGAGGGGGCGGTTGGAGCTGTGGCGGTATTGCGGGAGCGCCAGCCGGACCGTGCCCGTTCGGATCCCGGAACCTCTAAAGGTTCCAGGGGGGCCCGAACACAACGCGGGTTTGCCGCGCCTGCCGTATTGGGCCCGTTGGTGTGGTTGTTCGGCTCCGGGGGTCGGAACGGGTGCACGAGAACGCCAGCCACTCCCGCGAGGTCGAGACTAGCCTGCTCGCGACGCGGCCACAATGCGCCGCAAGCCGCATGCAGCGCGGGGGCGCGCGATGCGAGCGCCCCGCGCGCCTGGCCAGACGGACAGGGCCCGCGGCAACTCGCGGCGGCGTGCGGGTCGGAGAACCGTCGCGTTCAGCCGAGCTTCTTGAAGGCCACTTCGACACGGCCCTCCGGTCCGAAGTCCAGCCGACAACGTGTAGCGCCCGCCGGGGCGGAGGCCAACGCGCCAAGCGAAGCGGCCATCGTCTCGGCCTGGATGAGCGCCGCATGCCGCTGAAGCGCAACCGCGAGGCGCGCCCCGTCGGCCTCGAGGTGCAACGCGATGCGATCTTCGACTCCCAACCCGGACTCCTTGCGCAAGGCGTTGACGCGCGAGTTCAACTCGCGCGCCAAGCCTTCGCCGAGCAGCTCCTCGTCCAGATCGGCGTCGAGCCAGACGACGAGGCGTCCATCCGTCTCGACGTCGAACGCACCACTGGTCTCGACGCGGATCTCCACGTCCTCGGGCGCGAGTTCGATGGTGCGGCCCTCCACCTCGATGGGCACGGCCACGCCGGAGCGCAAGCGCGCGGCGGCCTCGGCGGGGAGCGCGTCGATGGTCGCGGCCACGGACTTCATCAGCCCACCGACCTTCTTGCCCAGCACGCGGAAGTTGGCCTTGGCCTTCAAGCTGCACACGGCGCCGTCGTCGGCAGCGAGGCTGCCGATGGCCTTGATGTTGAGTTCCCCCAGCACTTGTTCGGCTGCGAAGCCGGTGCGCAGCAACTCGAGCGCGCGCGCGTCCGAGGCGCGCACATGGATGGCGCGCAGCGGCTGGCGGATCCCGAGCTTGGCTCGCTCGCGCAACGCGCGCCCCATTTCGACGAGGCGCACGACGAGCCGCATGGCGCCCTCGAGCTCGTGGTCGAGCAGCTCGGCGCGCGGCTCGGGCAGGAGCTGCGCGTGCACCGAGCCCGCGCCCGGCGCGATCCGCAGCCAGATCGCCTCGGACAGGAACGGCGCCAGCGGCGCCATCAAGAGCGCGGCGGCGCGCAGCGCGTCGTGCAGGGTGTGGAAGCACGCGTCGCGGTCCGCGGTCCACTCGCCCTTCCAAAACCGCGCGCGGTTGCGGCGGATGTACCAGTTCGACAGGTCGTCGCCCACGAACTGCTCGAGCGCGCGGCAAGCCCCGGCGAGGTCGTAGTCGTCCATGCGCGCGCGCACCTCGGCGATGGTCGACTGCGTGCGCGACGCCAACCAGCGGTCGATCTCCGGACGCTCGTGGATGGGCGCGGGACGCGCGGGGTCGAAGCCCTTGCCGAGGCGCGCGTAGTCGGAGAAGAACTTCCACGAGTTGACCAGCGTGCCGAAGTGCTTGCGGCGCACCTCGAGGATGCCCGCGGGATCGAAGCGCTTGGGCAAGTGCGTGGCGCCGCTCGACAGCAGGTACCACCGCACGGCGTCGGCGCCGTGCTCAGACACCGCCTGCCACGGATCGACGATGTTGCCGAGGCGCTTGCTCATCTTGACCCCGTCCTTGTCGAGCACGAGGCCGTTGACGAGGCAGGCCTTGTACGGCGGGCCGGGCGGCAGTCCAGCGTCCGGCAACGACTGCAGGAAGGTGCCGATGGCGTGCAGCGTGTAGAACCAGCCGCGCGTCTGGTCGAGGCCTTCGGCGATGAAGTCGGCCGGGTACTGCGCCTCCGCCTTGGCGCGGCCCGCGCCGAAGGGCCAATGCCACTGCGCGTACGGCATGGCCCCCGAGTCGAACCAGCAGTCGAGCACGCTCTTCGTGCGGCGCATGGTCCCGCCGCACTTGGCGCACGGCCAAGTCGGCTCGTCGATCGAGGGCTTGTGGAAGTCGAACGCGTCGGGCAGGCGACCGCACTTGAGGACCAGCTCGTCCTTGCCGCCGATGCTCTCCTCGGCGTCGCAGCCGTCGCAGGTCCAGTACGGCAACGGCGTGCCCCAGTACCTGTCGCGCGAGATGTTCCAGTCGATGTTGTTCTCGAGCCACTCGCCGAAGCGGCCCGAACCGATCTCCGGCGGGATCCAGCGCACCTCGCGGTTGAGCTCGATCATGCGTTGCTTCATCGAGCTCGTGCGCAGGTACCACGCCGGCGCGGCGTAGTAGAAGAGCGGCGTGTCGCAGCGCCAGCAGTGCGGATAGCTGTGCGGCTCCTTGGCCTTCTTGAACAACAGGCCGCGGCGCTTGAGATCCTCGGACAGCGCCTCGTCGGCGTCCTTGAAGAAGGTGCCGGCGGGCACGCCGGCCACATCCACCACGAGGCGGCCCTCGGCGCCCACGGCCTGCTTGACGGGCAAACGGTTCCTGCGCGCCACCTCCCAGTCGTCGACGCCGTACGCCGCGGCCTGGTGCACGATGCCCGTGCCGTCGGTGGTGGTGACGTACTCGGCGGTCCACACCTTGTGCAACGCCGACGTGTCGGGCTTCCACGCGCCCGGATCGACGCACGGCACCTCGGCGTCGAAGAGCGGCTGGTACGAAAGCCCCGCCAGTTCGCGGCCAAGGCGCTCCTCCACGACCTCGTGGGCCCCGAGCACGGCCTGCGCGCGCGCCTTGGCGATCCACGCGAGCTCTGTGCCCGCCGAGCCCTTCTCGGCGCCCTTTTGCACCGGCAAGTAGATCTTGGCGAGCACGTAGGGCTCTTGCGGGTGCACCGCCAACGCGATGTTCGAGGGCAGCGTCCACGGCGTCGTGGTCCAGGCGAGGAGCGACTCGCCGCGCGCGGAGCCAACCACCTTGAAGCGCACATGCACGCTCGGATCGAGCACTTCCTTGTACGCGCCCGGCTGGCCGAGTTCGTGCGACGACAAGCCCGTGCCGCAACGGCCGCAGTACGGCAGCACCTTCTTGCCGCGGTAGGCGAGCCCCGCGCGGTGGAAGCGCGCCAGCAGGTGCCAGACGCTCTCCACGTAGGAGTCGTCGTAGGTGACATACGGATCGGCGTAGTCCAGCCAGTACCCGATGCGCTCGGAGAGCTTCTCCCAGTCCTGCTTGTAGCGCCAGACCGACTCCTTGCAGCGCGCGTTGAAGCGCGCGACGCCATAGGCCTCGATCTGCGGCTTGCCGCTGATGCCGAGCTCCTTCTCGACGCCGAGCTCGACAGGCAACCCGTGCGTGTCCCAGCCCGCCTTGCGCACCACCAAGCGCCCCAGCATCGTGCGGTGGCGGCACACGGCGTCCTTGATGGCGCGCGCGAACACGTGGTGGATGCCCGGCTTGCCGTTGGCCGTGGGCGGCCCTTCCCAGAACACGAAGCGCGGCGCGTCCTTGCGCGCGGCCTGCAGCGACTCGAACACGCCCTCCGCGCGCCACGCGGCCACCAGCGCCTCCTCCAGTTCGGCGGGGCGAGCGGCGGCGGACTCGGGCAACGGCGCGAAGCGTTCGTGGACGGCCATGCGGCCGACTGTACTACCAAGGACGCGAGCGGGTCTACCAACCCTGCGCGCGGATGTCGGCGACGATGCGGTCGGCGAGCTCGAGCGCCGCGCGACCATCCTCGCCTGTCACCTCGGCCTCCTCGCCCGACTGCACGGCGGCGAGGAACGAGTCGATCTCGGCTTGCAAGGGGCGGTCGTGGCCCGACAAGTCCAGCTCCTGCAAGGACAAGACCCGCGAGGCGATCCACTCCTGGCGCTGGGCGATGGTCGCGGCGTCCATGGTGGCGAGGTCGACGCGTCCGCTGTCCCACTCGGGGCCGGGCGTGATCACCAGGCCGTAGTTCTTGCCGAAGTCGAGGCTGGCGTAGCCTTCGCCGGAGAAGAGACGCAGCTTGCGCGTGGGCTGCAAGCTGGCGCGCGAAGCGGTGATGTTGGCGCGCGCGCCATTCTCGAACACGAGCCGCACCGAGGCGACATCCTCCTGGCCGGTGAGGATCGCGCCGCCCACGGCGTCGAGCGAGCGCACGCTGGAGCCCACCAGGTCGAGCACGAGGTCGAGGTCGTGGATCATCAAGTCGTGGACCACGCCGATGTCGCGGCTCCTGCCGGTGAAGGGCGCGAGGCGGTGGCACTCGACGAAGCGCGGCTTGAATCCGCGCGCCTTGACGGCGCGCACGGCGGGCTGGAACCGCTCGACGTGCCCCACCGACAGCAAGGCGCCGCCGCGCGCGGCCGCCGCGAGCAGGCGATCGGCCTCGGCGAGGTTGGCGGCGAGCGGCTTCTCCACCAGGCAGTGCACGCCGCGCTCGAGCAGCGGACGGGCCAGCGCTTCGTGCAGCACGGTGGGCGCCGCGATCGACACGGCCTCGACTCCGGCCGGCAGCTCGTCGACGGTCGCGCAGGCGCAGCAGTCCAGTTCGGCGGCGAGAACGCGAGCGCGCTCGAGGTCCGGATCGACCAGCGCCACCAGCTCGGCGCGCGGGTTCTCCTTGTGGATGCGCGCGTGGAACTTGCCCAGATGGCCGGTGCCGACCACGGCCGTGCGCACGCGACGCGGACCGACGGGGATGCGCGAGCTCAACGCGTCGCCCCGGCGAGGATGCGCTCCTGGCCCAGCTTGAGGAACTGCTCGCGCAGCGATTCGCGGTAGCGGCCCTTGGCGCCCAGTTCCGTCTGCTCGAGCTGCCGCACGAGCTGCTGGACGAGCTGCGACCCGGGATGCTCCTGCTTGAGCTCCTCCAGCACGCTCTTGCGCGTCGTCTCCGAGCGCCAGATGCGTCGGTACGCGCCCCGCAAGGCCTCGACCTCGGCCTCGGACATGCCGCCGCGCTGCAAGCCGATGATGTTGACGCCGCGCACGCGCGAAGGATGTCCTTCGAGGATCATGAAAGGCGGGACGTCCATGACCATGCGCGTCATGCCGCCCACGTAGGCGAAGGCGCCGATGGTGACGAAGTGGTGCGCGGCGGCGCCACCGGAGATGTTGGCGTTGCGCCCGACCAGGACATGCCCGGCCAGCAGCGCGTTGTTGCCCATGATGATGCGGTCGGCGAGGTCGCAGTCGTGCGCCACGTGGCAGCACGCCATCAGCAGGCAGTCGTTGCCGATCGAAGTCACGCCGCCGCCCTTGACGGTGCCGCGGTTGATGGTGACGAACTCGCGGATCGTGTTGCGCGAACCGATCGACAAGCGCGTCGGCTCGCCCTTGTACGACAAGTCCTGCGGCGGGCCGCCGAGGTTGGCTTGGCCGGCGATGGCGTTGTCCTCGCCGATGTCGGTCACGCCGTCGACCACGACGTGCGGGCCGAGGCGCGTGCGCGCGCCGATGCGCACATCCGGTCCGATGACGCAGTACGGGCCGATCTCTACATCGTCGCCGAGGCGCGCGCCGGGCGCGACCAGGGCCGTGGGGTGGATCGTGGTGGGCATGGATGCGCTGCTCGCGGGCGGGCTCAGGAATCGACGAGGGTGAACATCAAGGTCGCTTCGCACACGACGCGGCCGGCGACGGTGCCGACGCCGCGCACCTGCGCCACCTGGTCCTTGGACTTGAGGGTCTCGACCTCGAGGCGCAGCTGGTCGCCAGGCGTGACCGCCCCGCGCAGCTTGACCTTGTCGATGGCCCACAAGACGGCCAGCTTGCCGGTGTTCTCGAGGCGCCGCAGCAGCAGCACGCCGGCGAGCTGGGCCATGGCCTCGAGCTGCAGCACGCCCGGCATCAACGGCGCGGCGGGGAAGTGCCCTTGGAAGAAGGGCTCGTTGATCGTCACGTTCTTGATGGCGACCGCGCGCCGCGCGCCTTCCACCTCGACCACGCGATCGATAAGCAGGAACGGATAGCGGTGCGGCAGCATGCGCAGGATCTCGCGCGCGTCGAGACCCGACTCGCGCCGCACGAGCCCCGCGGTCTCGGCGAGCTGCATCTGGTCGACCAGCAGGCGCACGAGCTCGGCATTGGTGGCGTGGCCCGAGCGCGTGGCGATCACGTGCGCGTGGAGGTCCGCGCCGAGGAGCCGCAGATCCCCCAGCAGGTCGAGCATCTTGTGGCGCACCGCCTCGGCCGGCAGGCGCATGCGCGTCTCCGGATCGCCGAGCACCAGCGTGTTCTCGCGCGTCGCGCCCTTGCCGAAGCCGGCCTTCTTGAGCGTCTCGACCTCGGAGGCGAGGCAGAAGGTGCGCGCCGGAGCGAGCTCCTGCTCGAAGCTCTGCGGGCTCAAGTCCAGTTGGAAGGTCCCGCCCTCCACGCCGGGTTCGTCGAACGCCGCGGCGTACTGCACGGTCAACGAAGGCTTGTCGCTCGGCAGGGCCACGAGCGTGGCCGCGCCCTGCTTGACGTAGACGGGCTGTTCGAGCTTGAAGTGCTTGGCTTCCGAGGATTGGTCGACCAGGCCGGCGCGCTGGACGAGGCGCACGATCTCGAGCGCGCTGCCGTCCAGCCCGGGGAACTCGGCGCCGGACATCTCCACCACGAGGTTGTCGAGGCCGAGCCCGGAACAGGCGGCCAGCATGTGCTCGACCGTCTCGACCTCCGCGCCATCGCGCGCGAGGCGCGTGCGGCGGTCCTTCTGCGAGTGGTAGGCGATGGTCGCCGGGATCGGCGGCGCGTCGGTCAGGTCCGTGCGCTGGAACACGACGCCATGGTCGACGGGCGCCGGCAGCAGTCGCGCGCGCACGACGGCGCCGGAATGCAGGCCGGGACCGGAGAACTCCACGGGAGTGCGCAAGGTGCGTTGTCGACGGATCATCGGGGGGGCTCCTCCGCGCGCGGCGCGGCTCTTTCCATGGCGGCGAGACGCGCCTCGAGGGCGCGCAGCCGCTCCGCCAGTTCCGGCAAGCGCGCCACCAAGGCCGCCGAGCGCAGCGTCGCGCCCTTGGGGCGCGCGGGCCAACCCGCCCAGTCCTCGCCAGCCGGGATGTCGCCGAACACGCCGGCCTGCCCGCCGACGCGAGCGCCCGCGCCGATCTCGGCGTGACCCTGCACGCCGACCTGCCCGGCCAGGATGGCGCGCGCGCCGATCCTTGCGGAACCGGCGACGCCCACCTGCGCCACCAGCAGCGCGGCGCGTCCGACGACGACGTTGTGCGCGACATGCACGAGGTTGTCGAGCTTGGCCCCGCGGCCGATGCGCGTGGCGCCAAAGCGCGCACGGTCGATGGCGCAGTTGGCGCCGATCTCGACCTCGTCCTCGACCACGACGGTGCCGCACTGCGGGATCTTCTCCCAGCCTTCGCGCGTCGGTTCCCAGCCGAAGCCGTCGGAGCCGATCACGCTGCCGGCGTGCACCACCACCTTGGTTCCGAGCACGACGCGCTCGTGCAGCACGACCATCGGATGCAGCACGCACTCGGCGCCCACGACCACGTCGGCGCCCACGTGCACTTGCGCCACGAGCCACGCTCCAGGACCGACGCGGGCGCGCGGGCCGACGACGCAACCGGGTCCGATGCAAGCGCTGGCATCGACTGTGGCGGATGGATCGACGCTGGCGGCGGCATGGGCGCCGGGCGCCGGACGCGCGGCGAGCGGGGCGAAGCGTTGCACGATGCGCGTGAACGCGCGGTTGGGATCCTCGACCCGCAGCAATGCCGCCGAGGTCGATCCGCGCGGTTCGCCGAGCCCGACGACGACCGCCGCCGCGCGCGTGGCCTCCAACTGCGGTCGATAGCGCGGATTGGCGAGGAAGGACACCTCGCGCGGACCGGCATCGGCCAAGGTCGCGGGTCCATCGACCACGAGCGCGCCGTCGCCGTCGAGGACGGCGCCGAGCTCGACTGCGAGCGTGGACAAGGAGATGCCGGATGAGAGGGACACTAGGGCGCGGCTCCAGAGGCTGGACCAGCTGTCGCGGCCCTACAGGGCGGGCCCGACTCGAGACCAGAGTGCGCCATGCCGGGCACGGCGTCAACGGGCCTCGTCGGCAACCGCGTCGACGACCCCGTCTTGGGCCAACCACGCGCTCCAGCGCCTCGCGTGGGGAGACTTGGCTCGCGTGGCCAAGCCGTGCTCAGAACGACAAGTTCATCAGCGAGAAGGAGAACACCTGGCGCCGATCTCCCTCGCCATCGAGCAACGGGAAGCCGAAGTTCAGGGAGATCGGGAAGGGCGTCACCATGCCCAAGCCGAAGCCGGCCGTGGCCCGCGTCTCGTCCCAATCGAGCTCGAACGCGTCGGGATCCAATTGACCCCAGTCGGTGAACAGCGTCAGGCGGAAGGTCTCGACCTCGCGGTAGGTCCCAGGCTGCACCACCGAGTACAGCGGATGGCGGTACTCGAAGGTCAGGTCCCAGGTCGTCTCGCCACCGAGGGTGTTGTCGCCGTTGTTGGGACCCACCCCGCGGAAGGCGAAGCCGCGCAGGATGCGCGTGCCGCCCAGCTGGAAGCGCTCGGTGTAGGGCGTCTCCTCCGTGTCCCCGAACGGCGCCGCCACGCCGAGGCCGAAACCGAGGTGGAAGCTCGGCACCACGTCCATCAGCTCCGACCGTCCGAGCTTCCAGTACAAGTCGCCGTCGAAGCGCGAGCGCACGAATTCGAAGTCGCCGCCCAGCGGCCCGTGGATCGTGTTGCGCAGCACGCCCTTGAAACCCTCTCGCGGGTTCAGGTTCACGTCGAGGTCGGTCCACGAGGCGTCGAGCGTCAACCCGTAGAGCTGGGTCTCGCCGACTTGCTGGTAGATCGAACTCGGAAGCGGCGTGCCCTCGGGAGCGAAGATGCCGGAAGGCGGGTAGTCATCGAGGTTGCGCACATCGAGGCTGGTCGCCACGAGACCCGCGGCGACATCGAGTTCGCGGCCGAATTCGCGCGCGAAGCGGATGCGTTGCTCGAGGCGCTCCTCGTCGTAGAAGCGGTAGCCGCGCTCGCGGTGGTCGAGGCGCAGCTCCATGCTCGTGCGGTCGAAGTGCGTGCGGAAGATGTCGGGCTCGAGGAAGCGGAACGAGTACGCGTCCAGGATCGTGCCCGGCATGTACTCGATCTCGAGCACCTGTCCGGCGCCGTGGAAGGCCTCCTTGTCGTACAACTCGCCGAAGGCCGAAACCGGACTCGAAGGCAGCGCGGTGAGGTCGAAGTTGCGCATCGAGAGCGAGATGCGCCCGAACAGGCCGTTGTTGGAATCGACTCCGCCCTGCACCTGCAGGTTGACCACGCGGCCCTCGTCCACCTCGAACTCGACATCGACGAAGTCGGGATTGGGCGTGCTCTTGAAGCCGAAGACCGGATCCTTGTGCGTCAGAGGCGCGAACTCGTCGTTGAACCAGCCCGACGAGTACAGGCGCGACAAGCTGCGTCGGATCTCCTTGACGTCGACCACTTCGCCGGGCATCGCGTCGGACGTGCGGCGCATGACGCGGTCGCGCGTGTGCGTGGCGCCCGCGAACATGAGTTCGCGCAACCAACGCTTGCGGCCCTGCCGCAGCTTGTACACGACGCGCACGGTACCCGTGGCGGGATCGGCCACCACATCCGGATCGAGCACGCGGAACGAATCCTCGCCCAGCGAGGGGTGCGCGATGTGGCCGCGCTCGCCGTAGTGGTCGCGCAACGCCTCCTCGTCCTGCTGGCGACGGGCGCGATCCCAAGGGGCACCCGGCTTGGACGCGCACAGGGCCAGCAGGTCCTCCGCGGGGAAGAGCAGCGGCACCTCGACCTCCACGGCCTCGCCCGTGACCAGGTCCGCTCGCTCTTCGACGGCCTTGATGGCGAGGCTCTCGATCGTGTACGGCTTGCCCTCGTCCACCTTGATGTGCACGACCACCGAGTCGCGCAGCGGCGAGTACTCGAGCTTCTCGAGCGCCACCACCGCATCGAGGTAGCCGCGGTCGCGGTAGACCTCGCGCATCGCCAGCAGGTCCGCGTCGAGCACCTCCTGCACGAAGGGTTCGCCGTTCCAGTCGAACAGCCAGGGTCCATCGAGCTTGCGATCCGCGAACTTGGACAAGCCGTCGCGCCAGAACCACAGGCCGCGGTCGGGCATGGCGTCGTTGCCGACGATCACCACGTCCGACACGTTCAGCTGCGGACCTTCCTCGATCTCGAAGATGACGTCGGCGGCGCCACCCTCGACCTCGCCCTCGGCCTCGCCTCGGCGCCGGATCTCGACCTCGACCCAGTGGTAGCCCTCGCGCCTGTAGCCTTCGAGCAGGCGCTGCCGCACGCGCTCGGCCTGGAACAGGAACAGCTCGCCGCGATCCTCCAGCAGCGCCCACTTCCTGAGCTGATCCCTGTCGATGGCGTCGTTGCCGATGAAGCGCGGCTCGAGGTCGACGTTCATCTCCGCCACGACGAGCACGATCTCCAAGCCGCCCCGGGCTTGGCGCAGGTCGACCGTGGCGCGCACCTTGAAGGCCTCCCACAGGACTTCCACGCCCTTGGAGACGCGCTCTTCGTCGAAGGGTTGGCCCACGGGCTGCCCCAGCGCCGCCGCCAGCTGTTCGGGCCGGTAGCGGCGCGCCCCCTCGACCACGATCCCCACCACCGGAGGCGCGACCGGCGGAGCGCGACGCTCCTCGCCCGCCTGGGAGGGAACGGGCGCGTCCTGCGCCGCGGCGGAGGGACCGACCAGCAAGAGCAGCACCACGAGGGCGCGCGCCCGCCAGGAGTCGCCCGCGCGGTCACGCACGCGGCACCTCACGCACCGAAGGGCTCCGCCACGGAGATGGCGCGGTTCTCGAAGCGCATCAGCGAACCGTTGAAGTTCAGCACGATGTCGCCGGTCGGGCCGTTGCGCTGCTTGGCGCAGATGACCTCGGCCAGGCCGTTGTTCTCCGGATTGTCGCGGTTGTAGTACTCGTCGCGATACAAGAGCAGCACGA
>SXXH01000108.1 GCA_005789645.1 Planctomycetia bacterium
CGCCATGTAGGCGCGGATCGCCGCCGCGCGCGCATCGCCCTTGGCCTTGTCGTCGGCGACGAGCGCGAGGTCGCGCTCGTCCTCGCCTTCCGACTGCGCGCTCGGCGCAGGGCGCGCGACGGCATCCGCCCCGGTGGCGCGCGCCAGGCATGGCGCCGCCGCGAGGCCTGCCAGCCACATCGCCACGAGCCTGGTGGGGAGGCCATGCATGCGCGCTTCAGCCTCGCGAGGAGGCCGACCTCACTCGATGAAGCGGTGCTCGCCCCCGTTGTCCTGCGAGATGCCCTGCAGCAACGGGAAGTTCTGGCCGACCGCCACCGTGTGGATGCGCACGCCGCGACCGGAATTCCAGCGCTTGACGGCTTCGCGGATGGCGGTGGGCTCGACCTCCTTGCCGGCGGTCGGCTCGCCGTCGGTCAGGAAGAAGATGGTGTCGACGTCGGGGTCCTCGAAGGCCAACTCCAAGGCGTCGAAGATGTTCGTGGCTCCGTTGGCGCCGAGGCGCGAGACATAATCCTTGGCCTTCTCGCGCAGTTCGGCGTCGTGCTTCTTCTGCTTCTCCTCGTCCTTCTTCGCTTCCTTCTCGTCCTTGGGCTTGTCGCCCGCGCCGGCGCCCGTGGCCGGACCCTTCTTGGGCTTCTTGCCGGGCTTCTCGCCCGAGGCCTCGGTCAAGCCTTCCAGCCACTGCTCGACGCCGGTGGAGAACGTGACGATGTTGAACCACGAGCCTTGCGGCAGTTCGTCGACCAGCTTGATCAGCTCGTCCTTCGCCACCTCGATGCGGGCTCGGCCGCCGTAGTCGGGGTTCTGCGTGGCTTCGTTCATCGAGCCCGAGATGTCGATCACGAAGATGGCGCGCTTGGTCTCGACCTCGATGCCGTAGAACTTCGCGTGCACTCCACCGGTGCCCAGCGCGGACTCCTCCTCCTTGGGCTTGGTGCCCACGGCGCCGCTGTTCTTCGGGAACTCGAAGGCGGCCTCGGTGTTCTTCCACCAAGTGGCCCATTCCTCGGCCGTCTCCCAGCGGCCCATGGCGGTCATGCGACCCAGGGCGTCGTCGATGTCGGCGAAGACGCGCGTGCCTGGTTGCTCCTTGGCCAGGCGGTCGATCAGCGCCCCGATGGCGCGCTTGGTCTTGGCGCGCTCAATCCAACCCGCGGCGATCGAGCGCGTGCTCCAATCCGCGTGGTCGAGCAGCGCCAGCCAATAGTCGAAGCGCGTCGCGTCCTTGTTCGACGAAAGCACCGCCAGCGCGCTGCGGCGCAGCTCGTCGACCGGCGAGTTGCCGAAGCCCACGAGCTTCGCCTCCCAGTCCGCCCAACGCGGACCGCCCTTCAGGAGTTCCGACACGCCGCGCACCGCGGGGCCGAGCAGGTCGAGATCCTTGCCCTTGGCGACGATCTCCTCGAGCTTGGGCGTCGCGGCCTCGACCTTGTGCGCCACGATGATCTCGAGTGCTTCGCCGCGCAGGCGCGGCTCCTTGTCCGCGAGCATCTTCAACGCCGCGTCGGCCACGGCGGGAGTCTTCAGGTTGCGCGCGGCGCGCACATGCAACAGGCGCTCGTCGGTCTGCCCCTTGAGCATGCCGGCGGCGACCAGCTTGCCGGTCTTCTCGTCGCCGCAACCACCG
The DNA here is from genome assembly GCA_005789645.1 of Planctomycetia bacterium. Classification (GTDB taxonomy): domain Bacteria; phylum Planctomycetota; class UBA1135; order UBA1135; genus SXXH01. The sequence continues at coordinate 1,631 of SXXH01000108.1, forward strand.
ACCGCGTCGGCGATGCGCCGGCCCAGCTCGGGCGGCGTGGTGGCTTTCATGGCGATCTCCAGCAACTTGCCCGCGGCGTCGTCGCACTTGCCTGCGGCCTTGGCGCGCGTGCAGATGGCGCGCGCTGCGGTCTCGCGCGCGGGGGGCGGAGCGTTGATGTCTTCCACCGTGGCCCAGTCCTCCTTGTCGCCCAAGGCGAGCGCGGTCGGCGCAGCCAGTCCGAGCGACAGGCACGCGTAGAGCGCCAAGGCGAGGAGGCGGGGCAGGGACGGACGCGAAGCGGTAAGGTTGGTCGCGAGGCGCATCGAGGTTCCTTCGATGATGTGGCCGCCCATTGGGCGGGGGATGCTCGCCGGCTGGTCGCGGGCGCGCCTCCCTGTCCTTTGGAGTGTAGGGGGCAGGGCCGTCGGGGCATAGAGGGGCCGGCGCTTGGCAATCCGAGGCGCGGGCATCGACGGCCGCGCGCGGCCTATCGGGTGGCTTGGACGCTGCGCGCCGGTCGCGGTAGGATGTTCCGCCCTTTTCGAGGCCTCCGACCTCGTAGCCATGTCCAACCTCGGCCCTCAACAAGCAGGCTCCAGCCACTCCGGCGTCGGCACCGTCGTGGTGCTGGCCGCGGGCATGGGCAAGCGCATGCTCAGCCACCGGCCGAAGGTGCTGCACGAGGCCTGCGGACGGCCGCTGCTCGCCTGGGTGCTCGACGCGGCGCGCGAGCTGCGCCCGAGTCGCATCGTGGTCGTCGTCGGCCACGGCGCCGACTTGGTGCGCGCGGCCGTCGACAGGCACTGCGGCGGTTCGGCCGACATCGCCTTCGTCGTCCAAGAGCCGCAACTCGGCACCGGCCACGCGCTGCAGGTGTGCCTGCCGGCGCTCGGCGCCGATCCCGGCGCGACCGTCGTGCTCTACGGCGACATGCCTTGCTTGCGGGGGGCGACGGTGGCTCGACTCGCCGCCGCGCGCCGTGCGGGCGGCATGAGCCTGTTGACCGCCGTGCCCGACGAGCCGCGCGGCTTCGGTCGCATCGTGCGCGACGCGGAGGGCCGCGTGCAACGCATCGTCGAGGAGAAGGATGCCGACGAGGAGATCCGCGCCATCGACGAGGTCAACATGGGCGTGTACGCCTTCGACGGTCGCGTGCTGGTGGAGGAGCTGCCCAAGCTCTCGAACCAGAATGCCCAGAAGGAGTACTACCTGACCGACATCCTGGCCGCCTTCGTCCGGCGCGGGTTGCCGGTGGACGGCGTCGAGCTCGAGGATCTCGAGGAATCGCTGGGCGTCAACACGCTGCAGCACCTGGCGGAGGCGCGCTGGGCGTTGCAGGCGCGCATCCTCGAGGCCCACCTGGCGCGTGGCGTGCAGATCGAGGATCCAGCCACGGCGGTGGTCGAGCACGGAGTCGAGATCGGCGTCGGCACGAAGATCCTGCCGTTCGTCGTGCTGCGCGCGGGCGTCAAGGTCGGCGCCGGCTGCGAGGTCGGCCCGTTCGCGCACCTGCGCGCCGGCACCGTCCTGCGCGATGGAGCCGAGATCGGCAACTTCTGCGAGGCCAAGAACACCGACCTCGGCGAGCACGCCAAGGCCAAGCACCTGGCCTACCTCGGCGACGCGACGATCGGCGCGCGGGCCAACATCGGCGCGGGCACGATCTTC
>SXXH01000109.1 GCA_005789645.1 Planctomycetia bacterium
ACGACGCGTCCCAAGCCGCCGCACGCGGCGAGCGTCCGCACCGCCGCGCGCTTGATCGCCAGCGGAGCAGGCGCCGCGTCGTAGGGACCTGGTTCGCGCACGCACCGCGCGCATGCGGCCGGCTCGGCCGGCCCCCGGCACGCGCGTCCCATCCAGTCGCGGAATTGGCCGCGATGGCACAAGAGGCCGTAGTCCACGAGCGTGGCCGCCACGCCCGCGCCGGAGCGCCGCGCGATCTCCGGCAAGCCCGCGCTCAACCCCCACAACATGTGCAGGAAGTGCACCACGTGCGGGCGCCACTGGACGCACAAGCGCTCGCAAGCCGCTTCGACCTGCGCGTTCCTGTAGCTGTCCTCGAAGCGCTTGGAGCGTTCACCGCGATTGTGGATCTCGACCACGTCGATCCCGTCGTGGCGCCGCTGCTCGAGCGTGTGGCGCGGCGCGCCGCCGTCGCGCCGCGGACAGAAGACCTTGACCTCGTGGCCGCGCCGCTGCAGCCCGATGGCGAGTTGGTGCGTGTAGACCTCGGTCCCCCAGTGCCCGGTCGGGGGAAAGCCGTTGGAGACCAGCAGCACGCGCAGCGGACCGCCAAGATGCTTGCCGCTCAACGCGCGACCTCGCCCAGCCGCGCGGTCCGCGCCGGTTCGACCAACGAACGCAGGGCGCGCGCGGGGTCGCCTCCAGGGCCATGCAGGGCTTCGCGCGCGGCGTGGACATGCGCGTCCCATTGCAGCAACGCTCGCGACAAGCGCGCCTCGCGCGCGGGCTCGGGCGGCGCTTTCCCGCGCGCGTCGGTCCATGCCAGCGGCATGCCGCCAGCCGAACCGCGCGCCCCGAGCCAGCTTTCGCGCACCTGCCGGTCGAGCACGGAGTCGGGCCGGGCGAATCCGACGCACGCCAAGCCATCGCAGGCCGAGCTGCCCTCGAGCAATCCACCGCTGGCGTAGGCGACGGCGCGCTGCGGCTCGTCCGAGCCGAAGAGGATCGGCGCCAGCGACACACCATGCATCGTGGGAGGCGGCGCGACGCCGACGAGTTCGAGGAGCGTGGGCGCCACGTCGAGAGTGGAGACGATCGAGCCGTGGACGCGCCCCTTCTTCTGCGCGACGAGCGGCTGGCGCACGATCAACGGCACATGCAAGTCGGAATCGAGCAGCGTGCCCGCGTCCAGGTACACGCCTCCCTCGCCGAAGCTCGTGCCGTAGGTCCCGACCACGACCACCGTGGTGTTGGCGAGGCGCCCACTCGCGTGCAGGCGCTGCAACAAGCGCCCGATCTTCGCATCGAGGTTCGTCAGTTCGCCGTCGTAGCGCAGGTCGTAGTCCCCGAGCGTCAGGGGACCGCGGCCCCAGCGTTCGTAGGGCACGGCGTGGAAACCGCGCGCGAAGGCGCCAGTGGGCGGCACGATGGCGAGTTCCGGTCGCGGCTCGTACAAGCTGCTCCACCGCGGGTCCACTTCGCGCTTCGTCCACAAGCGCACGAGATCATGCGCCTCCACGTAGGCGAACCAATCCTGCGAGCGCGAGTGGGAGCCGAGCCAGCGCTCGAACTTGGCGGTGGCGGCCTCGAAGCCGTCGCCGAGCACCTCCGCCTCCTCTTCGCGCAAGGCACGAAACAGACGGAAGCCGCGCGCGAAGCCCAGCGCCTCGTCGAGCGAAGGATGATCGCCGAAGGCGGCGGTGTCGAAGCCCGCGCGCAGCAGCTCCTCGGGCAGGGACGGCAAAGCAGGCGGGATCCACCAACGAGCGATGGCGCTGCGTTCCGCGCCGGCCCGATCGAGCCGCCGCGCGAGGCGCGGATCGCAGCCGGTCAACAAGGCGGCATGCGCGCCTTCGAGATCGGGCGTCGCCGCCCGCGCGTCGGCGAACCACGCGCCTTGGCGCGCCAAGCCGTCGAGCACGGGCGTCGCGGGGCGATCGTTGCCCCCGACGCCAAGGTGGTCGGCGCGCAAGCCGTCGATGGCGATGAGGAGGATGCCGCGACCGGTGCCCGCGCCAGCGGGCTTGGGGCCGCACGAGAGCACCAGCCCGACGAGGCAGGAGAGCAACAGCGGAACGAAGCGGCGAGCATCCATCGTCGTGGGTCTCTCCCCATCACGATGCACGGGCGAGGCGTCCGGGTCAACGCGGCGCGCGGAAGACTCCCTGGTCGGAAAGCCAACCAACCTGACGGTCGACGCCGCTCACCTTCGTCCATCCAGGCAATGCATCGAGCACGAGCACGCGCTCGAGCGGTCGCGCGTCGGCCACCACGGCCGCTTCGGCGCGTGGTTCGGAACGCAGCTCGGCCGCGCGCTCGAGCACGCTCCACCCGAGGTCGGGCTCGGCGTCGCGCGCGCGGCTCGAAGCCGCCAGCAAGCTGGCGGAGCAAGCCAGGAAGGCGAGGATGGCCGAAGGCGCCGCCCAGCGTCGGCGCGATGGACTCGCATGCAGCCACAGCGCCGCGCCCAGGCAGAGCAGCAGCACGGCGACGAGGCGCCATTCGGAAGCGCGCAGCGATCCAAGCAGCAGTTCGAAGGCGCCGCGCAAATCGCCGCGCTCGGCGGGAGGCAAGCCGAGGCGCGAGCGCACGAGCTCCAGGTTCGCGCGCGGACCGGGCAGGCGCGGATCCTGCAAGAGGGCGAGCTCGTACCACGCTCCGGCTTGAGCGACGCGTCCCTCGCGCCAAGCGCAGTTGCCGAGGTTCGCGGCGAGGCGCGCGCGTTCGCCGGCGGAGCCCGCGGCGGGCCAAGCTTCGAGCCACAGCTCGCGCGCCGTGCTCCAATCCGCGCGCCGGTAGGCGGCTGATCCCGCGTCACCTTCGAGTCGCGCGCCACCTGCGGGCTGCACGGCGGCGTCGGACGTGGCCGCCGGAGGATCCTGCGGACGCGCCAGCGTCGCAGTCGACCACCACGAGACGCTCGCCAGGTACGCGAGCAAGAAGGCCAGCGCGCGGCTCATCGCCAGCCCTCCGCGGCGGCGCGACGCGCGAACTCGAGCAAGGCACCAGACTCGGGTGCTGGCCGACGCGACCACTCCGCGGCTTCGCAGGCGGCCAGCAGTTCCACGGAGCTGCGCTCGAGCTCGGCCGAGGGCGCCCAACCATCCGCGTCGCGACGCATGCGGGCCCAGGCGCGCACATCGCGGCCGGCCCACGCGGTCTCTTGTTCGTCGCTGCGCGCGGCGAGGAAGACGCGCAAGGCGCGATGCCTCGCGAGCGGCGAAGCATCGCGTCCGAGCGCGCGCTCGAACTCGCGCAAGGCGCGCCGACGCCGGCGCGACACCGGCGCCCACGGATCATCCTCGCGCCAGACCAGGCGGCGCACCCTCCCGCCGAGCAGCAGCACCAGCCCCATGCCGGCGAGGATGGAGCCGCCTGACGGCGCCCACGGTTCGTCGCCCGCGCGCGGCTGCGCGAGGATGTCGGCGACATCGCGCTCGCGCTCGATCTCGAGCGGGGCATCCACGACCAGCGCCGCGGCGTTCTTGAGCGCGCGCACCTGGATCGGGATCGGCCTCGTGGAACTCTTCGACCACTTGCGCTCGAGCGTGTCGTAGTAGGCGAGCTCCACCGGCGGGATCTCGGCGAGCGACGCGTCGACCGGAGCGAGGTCGTAGACGACCGTGCGCCGATCCGCCGTCTTCCGGTCGGTCTTGCCGTACACGCGAAAGCGCTCGAACCCCGCCTGCCGCGCCAGCTCGGGCGGCTCGAAGAAGTCGAGGTTCGCCGGCCCGCTCCAATCGACGGTCAGCTTGATCGAATCGCCGGCGTCCACCACGCGGCGATCGGCGGCGGCGCGCGCCTCGATGCGTCCCACGGCGCCCGACCAGTCGAGGGGCCGACCCTCCTCGGGGATCGGCAGCACGCGGATCGCGAAGCCGTCGAGGCGCTTGTACATCGTCTTCTTCTGCGAGGGATCGGGACCGAAGAACGTGCGCGCCACCTGGCCGAACTCGAAATGGCTGGTCGACAATTCCAGCAGTCCCGCGTCGCTGGCGAGGTAGCGCTTCCTCCAGCGCAGCGTCTGGAAGGTGCGGCCGCCGCGTTGGCGCGTCCCGGCATCCTCCACGGCGATGATCTGGTCGCCGTTCAGGCTGATCTGGTTCACCGAGCGACCTTGCTGATCGGCGCTCGCGAGCTCGACCATGCCGGCCACGGCGCCGTGCCACGGCAAGTCGAGGTTGGCGTAGTTGACGGTCGAGGCCAGCGCCGTGTCGAAGCCCACCACGATGTCGAGCGTGAAAGGTTCGCCGGCGTGCACCTCGCGCGGCGCGTCGATGGTCAGCCACCCGAAGTCCTCGCCTTCCACATCCTTGACCACTTCGAAGGTGGCGGGTCGCGTGGCGAGCGGGCCGGCGTCGGTCGCCACCTCGAAGGCCGGGATCGTGTAGCGGCCCGGACCGGCGGCGCGCACCGGGATCGACCAGGTCGACTGCGTCGAGCGCTTGATGCGCCCGCCCGAGATCTCGCTGGTCGAAACGACCGAGACGGGACCGGCAGGACCGATGGAAAGCCCCTCGACCTTGGGCAGCTCGCCGAGGCGAGCGTTGACCGCGTCGCGCACTTCGACCACGAGGCGCGCCTCGGAGCCAAGCTTGACGACGCCGCTCGACATGCGCGCCACGACGCGCGCCTCCTGGGCGAGCGCCAAGGACGAAGCGAGGCAGGCGCACAGCGCGCACAACACCAAGCGCCACGCACCGAGCGCGCCCGCGTCGCGGGAGTCCTGCGTCGATCCTCCAGGCATGGTCTGCATCACCAATCCTTGTCCACCTTCTGGCGCCTGTCCTTGAGCAAGGTCGCGCGCAGCTCCTCGCCCTTCTCCTCGAGTTCCTTCAGCTTGTCGAGCAGCTTCTGCGCCTCCTCCTTCGACATGGCGGCGGCGGGTTGGGGCTGCTGCTCTTCCTCTTGGTCCGACCCTTCGGGTGCTTGCTGCTGGTCCTGCTGCTGGTCCTTTGGCGACTGCTGCTGCTCCTGCTGCCGCTGGTCGGGCTGCTGGTCCTGCTGCTGCTCTTGCTGCTGCTGCTCTTGCTGCTGCTGTTCCTGCTGCTTTCGTTCTTCCTCGCGACGCTGGTCCTCCAACCGGCGCAGCTCCTCGAGCCGGCGTTGCACGAGTTCGAGGTTGGCGCGCGCATCGGCGTCGTGGCGCTCGAGTCGCAGGCGTTCGACGAGCCGCGCGCGCGCCACCAGGTAGGCCGCGCGCGCCTTGGCGATGGGATCTTCGGATGCGTCCGAACCGGTGGAAGGTGCCTTGGGCGTGGTCGCGTTCGTGGCGCTTCGCGGGGGCGCGAGCGGTGTCGCCGCCGCCGCCGGTGCGCCATCCTGTCCCGGCCGCAACGCCTCGGCCATGGCGAGCTCCCGATCCGCGAGGGCGTCGATGGCCTCGAGGCGCGTGGCTCCCCGGCCCTCGGCGCGCGCCACGAGGAACGCGGCTTGCGCGGCTTCGAATTGCTCGAGGCGCAACGCCGCGACGCCATCGACGAGCGCCAACTCGCCAGCGAGGGCGGCGCTGGGCGGGCGCAGGCGCAGCTGCTCGATGGCCGGATCGACCACGCGCAGCGCGCTGGCGCGCCAGCCACCGGCGGCGAGCCATTCCGCCCGCCGAAGCCCGAGCGCATCCGGCGCCTCGAGTCGACGAACGAGTTCGCGCACGCCGGCATGGTCGCCAGCGGCGATGCGGCGCGCCAGTTCATCGAGGCCGCCAGGCAAGCCACCGGGCCAAGGCTCGAGCGATGGCGCTGCGGCCTCTTCACTCGTCGCGATGGTGTCGGTGGTGGGCGGCACGGACTGGGTCCGCGCCGCGGCCGCGCGGCAGGGCGACGACAAGGCCGCGCAGAGCGGCAGCGCGAGCCGCATGAACAGGTACAAGCGCATCACGCGGCGCTCCTCCTGCCGCGCAAGCCGGACTCGACGCACACGCAAAGCGCGGCAAGCACCAGCGGCCATTGGTAGCGGTCGTGCGGGATGCGCTCGCGGCCGCTGCCGTACTCGCGTCCTTCCATGCGGGCGATGCGCGCCGTCCACAGCTCCTCGAGCGGCGTGGGCGAAGTCTCCGTGCCCACATAGTCGCCGCCCGACACTTGCGCGATGGCGCGCAGCGTCGCCGCGTCGAGCCGCGAGACGACCTCCTTGCCCTCGGAATCGCGCACGAAGCCGCGGCCTTCGGGGATCTTGCCGCCGCCCTCGGTGCCGATGCCGCAGACGTGCACGCGGATGCCGCGCTCGGCCGCGCGTCGCGCCACCGCGGCGCCTTGCCCGCCGAGGTCCTCGCCATCGGTCAGGAGCACGACCACTTCGTGGGCCCCGCTGCGGCCATCGAACAGCGACAACGCGCGCTCGAGCACGGCGCCCACGTCGGTGCCGCCCTTCTGGTTGTCGAGCGGATCGAGGGTGTCGAGGAAGGTCGACAAGGTGCGCATGTCCGAGGTCAGCGGCGCCACCTCGCGCACATCCCCCGAGAACGCGAGCAGCGCCGCGCGATCACCCTGCAGGCGCTCGAGCAGGCCGCGCACCTCGCGCTTGGCGCGCGCCAGCCGGTCTGGAGCGAGGTCCTGCACCAGCATCGAGCGGGACGTGTCGAGGCACACGACCAGGTCGAGGCCCTTCTTCTTCACTTCACGCAGCGTGTAGCCGCGCACCGGGCCGGCCATGGCCAGCACGAGGAAGCAGAGCGCCAGCACGCCCGCTGCGAGCCGGACGAACTCGCGACGCGGCGCGAAGCGCGGCCAGAGCCGCGGCTGCATGCCCGAAGCGGCGATGCGCGCGCGCGCCACGACCGCCGCGCGCCACGACCACCATGCCACGACGACGATCGCCGGCGCGACGCACAACCACCACAGCGCCTCGGGACGCTGCCAATCGAAGCCCAGCACGCCGTTCACGGCAGGGTCCTCCAAAGCGTGCGCCAGCCGAGGAACGCGCAGAGTTGCAGCACGAGCGCCGGCAGCAGGAGCGTCTTGTACGCGTCGTAGTTCTCCACGCGGCGCGAGACGACGCGCTTGGTGCGTTCCAGCGCCTCGATCTCGCCATAGGCGCGCTCCAGCTCGGCCTGGTCGCGGGCGCGGAAGTGCAATCCGCCCGTGCGCTCGGCGATGCGCCGCAGCTCGGTGGTGTCGATCTCGCGCTGGGTCGGCACGGCGCGGCCGAAGGCGTCGAACGCGTAGGCGTAGCGCCCGGCGAAGATGGTGTAGACCTTGACGCCAGACTTGGCCGCGAGGTCGGCCGCCTCGAGCGGCGGGATGGAGTCGATGTTGTTCTCGCCGTCGGTCAGGAGCACGGCGACCTTCGACTTGGCCTGCGAACCCGCCAGCGTCTGCACCGCCTTGGCGAGGCCCACGCCGATGCCCGTGCCGTCCTCTTGGCGGTTCTGCACGGGCTGCAGTCGATCGATGAAGCCGCGGATCGCGTCCACGTCCAGCGTGTACGGACACAAGATCTGCGGATAGGCGGCGAACACGATCAACGCGCACTGGTCCGCCGCGCCCTCCTTGTCCTGCATGCGTCGCGCCGCGAAGGCGCCCACGACCTCCTTCACGACCTCGAGGCGCGAGCGCTTGGGGTCGAGGTCCTTGTGCTGCATCGAGCCCGAGCGGTCCACGACCAGCGCGATGTCGACGCCCTCGCTCTCGCTGTCGGACTGGACCTCGCCGCGCAAGGGCCGGGCGAGCGCCAACGCCACGCAGGTGGCCGCCAGCGCCGACAACGCGATGGGCACGAAGCGCGTGTTCGCCTGCCACGACGCCGGCACGCGCTCGACCAGCGTGGCGCGCGCCTCGGCGCGACCGGCGCGACTCCGGCCCCACCACAGGCACAGCCAAGCGACCGGGGCGAACAACAGGAGCCAAGGGTCGGCGAACGACCAGCCCGGGGCGAACTCCCACGCGCCCTCGGCCACGCTCTTGGCGAGGTCCTGCGGAGCGATCACGCGCGCGCTCCTTCCTTGGCGCTGGCGCACAAGGCGCGCGCCTCGTCGAAGCGCGCCGCCACGAGCTCCATCGGCACGGAGTCGCAACACCAGCGCAGCGGTTCGATGCGACGCACGAAGCCGGCGGCGGCGGCTTCGCCGCGCGCTTCGGCCCGATCGGCCCATTCCATGCCGCCCAAGGCGGCTGGAGCGGGGGCGTTGTCAGGTTCACTTGACACATCCGCGTGGTTCGCCGCGAGGCGCGCGTCGATCACGCCACGCACCAGCGCCGACATGGCGTGCAGGCACTCGCGTCCCTCGGCGGGATCCTTGCGCCAGCGCACCTCCAAGGCCGCGAGCTGTTCCAGCGGCGAGGTCGCCTCGGCCGCCGCGGCGCGACCGCGCCGGCGGCTCCAGCTCCAAGCGACGAGGAGCGCCGCGAGCGGCGCGGCGGACAGCCAGACCCACGCCAGCGGCGGCAGGCCCAGCGCGTCGGCCGGCGGGGCCACGCTGGTGGGCGCCTGCAGCAAGACTCGCGGCGCGTCCTCGCCAGCGGCCAGTTCGGAGGCGACCAGCACGCGCGCCACGGCCGCGTCGAGCGGCTCGCCGCCGAGGAGCAGCAGCCCACCGGGCGTGTCCAGCTCGCCGCCCTTGAGCGGACAAGCCGCGTACCGCGCGAGCCACTCGTCCTGCGCGCCATCCAGCGGCCGACGCGCCAGCGTCGGTCCATCGAGCAAGGCCCATGGCACGAGCGGATCGGAGGGCCAAGCAGCGAGCGTGGGCTCGAGGCCGTCCGGCAGGCGCACGACCAACTCGAAGGACACCGGTTCGCCGATCTGCGCGCTGGCCGCCGAAGCCGACCAACCCTCGCGCGCGCCTTGGGCACGCGACATGGGCGGCGCGGATGCAACTGCTGCGAGGCGACTCACGCGCGGCCTGCCTTGCCGGCGGCTCGACGCCGGAACAGGGCGACAAAGGGAACTTCGACGTCGCCCGCGGTCGACAAGTCCACCACCTCCACGCGCGCCTTGGCGAACAAGAGGTCTTCGGCCGCGCGCTTGCGGCGCGCGGAGTCGTTCCAAGCCGCTCGCGCGGCGCGCGAACGGCCATCGATCTCGTGGCGTCCGCCACCGTCGAGGTCGTCGACCACGAACGGACCAGCCTCGGGCAGTTCCAGCTCGAGCGGATCGGCGATGCGCACCGCCACGACATCGTGGCGGCGATTCAAGCGCTGCAGCAGGCGTTCGAAGCGCGGCAAGTCGGCGTGCACGCAGCGGAAGTCCGAGAGCACGAACACCACCGAACGGCGGCGCAGCAGTCGTTCCTCGGCCTCGAGCGCCTCGAGCAGCGCGCTCGCTCCGCCAGCGCGCGACTCGGTGGCGCCGCGCGCGACCTGCAGCGCCTGGCGCAATCCCTTCTTGCACGGCGTGCGCCGACGCGAGTCCAGCGCGGCCACGGTCAGTCCGACCTTGTCCTGGTTGCGCGCCGCGGCGAAAGCCAGGAGGGCGCAGGCGCGCGCGGCGATCTCGCCCTTGGTGCAAGCACGCGTGCCGAAGTCCATCCCGCGCGCGGCGTCGAGCACGAGGCGCACCTCGAGCTCGCGTTCCTCGGCGTAGGTCTTGATGTGCGCCACGCTGGTGCGCGCCGTCACGTTCCAGTCGATGCGACGCACATCGTCGCCGGGCGCGTAGGCGCGCACTTCACGGAACTCGAGGCCGCTGCCGCGGAACGCGCTCTTGAAGCCGCCCGACAAGGCCGCGTCGACGAGGCGCCGCGTGGCGATGCGCAAGCGACGCGCCGCGGCGCCCGGTTCGAGGCGCGGCTCCGCCTCGGCACGAGGCTCGCCTTGCAGGAATCGCGACCAGGACCACATGGCGATGGCGCCGCGCGCGCCTCAGGGCACCGGCACGGTCTCGAGCACGCGCGCCACGATGCGCATGGAACCCAGTCCTTCGGCCTCCGCCTCCCACGTCGGCATGACGCGATGGCGCAGCACCTCGGGCGCGATGGCCTTGATGTCGCCCGGCACGACGAAGTCGCGTCCAGCGAGCAGCGCGTGCGCGCGCGCGCATTGGGCCAACCAGATGGTCGCGCGCGGGCTCGCGCCGTAGCCGATCTTCCCACCGAGATCCGGCAAGCCATGGCGCGCGGGCTCGCGCGTGGCGACGACCAGCGCGACGATGTAGCGCGCGAGCTTGTCGTCGAGCTGCACGCGATCGACGGCCGCGCGCGCCGCGAGCACCTCGTCCAGGCCGACCACGGCGCGCGGTTCGAGGCGCGGCGCGGTGCTCGCCATGCGGCCGAGGATCACGAGCTCCTCGTCGGGCGTGGGGTACGACACGACGACCTTGAGCGCGAATC
>SXXH01000110.1 GCA_005789645.1 Planctomycetia bacterium
CGGCCTCGAGCGGGGCGGGCTCCCGCGCATCCGTGGTCGCCGAGGGCTCGCCGGCCGGGAGTTGGGCGTGGGCCAGCGCGGAGAGCAGCGGGAGGATCATGGGCGAGCGGGGGATGGCGCACGGCGCGCGGACGGGGCGAGGTGCCGTGCGCCGTCGAGGAGTCGGCCGGCGCCGGACACACGATACCCGCACTTGGCCAGCGGCGACGTGCCGGCGGGCGCCGCGCGTCCACCAATGCACCGCGAGGCGCGCCAGCCTCGATGGGTGGCGCGCCTCGCGGCGTGTTCGAAGCAGCCGACCGGCTACTTGGCGTAGTGGACCCTTCAACCATAGGACTTGGTTTCAGCGACCTCGACCTTCTTGCCAGCCTTGGCTTGCGTGATGGCGTCGGCGACGTACTCGACCTTCTTGTCGCCCGACACCTTGCCATAGGGGGCGTTGTCGAGTGCACCAGCGTAGATGAGGACGCCCTTGTCGCTGACGACGAAGCAATGCGGCGTCGTCTTGGCGCCGTAGGCCTTGCCGACCGCGCCCGTGGGGTCGAACAGGATCGGCGACTTGACGCCATGCTCCTTGACGAAGTCCTTGTTGCGCTGGAGCTCCGAGCCCTTCTCCTTCGGCCCCTCGGAGTTCATCACGAGCCACACGACGCCGTCCTTCTTCAAACGGTCGGGCAGTTCGCGCAGAGCGCCGCCTTCGCCGTAGGCTTGCTTGCAGGCCGGGCAGCCCGGGTTGAACCACTCGAGCACCACGTACTTGCCGAGGTGCTGCGACAGCGTGGCGTCCTTGCCGTCGAGGTCCTTGAGCACGAAGTCGGGGGCCAGCTTGCCGAGCTCGGCCTTGGCGCCGTCGGCGACCTTGGGCAGGTCGATCTTCTCGTCCTTCTTGGCTTCGCCTTGCTTGTCCCCGTCCGCCTTCTTCTCGTCGCCCGTCTTCTTCTCGTCGCCCGTCTTCTCGTCGGGCTTGGGGGCCGGCTTCGGCGCGGGCTCGTCCTTCTTCTCCTGCTTGGAGTCCTGGATGGAGGCGACGGCGCCGATGGTCGCCGTCGCGCCGCCAGCCATTACGAGGATGGCGAGGAGGCTGGCGAGGGTAGTGCTGGGCTTCATGGTAGGTCCTGATCTCTGGTTTGGGCGACCGCGCGGCCGCGCAACGAGCGTACGGCCACCGCATTCCCTTGGATTTTGGCTTGGAACCGGCGTCGGTGGGCTCCGTTCCTGTGCGAATGGCGCTTGTGCCTTGGTGAACCGAGCACGGGGGGGGGCGCCGCGGGCCGTCGCGACTTCGCCGCCTGCGACGCCGCCCGCGGAGGGTGTTCCTCCCCGCGGGCGGCTTCCTGGCGCGCTCGTCCGGCCTAGATCAGTCGGAGGCCGGCACGACGCGAACGCGGCGAGCGGGCCTCAGTTGGCGCCCTTCTTCTCGTCCTTCTTCTCCTCGCGCTTCTCCTGCTTGGCGTACTTGACGCTGCAGCCGTAGGGCTTGGTCTCGCTGGTGGCCACGGCGCGGCCGGCCTTGATGTCGGCGATGGCGGCGTCGACGTAGTTGACCTTCTTCTGGTCGCCTTCGACCTTGCCCATCGGCGCGTTGTCGAGCGCGCCCGCGTACACGAGGACGCCCTTCTCGTTGATCACGTAGCAGTGCGGCGTGGTCTTGGCTCCGTAGGCGCGGCCGACCGCGCCATCGGGATCCATGGCGATCGTGGACTTGATGCCGTTCTTCTGCGCGAAGTCCTTGTTCACGTCGACCTTGCCGCCGTCCTTGCCGGGTTCGGTCGAGTTGATCGTCAGCCACACGACGCCTTCCTTCTTGACGCGATCGGGCTGCTCGCGCAGCGCGCCGTTCTCGCCGTAGGCCTGCACGCAGTAGGGGCAGCCCGGGTTGAGCCACTCGAGCACGACGATCTTGCCGAGGTGCTTCGAGAGCCCGACGTCCTTGCCGTCGAGGTCCTTGAGCGCGAAGTCGGGGGCGAGCTTGCCGAGCTCGGCCTTGGCGCCATCGGCGACCTTCGGCAGTACGACCTTCTCCTCCTTCTTGTCCGCATCGGGCGATTCCGGGCGCGGCGGGCGGCGGTCCTGCACGGCGGGCGCCTCGAAGGACAGGGCTTGTGCGACGGTGCCGGCGCCGACGACGGCGAAGGCGGCGAGCGCGAGGCTGGCGAGGTGGATCTGCTTCATGGATGGAATCGGGTCGGGTGTCGAATCGGGATGCGCCGGGGACGACGGGTCCGCGGCGTGGACTTGCGCCGCTCAGGGCGACTTGGGCTTGGCGGGGAGCGCCACCTCGTAGGCGGCTTCGCCCTTCGCCGTCTTGACCCACAGGACGCCGCGCACGCGCGGCTCCTCGGCGGGTTGCCCGGGCTTGTGCGGCTTGACCGAGAACTCCGCCGCGAGCTTGGCGCCGGACGTGCCGGCCTCGCGCGTGCGTCCAGTCATCTTGACGCGCTCGTCGAGGTGCGGGAAGAACTCCAGTTCCTGCGCGCCGGGCACGGTGGCTTGCAGCACGGGCTTGGAAGCCGAGCCTTCCACGACCAGCTTGGCGAGCGGCAGCTTGTCGAGCGCTTGCGGCAGGTGCTTGCGCGCGGCGAGGAGCAGCGCCTCGTTGGCGGGCTTGGACGCCTTGGCGCCCTTCAACGACAGCGTCGCCTTGCCTTCGCCCGGCACGCACAGCTCGGTGCACACGAGCCAGCGCGCGTCGAAGGAGAACTCGTAGTCGCGGCCCTCGACCACGTCGGCGGGCGCCACGACCGAGGCGAGCAGCACGACTTCCTTCTCGTGCACGTACGCGATGATGTCGCCCTCCTGGTCGAGGCGATGCGGCCACGGATGGCGCGTCTCGCCGACGACGAAGCCCTCGGGCGCCTTGAGCTTGGCCTGCAAGGCCTGGCCCGCGTCGCCGGGGTTGGTCCAGTAGACATGCCACTTGGGTTCGAGCTCGAACCGCAGGAGGAGCTCGAAGCGCGCGCCGGCGACGATGGAGTCGACATCGGCGAGGAGCGACGGCTTGACGAGCGTGTTGCCGTCGGGGATCTCCTCGTCGTCCTGGATGGTGGCGACGAGCGGGGCGAAGGCGGCGCAAAGGGCGGGCAGCAGCATGGCGTTCCTCGAAGGGCCATCATGCTAGGCGAGCGAGCGCGGCGATACACATCCTCCGTCCCGGCGTCGGGAGACGAAGGCGTCAAGGCGGAGCGCGGGCCGTGGCGGACGGTGGTTCAGGCTCGGCTCGCGCCGACCAGCCTGAGCATGCGCCCGCGCGCCTCGCCTGCCGGCGCCTTGTGGCGCTCGTGGCCGAAGGGGGCGACGCGAGTCTCGACGCGCGTCGCGCGGAAGCCGCATTGGTCGACGAGCACGGCGCGCAGGTGCTCGGCGCGCAGGCGCGCGCGCGACAGCGCTTCGCCGCGGTTCGGCGCGTCGTCGGGTTGCACCTCGAGCACGAGGATCTCGTCGGGACCGGGGCGCAGCCACTCGACGCGCTTGCGCAAGCGCGCGATCTCGTCGCCCGAAAGCGTCGTGCGCACGCCCTCGAACACGGCGATGTCCGGGAACAGTTGTTCGTTGCGGCGCGGCAGGCGCTCGAGCGCGGCGGCGTCGACGACCTCGACGAGCTGCGCCTCCTCGGGTTCGGCGCGATCTTCGGCGTCGACCGGCGGCAAGTTGAAGCGCGCGCGGGTCTCGTCGAGCAGCTCGCGTTGCTGTTGGCCCGACAAGTCCTCGGGCGTGGGGGAGACCTTCAGGCGCAGGTCGAAGCTGCCGAGCGCCGAGGCCATCAAGCCGGCGTCCTGGGTGCTGGAGAGCGACACCAGCAGGATGAAGAAGGTCAGGATGAGGGTCATCATGTCGCCGAACGACACGAGCCAGCCGGGGATCGTCGCCTTCTTGTCTTCCGGTTCCTCGAGCGCCATGGTTCAGCCCTTCCCGCGCGGGATGACGCGCAGCTCGAGGACTTCGTTGTCGAGGCGCGTCGAACGGCCATCGACGGTCGCGACGCGGTGCGTGGAGCACGACACGCGTCCGGGCTTGAGTCCGGCCTCGGCCAACGCGTCGGCCATCGCCAAGGCGCGCGCCAGGGCCTGGTCGGCGCGCTCGGGGTGTTCGTTGGTGGCCTTGAACGCGCGATCCGCGGCGCCTTCGACCACGACCTCGACATCGTAGGAGCGCAAGGCCTCGGCGACGGTCGCGAGCGACTGCTTCAAGGCCGCCACGGGCTCGATCGAACCCGGCGCGAAGGCCGTGGCGGGCTGGAAGCGCAAGCGCCAGGTGGCGCCCCCGGACAACACGTCCAGCGGCAGCTCGCCCGGCCGCAGCTGGCGACCCATGTCGACGACCGATTGCAGCAGGTCCTCGGGCGGCCGCGCGTGGGGCGCGATGCTGCCCAACGCGTAGTCGGTCTGGTCGCGCGTCATCAGTTCGATCTGGCGCGTGGCGACGGCCTTGGCGGTGCTCTCGAACAACCCGATCGGCGTCTTGGTGTCCGAACTCGGCACCGCCTTGGTCGAGATCGAGGAGAAGGTCAGGAGCAGCACGAAGAAGGTCACGAGCAGCGAGATCATGTCGCTGAAGGTGACGATCCACTCGGGAGCGCCCGGCGGGTCCTCTTCGACGAACTCCGCCATGGCTCAGGCCGCCTTCTGGCGTTGGGAAGGCTTGAGGAAGCTCACCAGGCGTTCGCGGATGATCTGCGGCTTCTCGCCGACCTGGATCGCCAGCACGCCATCGATGACCAGCGAGCGGATCTGCGCCTCCTGCTTGGCGCGCAGGTCGAGCTTGCCCGCCAGCGGCAGGAACAGCATGTTCGCCATGCCCGCTCCGTAGAAGGTCGTCAGCAGCGCGACGGCCATGCCCGCGCCGATCTGGCTCGGATCGCTCATGTTGGCGAGCATCTGCACCAACCCGATCAGCGGGCCGATCATGCCGAAGGCCGGCGCGTAGGACGCGAAGGACTCGAGCATCTTCTTGCCGTGCGCGTGGCGCTGGCGCATCACGTTCGTGTCGAGCTCGAGGATGCCGCGCACCGTCTCGGGCGAGAAGCCGTCGACGAGGCATTGGATGCCCTTGGCGAAGAACGGATCCTTGATCTCGGCCACCTTGGATTCGAGGCCCAGCAAGCCCTCGCGACGCGCGAGGTTGGCGTACTCGATGATCTTCTCGATCTGCTCGTCGGGCGTGGGCAGCTTCACGAGGAAGCTGCGCACCATGACCTTGGCCATCGCGGACATGTCGCCGAGCGTGAAGTTCATCAGCACGACGGCCACCGTGCCGCCGCCGACCAGGATCGCCGACGGCGTATCCCAGAACAGGGTCATGTCGCCGCCCAGCGACATCGACCACACGACGAAGGCGAAGCAAAGCAGGGTGCCGATGAGGGTGCTGAGGTCCATGGGGATCTGCTGGATGATCGGCCCTCCATGGAGTTCGCCTTGAGCTTCCCGCCGCCCGCGCCCCGCGCGCATGCGGAAGAAGTTTCCGCACGCGCTACACTGGGGCGGAATGTCCGGACGCAAGCGCTACAGCGTGGTGCGAGACCCCGTGCACGGGGACATCCACCTGACCCACGAGGAGATGCGTGTCCTCGACACGCCGCAGATGCAGCGCCTGCGCGGCGTCAAGCAGCTCGGCACCGCCTACCTCGTCTACCCGGGCGCGGTGCACACGCGCTTCGACCATTCGATCGGGTCGCTGCACGTGGCGCAGCGCATCGTCGACGCGGCGAACCTCTCGGCGGAGCTCGACCCCAAGTCCTGCGTGGGCGTTTCCGAGGAGGAGGCGCGCGTCGTTCGCCTCGCCGCGTTGGTGCACGACGCCACGCATGTGCCCTTCGGCCACTCGATCGAGGACCAGGACGGCATCTTCGGTCGCCACGACCTGCCATACCGCTTCAAGCAACTCCTGTCGGGCGGCACGGCGCTGGGCGCGACGCTCAAGGACCTCGGGGTGCTCGAAGACGTGCTGGCGGTGCTCGAGGCCGGCGATGGTCGCGTAGTGCCGCCGTGCTGGCGCCAGATCGTCGGCGGCACGATCGCTTCGGACATCCTCGACTACCTGGCGCGCGACGCGTACTTCACCGGGTTGCGCTTGTCGGTCGACGAACGCGTGGTCAGCTACCTCAAGGTCGACCGCGCCAGCGGCAACCTGTACATCGACCTCGCCAAGCACGATCTCCTGCGCGAGGACATCCTGTCGGAGGTCGTGCGCATGCTCGAGGCGCGCTACTACTTCAGCGAACGGGTGTACTACCACCACGCCAAGGTGGCCGCGGGCGCCTTGGTGGCGCGCGCGGTCGAGGCGGCGCTCGCCTGCGGCGCCGTCAAGGAGGCGGACTTCTACGACAAGACCGACGAGTCGGTGCTCGACTTGCTGGAGCGTTCCGTCGAGAAGGCGCCGCGCCAGTCCAAGGACCGCGTGCGTTCGCTCGTGCGGCGCTTCCGCGAACGGCGGCTGCCCAAGCGCGCTTGCGTGTTTCCGCGCTGGGAGAACGAGGCCGTCCAGGAATCGCTGGTGCAGCGCTTCTTCGCGCCGGGCGGCGCCAAGGCGCGCGCCGAGAGCGAGGCGCGCATCGCCGAACTGGTCCGCTTCGCCACCGGCAAGGAGGTCGAGGTGATCGTCTATTGCCCGGCCAAGTCGATGCAGCTCAAGGAGGCGCGCATGCATGTGCGCTGGCCGGGCGTGTCCGGCGTGCGGCCGCTGTCGGAGCACGCCGCGCGCGTGCCGCGCCTCGCCGATCTCGAGCGCGCTTACCGCGAGCTGTGGAAGTTCTACGTCTACGCCGACACCAGCGACGAGGCTGTGTTGCAGAAGGTGCAGGAAGTCGCGCGCGCCGAGTTCGGCGAGGCCAAGAACGCCTACGAGGTCAAGGCGCGATGAGCTGGCGCGTGTGCGCGATGTTCCTCGCGTCGGCGGCGTCGAGCGCCTGCACGACGCAGGAGGGGTCCGTCTCGTCCACCGCGGCCACGACGAACGCCGTCGGGCAAGCAGTCGCCCTGCCCGCGATCGACGAGCTGCGCCGTCTCTACGCGCGGGATCCCGCCGCGTGGCCGGCGCCCGGGCTCGACGACGGCGTCGTGCACCGCGAACTGGGTCTCGTGCCGCGTCCGCTGCGCGACGAGGATCCGCGCCTCGCCGCGCGCATCGAGTTGGGCGAGCACTTGTACTTCGATGGACGCCTGTCGGGCAGCGGCCAGATGTCGTGCGCCAGCTGCCACGACGCGGAACTGGGCTTCGCCGATGGCCGCGCCACGAGCCTCGGCAAGGACGCCAAGCCGCTCAAGCGCAACGCGCCCGCGCTGCTCAACACCGGCTTGCGCCAAAGCTGGTTCTGGGATGGCCGCGCCGCGAGCCTCGAGGATCAGGCGTTGGCGGTGCTCGCCAACCCGGCCGAGATGGATGCCGACTTCGAGGCCGTGGTCGCCTTCCTGTCGAGCTCGCGCGGCTACAGCGAGCGCTTCGAGGCGGCCTTCGGTCCCGGCCCGATCGCCATGGACAAGGTGGCCGCGTCCATCGCCGCGTACGAGCGCACCTTCGTCTCCGACGGCTCCAGCGCCTTCGACGACTTCCTCGAGGGCGACCACGAGGCGCTGTCGGACTCCGAGCTGCGTGGCTTGCACTTGTTCCGCACGAAGGCGCGTTGCCTGAACTGCCACAACGGACCGCTGTTGTCCGACGAGCAGTTCCACAACGCCGGGTTGACCTACTATGGCCGCGAGCTGCAGGACCTCGGTCGGTACGAGCAAACCAAGGATCCCGCCGACGTGGGCCGGTTCCGCACGCCTTCGCTGCGCAACATCGGCCGCACGGCGCCCTACATGCACAACGGGCAATTCGACCTCGATGGGGTGCTCAACATGTACAACGCGGGCATGCCGCGTCCTCCGCGCCGCGCCGACCAGCAGGACGACCCGCTGTTCCCGACCAAGTCGCCGCACTTGCAGCGGTTGTTCCTCGAGGACGAGGAGAAGGCCGATGTGAAGGCCTTCCTGTCGTCGCTCACCGAGCGTCGTCGTCGCGTCAAGCCACCTGCGCCGTTGGCCGCTGGCGACCTCTAGCCGCACCTGCGCGCGCGCTCAGCGTCCGCCGAGGTCGGCGGCCTTGCGGGCCGGCTGCGCCTTCTTCTCGGGCGGCGGCAGCGAACTCTCGACTTCGTCGCGCAGCGACTGGGCGTCGAGGTCGTCGCGCCAACGCTCCTCCTTGAGCACGACGACCAGCCGCTTGTAGGCCTCGCGCGCCTCGTCGCCCCGGTCGCAGCGCGCCAGCGCCAAGGCGTGGAACGCGAGCGTGGATGCTTGTCCGCGGTCGAGTTCCTTCGCTTGCGCGACGAGCTCCAGCGCCGCTTGCGGATCGCCCGCGCGCAGCCGCGCCGCGCCGGCCGCCGTCATCAGGCGTCCGCTGGCGGGAAAGCGCGCCAGGCCATCGTCCGCGAGCTCCTGCACGCGCAGCCAATGCGCCTTGGTCCGGTTGTCGCGCGCCAGATGCGCCAGGAGCAGCTTCTCGAGCTGGTGCGCGCGCAGCAACCGCGCGGCATCGAGGTCGGGCAAGGGCGACAGCGGATCGCGTTGCGCTCGGCGCGCTCCGCCGATGGTGGTCTCGACCACGTGGATGGCGCCTTGGCCGGCGGCGACGACGAGGCGCGAGCCGCTGGGGTCGAAGTCGAGCGCGCGCAGTTCTCCGTCGGCGGGCTTGAGCGACAAGAGCGGCTGCGCCGTGCGCGCATCGACGAACCAGACGCGTCCATCGACGAGTCCCGCGGCGACTCGCGCGCCGTCCGACGCCGCGGCCAGCGCCACGACGGACTTCTTCGGGCCGGGAATCGCGCGCCATGCATCGGTGCTTCCGAGCGCGCCAGTCGCAAGCGGCGTGGTGTCGCTCCCGGCCCACAGCCGCTCGCCCACGACGAGCAGCGCTTGCGCCTTGCCGTGCAGCGCCGGCCACTCGCGGCCGGGATCGCCATCGGCCACGCGCCAAGCCCGCACGCGTCCACCTTCCTCGCCGACCACCAACTCGTCGTCCGACAGCCACGCCATGGAGAGCGGCGCGGTGGCGAAGCCGCGCAGCGCCACCACGAGCCGTGCGTCGTCGGTGTCGTGCACGCGCAGCAGCAGGTCGGCCGACAACGAAGCCAAGCGTCCGCCGCGCGCGGCGAGTTCCAGTTGCGCGCGTTCGCCGCCTTGGCACTCCGCGAGCCGTGCGCCGTCCAGCGCGTGCAGGCGCAGCGTGCCGTCTTCGTGGCCGATGGCCAGCATGTCGCCCGCGGGTGCGAAGCACAGCGAACGCACCGGGCTCTTGTGCGTCGCGCACACCGCCAGCGACTCGCCGCTCCTGGCGTCGAGCAGCAACGCCCGTCCATCGTCGTAGCCAGCGGCGAGCAGGCGTCCATCCGGCGAGTGGTCGAGCGCCAGCACCGAGCCGGAGCAGCCCCAGCGCGTCGTCGCCACGATGGGCGCCGACACCTGCGAGCTCTGGGCGCAAAACAAGGCGAGGTCCAAGTGGCGCCACTCGAAGCCGCGCGCCGCGGCGGGCACCTCGGCGAGCGTGGCCGCGGCTTCGTCCAGGCGCGCTGCGGCCAGGTGATCCTGGGCGCGGCGCAACAGTTGGGCCTCGTCGGCCATGACGAGGCTGGCGCACACAAGCAGCGCGGAGGAGAGCATGGCGCCGAGGTTACGAACTCCCCACTCGTTGCGCCAAGCCGCGCTGCACGCGTGCCTCCCAAGTCGGCGCTGCAGGAGCGTCGCGCCCACCTGCGCGGCTCGCGCGCGGCGCACGGGCGCTATGCTCGGCTCGCGTGCCGCCCCCCTCTGCTCGAGATCAAGCTCCGCGCCCTTGTCCGTGCTGCGGCTTGACGGCCTTGCAGGAGCCAGCGGGCTGCTACGAAATCTGTCCGCGCTGCGGTTGGGAGGACGACCCGCTGCAGGCGCGCCAGCCCGACCTCGCCGGCGGCGCCAACCGCCTGTCCTTGGACGAGTCGCGTGGCAACTGGCTGCTCTTGGGCGTGGCGGATCCACTCGCGCCCCCGCGCGAAGGACCGCGCGGCTCCGCCTGACCGCCCCGCGGTCGATGGGGTGCAGCGCAGGGCCATTGGCGACCGCCAGGAGTGCGGCAGTGACCGAGCTTGTCTCGCCGCCGCACGCCCTTCGCTCTCGCGTCCGCTGTCATCGTCGCGGCTGGTGCGACGGCGGCCGTCAAATTTACTTGACGCCGCGGCGCGCGACGAAGCGGCCGAGCCGCTCGAGGGCGCGGTCGATCTCCCGCAGGGAGGTCGCGTAGGAGAGGCGGATCCAACCGTCGAGCTCGAAGGCCGAGCCGGGCACCACGGCGAGGTTCTCCTGTTCGAGGAGGTCCTCGCAGAAGCCCTTGGAGCCGCGCTCGTCGCACAGCGACGAGATGTCGGAGTAGGTGTAGAACGCGCCGCGCGGCACCGGGGTCGGCAAGCCCATGCCGGCCAAGCCCGCGACGAGGTGGTCGCGGCGTCGGCGGAACTCCGCGCACATGCGCGCCACTTCCGGCGGCTCGGCCGCCAGCGCGGCCAGGTAGGCGGCTTGCGAGACCGCGTTGGGGCAGCCGGTCAATTGGCTGTGCAGCCGGCCCACCGCGGCCGCGAGCGGGGCCGGCGCCGCCACGAAGCCGATGCGGTATCCCGTCATGGCGAAGGCCTTCGAGGCGCCGTCGATGATCGCCGTGCGCGCGCGCAGCGCCGGCGAGAGCGAGGCGGGCGAGAGGTTCTCCTCGCCCTCGTGCACGAGCCGCCGGTAGATCTCGTCGGAGACGATCCACAGGTCGCGCGACTCGGCCAGCGCGGCGATGGCGCGCACCTCGGCGTGCGTCATCGTGTAGCCCGTCGGATTGCAGGGCGAGTTGAGCAGGATGCCGCGCGTGCGCGCGCTCGTGGCGCGTTCGATGGCGGCGAGGTCCGGCCCGAGGTCGGCGCGCGGCTTGACCAGCACCGGCACGCCGCCGGCGTAGCGCACGATCTCGACGTAGCTGACCCACGCGGGCAGCAGCATCAGCACCTCGTCGCCGGGTTCGATGAGCGACAACAGCGTTCCCGACAGGGCGTGCTTGGCGCTGTGGCAGACGGTGATCTCGGAGGGCAGGTACTCGACTCCGCGCGTCGCCAGCAGGTGCTTGGCGATAGCTTGCCGCAAGGCGGGCGTGCCCTCGGCCGGGGTGTAGCGCACCTTGCCGCCCTGCACGCTCTTCACCGCGGCCTCCTGCACGGTGGCCGGAGCATCGAAGTCGGGTTCGCCGACCGACATATTGACCACGTCGCGGCCTTGGGCGATCAGTTCCTTGGCCCGCGCATCGAGTGCGAGGGTGGTGGACAGGGCGATGGCGCCGACCTGCTTGTTGGGCCGCATTGGCTCGATTGTCGCCCCCGCGAGGCGCGGCGCGCAAGCTCCGCGGGAAGACGGAAGCGGTGTCCGGCGTCCATACGGGACGGCGCCGGGGTCGCCGGCCTCGGCAGTGACCGGCGTCGGCGGCGGCGGCGGCGCGTTCCCGCGCGGACGACCCTGCCGGTCCGAAGCCCGCCCCGCTAAGCTGCCCCGCCGCCCGAGTCCGCCACCGAGGGACGCCCGGCGCGTCCACATCCATGAGCGCCAAGAAGAGGATCCTGAAGATCGCCGCCATCGGCGCGGGCATCGTGGCCTTCGCCGGCTACTTCGCCTTCTCCACCTTCGTGTTCAACCCGCTCGAGGGCGAGTTGGAGGCGGATGTCGCCGCCCTCGTGCCGCGCGACGTGGACTTCTACGCCGCGCGTTCGGGCTTGAAGGACGCCTTCGGCGAGTTCCCCGAGTTCGCGGTGCAGGATCGGCTCGAGCGCTGGGACGCGTGGCGCGCCTGGTTGGACAGCCCGCAGCAGAAGGCCTTGGCCCAGTCGCTGGACCTCGACCGGTCCTTGGCGCGGCTGCGCGAGATCTCCGACCAGTTGCCGTTGGGCCAGAAGCCAGTCGACATCTTCGGAGGCGAGGACTTGGCCGTGGCCGGCTACTTCCGCGGCCAGGACTTGGCGCAGGCGGACTGGTGCGCCTACGGGCGTTGCAACTGGCTGGGCAAGCTGGCCGTCGCGGCTCTCGACCACCACGAAGCGGTCGGACTCGCCGAGCAAGGCTTGGTCGTCCAGAAAGGCGAGCGATGGCACACGATCTCCGGCGCCGGACTGCCGCGCGCCCTGCATGTGGCGCGCCTGCGCGACGTGGTCATGGTGGCCACGCGGTCCGAGTTGATCCAGCAGGCCTTCGCGCTGGAGTCGCAGGCCTTCGCCGACAGCTTCTACCAGAGCGCGATCTACTTCGACCATGTGCAGAACGCCGAGCGCAACGCGCTGCGCGACGAGTTCGAGGTGTATGTCAACCTGCGCAAGCTGCAGGACGCCATGCAGCTCAAGGGGCCGCTGCCCAATCCGGCCTCGCAGGAGTTCGGCGAGGCGCTGCTCGGTCGCTTCGTGCAGCTGCCTTCCGTCAAGAACGTCGTCGGCACGCTCGACCTCGCCGAGGAGTTCAAGCTCGACTTGCACGGCGAACTGTCCAGCGAAGCCATCACGCCGGAGATGGCGCGCGTGTACCGCGGACGCGGCTTCGACAACAACGAACTGTGGGGCGAGGCTGCGCGCGCCGCGCCGCCGGATGCCGCCTTCTTCGGCTATGCGCGCCTGCCCGCCTCCGAGGCTCTGCGCGCCATCGTCGCTTCGATGGAGCCGGCGCTGCGCGTCAACCTGGAGGACTTGTTCCGCAACACGGGCAAGTACCAGACCCTCGATGCGTTGGTGGCCGAGATCGAAGGCGCGCTCAAGGATCGCGTGGCCTTCTTCGTGCGGCCCAACGACTACCCGGTCAAGGACGACGACCCGCCCAACGACGGCCAACCGACGCCGGCGTGGGCTCTCGTCCTGTGGCCCAAGAACCTGGCGCCGCTCGTGGCCTTGCGCGACACGATCGGCACGAACTCGGCCAAGTTCGGCCTGCAAGGCCTCAAGCCTGGCGATGCGGGGTATTACAAGCGCGAGTGGCGCGGCTTCCCCAGCCTGCGCGAGTTCCACTCGCGCTTCGTGCCGGGCACGGGCTTGATCGTGACCTGCGACATCCAGGACATCGTGGTCGTCAGCAACCACTTCGGCTTGCTCGACCAGATCATCTCGGTCTACACGCAGCGCGACACCAACCGCAGCTTGGCCGACGACGCGGGCTTCCTGGCGCTCACGCGCACCATGACCACCGGAGGCCATGTGTTCGCCTACGCCAACCCGCGCACGCTCGTGCCGATCCTGCGCCAAGGCGCGCGGCGCGCGGTGGAGGACTCGATCGTGGTCGATTGGCGCACGCAGCGCGCGAGCCTCGAGGACAAGGTGCTGCGCGAGCGCTTCCCCGGCCAGCAGCGCGGACGCCTGTCCTCCGAGGTCCAGAAGCAAGTCGACGAACTCGTCGATCCGCAACTCGAGGCCATGGAGAAGGCGATCCGCGACGAGCAAGTGCCGCGCTTGCTGGCCGAGCGGGAGAGGCAGTACGCCTACCTGTCCGGCGTGCGCGGCATGGCGGCGCTGCTCAAGCTCGGTCCGAAGAACTTCGACTTGAGCGTGCGCGCGGTCGCGCCGTTGCCGGAGTAGGGGCGCAACCGAGGACGCCGCGGTCGCTGGCGCCAGCTGAGCAGGTGCTGGCGAAGGCCGCGCCGCTCAGGACCGCGCCGCTCAGGACCGCGAATCCTCGCGCAGGCAAGTTTGGTGCCCCGGACTGGGATCGAACCAGCAAGGGTGATTAGCCCACAGGCACCTCAAGCCTGCGCGTCTGCCAATTCCGCCACCGGGGCACCGTGTCTCTTTCGAGGGGAAAGACTCTACATGGCGACACCATGCTCGCGCAAGGGGCTGCGGGCGACGGGGTTTGGAGTGGAACGCCGGCGAGTCACGCGCGAGGGCCGGCGCGGCCCTCGCATCCGCGAACATGCCGCGTCTAGAGTGTCGCCCCTTCGGACGCCTGCTGGGCGTCGCGACCCACATCCATGAAGAAGCAGCGCCAGAACATCCTGATCGGCCAGTCGGGCGGCCCCACCGCCGTCATCAACCAGAGCCTGTGGGGCCTCGTCTCGACCCTGCACGGCGAGCGTGCGGTGCGTCATCTGCTCGGCGCGCGTCGCGGCGTCGAGGGACTGCTGGCGGGCGACCTCGTCGATCTGCGCGCGACGGGACGGCGCCGCTGGAAGGCCGTGGCGGCCACGCCCGGCGCCGCGCTTGGCAGCGTGCGCAAGAAGCCCGACGCCGCCGAGTGCGCGCAGCTGCTCGAGCGCCTCGACGAGCTCGAGGTGCGCCACTTCGTCTACATCGGCGGCAACGACTCGGCCGAGACGGCCTCGATCATCGGGGGCCTGGCGCGCGCGCAGGGCCGCGAACTGTCGGTGTGGCACGTGCCCAAGACGATCGACAACGACCTGCGCGTCACGGACCACTGTCCTGGCTACGGCTCGGCGGCGCGCTTCGTCGCGTGCGCCTTCCTCGGCGACGAGGAGGACAACCGCTCGCTCGGCGGCGTGAAGATCAACGTGCTGATGGGGCGCGACGCAGGCTGGCTGACGGCGGCGAGCGTCCTGGCGCGCACCCGCAAGGACTCCGCGCCGCACCTCGTCTACGCGCCCGAGCGCGTGTTCGACGTGGCCGCGTTCCTCGGCGACGTCGACGCGGTCGTCAAGCGGATTGGACGCTGCGTGGTGGCGGTCAGCGAGGGCGTGCGCGACGCTTCCGGCGCGCCCATCGGCGCCACGGGCGAGAAGGACAGCCACGGCAACCTGCAGTTGTCCGGCTCGGGCCATCTGGGCGACTTCCTCGCTTCGGCGGTCAAGTCGCGCCTCGGCATCAAGCGCGTGCGCGCCGACACCTTCGGCTACCTGCAACGCAGCTTCGCTGGTTGCGTCTCGACGGTCGACGCCGAAGAGGCCTTCGCCGCGGGGGCCTTCGCGGCCAAGGCCATGCTCAAGGGGCGCGAGGTCGGCGGCTCGGTCGTGCTCGAGCGCGAGGCGCGCAAGCGCTATCGCTCGCGGTGCCGGCTGGTCGAGGTCTCGAAGCTCGCCAAGGCCACGCGGCCGCTCGACGAGCGCTTCCTCGCCAAGGGTCCGGACATCGCTCGGTCCTTCGTGGATTGGGCCATGCCGCTGGTGGGGGACTTGCCGCAGGTGGAGACGCTCGAGCTCGAGCGTTGGTCGCCACGGCCGCGCGCTCGCGGCCGAGGTCGCGCGCGCGCCGGGCTCTGCTAGAATCGCGGGCATGAGAACAACCATCGCCATGCTCGTCCCGTGCGCGTTGCTGGGCGTCGCCGCCTTCGCCGCTTCGACCGGCGCGCGGCAGGAACCTGCGCCCTCCGCAGCGCCGGCCGCCGGACACAAGGTGTCCGGCAACGTCCTGTACGACGGTCCCAAGCTGGAAGCGAAGCCGCTTTCGGTCACGGCCGAGCAAGCCAAGGGCTGTTGCGCGGATGGATCCAGCGTCGACTCCGCGGATCCCGCGTTGGTCGTCGACGACAAGAACGGCTTGAAGAACGCGGTGGTGGAGATCGACGTCAAGGACGCCAAGCTCGTCGTGCCCAAGGAGCCGATCGTCGTCGACCAGAAGAAGTGCGTGTTCGATCCGCACGTCGTCGTCGTGCCGGCGGGCGCGACGGTGCGCTTCCTCAACAGCGACGGCGTCGCGCACAACGTGCGGGCGCAATCGCTGAAGAACGACTCGTTCAACAAGACCATGGCGCCCGGCGGCAAGGACGAGGTCGTGTTCGCCAACACGGACAAGATCAAGATCAACTGCGACTACCACCCGTGGATGAGCAACTGGGTGTACGTCACCGACAAGCCCTTCCACGCCTTGACGGCGGCCGATGGCACCTTCGCGGTGGACGGAGTCCCGCCCGGGACTTGGAAGGTCAAGGTCTGGCACGAGACCCTGGGCCGCGGCGAGGGCGAGGTCGTCGTGGGCGCGGACGGCAAGGTCGCGGCGCTCGAGCTCAAGCTGGCGCCGAAGAAGAAGAAGTCCTGAGGGCGGCGGCCGCGCGCCAGGCGGCGCTCAACCGGCGTCGCCTTGCTCGCGGAAGCGCTGCACGGACTCGCCCACGGCGAGCAGCGCCTCGTCCGGACGCCAGTGGTGCAGCGTGCGCGCCGTGGCGACGAGCAACTCGTGGTCGAGGTGCGCGTACTTGCGCTCTTCTTCGGCCAGGCCTTCCGAGCGCAACGCGATCGAGCGCTCCACCAGCGCGAGGATCTCCTCCCGCGCAGCTCCCTGTAGTTCCAGGGCCTTGGCCACCGCCGGCACGAGGTGCGCCGCGTAGGCGGTCGGCAGGCCGTGCTTGGTGCACATCGCCGCGAGTAGACGTTGGGATTCCATCGAGCTGCGGAGGGGTGGCGGGGCTCGCGACGCGGAGATCGCGGCGCAACGGAAGACTAGCCCGACCGCCGGCTCGCGCCGGGGGATTCCGGGGATATCGCGCGCGGGCGAACGCGTCGGGTGCCTCTAGATCTCGACCGAGCCGCGCGCCGATTGGACGAACTCGGAAAGCTCTTCCACATCGCGCACCAAGAGGCCCAAGGCCCGCAGGGCCTCGCGATCGAACACCTCGATCGCAGCCTCGGCTCCATGGCGCTCGCAAGCGTGCACGAACTGGTTGCAGCGCTCGACCAGCAGGGCCGCTGGTTCGGCCAAGGTGCGTTCGCGCGGCGCGTGGTGCAGCAGGATGGCTCCGCACACCTGCGCCGGCAGGCTCCAGCGCGTGGCCACGACATGTCCAACCTCGGCGTGGTCGAAGCCCAGCGCTTCGCGCTCGACGACGACGAGTTCGACTTGGCGCTCCTGCGCCGTGGCGACGAGTTCCAAGTAGCGCTCGCGCAGGTTGTCGAGCAGCACCACCTTGCCGAGGTCGTGCAGCAATCCGCAGGCGTGCAGCTCGTCGGGCGCCAGTCCGATCGCGCCGCGCGCGCGACGGCCGGCGAACTGGCTCGCTTGCGCGCACAGGATCGAGTGGCGCCACAGCGCGTCGAGGTCGAATGCAACGCCGTCGAGATGTTCGAACTGCTTGAAGACCGAGGCTTGGGTGACCACGCCGCGCAGCACGCGCACGCCGAGGACGGAGGCGGCATGCCTGGTCGAGACGACCTTCTCGCGCAGGCCGTAGAAGCTCGAGTTGGCGATCTTCAGGACCTTCGCCGCCAGAGGCGCGTCCTCCTCGACCACCGCGGCGATCTCGCGCACGCCGGCGTCCGGTTGTTCGAGCAGCTTTTGCAGTCGCTGCACCACGCTGGGCAGCGTCGGGATCGTGAAGTTGCGGGAAAGGACGGGCGAGCCGGGTTGGATAGCCATGGGTGGTGCGCGGAGCCCGCGAGGCGGGTGGTGGTCCGCTGCGTCGTGATCGGGCACCGCGCCGAGCGATCTTGAGCCCGGGCGGCGCGCGGAGTGGCGCGATGCGCCGCCGCGGGCCGCGCGACCCCGCCGCGGGAAGCGCGCGTCCGCCGTTCGTCGCGAGCTTCAAGCGCGGGCCCGAGCGTGTCCGATACACCCACACGGCGCGCCCTCCTGCGCGCCAAGCAACAGTTGTTCGAGGACGCGGCACCGGCGCGTCCTCGGCGCGAAAGCACTTCCATGCGCCCGATCACGGTCTTCCTCGCGTCCGCCCTGTCGGGATTCGTGTTGCAGTCCCCGCGCGCCTCCGTGGTCGACGCCGGCACCGCGCGCCGCATGGAAGTGGAGACCCTCGTGCAGTCCTGCGACTCCGCGCTCGAGGCGCGCGTCTTGTCGAAGCAGTCTCGTCGCGACGCGCGCGGCTTCATCGTCAGCGACCACATGCTGGAGGTCTCGCGCGCCTTCGTGGGCGCCGAGCGCGGGTTCGTGTCCGCATCGCTGCCGGGTGGCGTGCTGCCGGACGGCTCGGGCATGGTCCTGCCGGGCATGCCGCGCCTCGAGGTCGGTCGCGAGTACATCCTCTTCCTGTCGCGACCGGACGAGCACGGCATGCGCATGCCCGCGGGTCTCGCCCAAGGCGCCATGCGCGTGGTGCGCGATGCGCGCGGTGGACGCCGCGTGGCGCGCGAGCTCGACGGCCTGGCCGTGCTCGAGGAAGGCGCGATCGCGCCCGCCGAGCAGGGATCCGAGTCCGACTACGCCGCGCTCGTGGCGCGCATCGAGGCGGCCAAGGCCATGCGCGTCGACCGCGGCGCGGGAGCCAAGTAGCGTGCGCGGCGCGAGCGGACGCAAGCTGCTCGTGGCGGCCACGCTGGGCCTGCTCGCCGGAGCGGTCGCGGGCCATCTGCGACTGGTGCACACCGGCACCGGCGCCGCGCTGCGCTGGTCCGATCCCTCCTCGGTGCGCTTCGTCGTGTCCTCGCAGGGCAGCGCCGACATCGCCGACGAGTCCGAGACGACGGCGGTGCGCCTCGCCGCGCGCGAGTGGAACGCAGTGCCTGGTTCCACCGCGCGCCTCGTGGAATCGACCTCCGCCGCTCAACGCGCGCGCACGGATTGGCAGAGCGACGACCTGCACCTCGTGTGGTTCGACGAGACGGGGACCTCCGGCTTCTTCGCCGGTGGTGGCGTGGTGGCGGTCACGCCGATCTGGTTCAACGGTTCGGGAGTGATCACCGACGCCGACGTGATCTTCAACGGGCGCGACTGGTCGTTCACCACCTCGGGGCAGCCCGGCCGCTTCGACGTGCAAGATGTCGCGGCGCACGAGCTCGGCCACTTGCTCGGTCTCGACCACTCGCCGCATTGCGCCGCGACGATGTACCCCTACGTCGACACGACGATGATCCTGCACAGGAGCTTGTCGCCCGACGACGAGGGCGGGATGCGCCATGCGTATCCGTCCCAGGCGCACTCCACCATCACCGGCGTCGTGCGTCGCGTGGGAGGTTCGGCCGTCGCCGGCGCGCATGTCGTCGCGCGCACGCCCGGCGGCATGCCGCGCGGCGCGACGCTCTCGGCCGCGAATGGCGACTTCGCCATCCGCGGACTCGAACCCGGCTCCTACGAGGTCTACGCCGCGCCGCTCGACGGCCCGGTGGTGGTCGGCAATCTCTCGACGACGAGCGCCGTGCAAGTCGACTTCGGCGCATCGAGCTTCGGCGTGCACCAAGTCGCCACGGGCGGGACCACCTCGATCGGCGCGCGCACGCTGGCGCTCGACCATTCCACTGTGCTGGGCCGGGCATGGGACGACCTGCCCTTGCGCCTCGCGCCCGGCGTGCCGCGCGCGTGCACCTTGTCGGGCTCGGGGCTCGCGCCCGGTTCCATGTTGGAGTCCAGCCGCGACGATGTCGCCATCTCCAACGTCTCGTGGTTCGGCTCGGCCGTGTCGTTCGTCGCCACCGCCTCGACGGGAGCCGACATCGGTCCCGTCGACCTCCAAGCGCGCACCGCGTTGGGCGAGCTCGCCATCGCCACGGGCGCCCTCGATGTCGCGCCCGCCAACCCGCAAGTGCTGTCGCTCTCTCCCGCGCAAGGCTCGCCCTCGGGCGGCACTTCGATCCTCGTGCAAGGCGGC
The DNA here is from genome assembly GCA_005789645.1 of Planctomycetia bacterium. Lineage (GTDB taxonomy): Bacteria > Planctomycetota > UBA1135 > UBA1135 > SXXH01. The sequence goes on from SXXH01000110.1 coordinate 19,485, forward strand.
GGCTTCCGCCCCGGCTGCGTGGTCGTGGCGGGTCCGCACATCTACGCCGAGGGCGATGGCTTGCAGTACCTCGACGCGACGCGCCTGCGCATCGAGTTGCGCGCCGACCAGCCCGGCACGCGCGACGTGGTCGTGATCGACGCCAGCGGGGTCGAAGGCCGCAAGAACGCGGCCTTGCTGGTCGCCGCCTTGCCCGCCATCGACGTGGTCTTCCCCGCGGCGGGCAGCGCGGAAGGCGGCACGCTCGTGCACGTGGTGGGCGCCGACTTCGAGTCGGGCTCGAGCATCTCCATCGACGGCGTCGTGCAGGACGAGATCGAGCTCGTCGACGCGCGCACGCTCAGCTTCCGCACGCGGCCTGCGCCGCCGGGCGGACCCTACACGCTCGAGGTGCGCTCGCCTGCGGGGCAAGTCGCCAGCAGCGCCTTCGTGTACCACTCCAGCCCGGATCCGCTGCTCTCGTCCATTTCGCCGGCGGCGGGACCGAGCTCAGGCGGCGCGCTGGTCACGATCCTCGGCGAGAACCTCCCGGTGGACCTCGAAGTGGTCTTCGGCGCCGATCCGACCACGGGGGCGGGAGGCGTCCCGGCCGCGATCTCCGCGCGTCAAGGCCGCGGCTCCGTGCAGGTCGCGGCTCCGCCCGGACCGCCGGGCAGGACTTCGGTGCTGGTGCGCGATCCATCGGGCACCTTCGTCGCGCTCGTGGCCGGCGCCTACACCTGGGAGTCCGCCTCGAGCGGCGGTGGAGGCTGCACGATCGCCACCGCGCCAACCGATCCAGGCCAGGGCGCCGCGGGCTTCGCGCCCGTCTTCGCGTGCGCCGCGTGGTTGTGGCTGCGCTCCCGTCGACGGATGCTCGTCGCGGCGGTCCATCCGCGCTAACCTCGCGTGCACGGCGCGAAGACGCCGCAGCATGAGCGACTCGAGGCAAGCGCAGCCCGTCATCGCCTTCGACATCGAGGTCGCGGGATACCTGTGGGAGGAGGTCGACGAGACCACTCGCGGGTACTTGTTGTCGCGGGCGCGCGACGAACACGATCGCGCCGCCGTGCCGGAACGCACGGGGCTCTATCCGGGGCTAGGCAAGATCATCGCCATCGGCATGTGGCTGGTGCGCGAGGATCGCGGGATGATCCTGCTCGAGGGAGCGCACCAGCCCGAGCGCGACTTCGAGCGCGTCAAGGACTCGAAGATCTTCCGCGGCGACGAGAAGCAGGTGCTGGAGAAGTTCTGGGCCCTCGTGGGGCGCAACTCCGCGGGCCGCATGCCGCGCCTCGTGTCGTTCAACGGGCGCGGCTACGACGCGCCGATGCTGATGATCCGCTCCGCCCAGCACGGCGTGCGCCCGACGCGCAACCTGCTGCCCAAGCGCTGGGAGATGCGGGACCATTGCGACCTGATGGAGGTGTTCAACTTCCAGGGCGCCACGCGCGAGTCGTACGGACTCGAGTACTGGTGCCGCCGCTTCGACGTCGAGAGCCCCAAGGGCTCGATCGACGGCAGCCAGGTGGCGCGCGTCTACCGCCAAGGCCGCATCGAGGACATCGGCGAGTATTGCTTGCGCGATGTGCGCGCCACCTCGGAGTTGTACAAGCGCGTCGAACCCACGCTCTTGCCGCTGCTCCTCGGCGACTAGCGGCGTCCGCCTTCAGCGCGCGCGGCCGAGCGAGTAGTCCACGAGCGCGCGCACTTCGTCGGGCTCCAGCAGGTCGAGCAGGCCCGCGGGCATGCGCGACACCTTCCAGGGCCGCCGGACCGCGATCGAGGCCTCCTCGACCTCGACGACGCGCCCCGCGGAATCGACGAGCCGCAGCGTCCCGTCCTTGGATCCTTCGACGCGCCCGACGACGAGGTCGCCGTCGAGGGTCTGGACCTCGGTGTCGGCGTACTGGTCCGAGATCGTGCGCGAGGGTTCGAACAGCGCGTCGAGCAGGTCGTCGACGCCGAAGCGCGAGCCCAAGGTGCCTAGATCCGGTCCGCTCGAGCCGCCAACGCCGTCGATGCGATGGCAGGATCCGCAAGTGGCGGCTTCCCACGCGGCGCGTCCGTGCTCCTTGCTCGCCGGAGCCTCGCGTTCGGCCAGCAACGAGCGCACTTCCGCGCGCGTCCAACGACGCACGGCGGTCCTGCGCGGGGCCGCGGCCGGCGCGGCCGTGCCGGTCGCTCGAGGTTGGATCGCATCGGACAAGTGGGCGAGTTCGAGCGCGGGGATCGCGGCCACGAAGCGTTCGCGGATGCGTCCGGCGTACGCCTCCAGCGACTCGCCACCGCGCATCCGCGGCTGGATGTCGTTCCAGCGTTCGAGGAAGCGGCGCTTCAAGTCGAGGCCCAGCGGCCCGCGAGCGGCGGAGATGGCGAGGCCCAGGTGCAGTTGGTCTTCCTGCTCCGCCTCCGCTTCGAGCCGCGCGACCAGGCGTTCCATGTTGGCTTCGCCGCCGAAGTGCGCCAGCAGCGTGGCGAGGTCGCGATCGGCGCGGTCGTCCCCATGCCAAGCGAGGGCTTCGATCTCCGCGCGCAGCGTCGCCGCTTCCGCGTCGGACAAGGGCGCGAGGCGCAGGCAGGCGAGTTGCGCGAGTCTGAGCCAATCGCGCCGCGCGGCCAGAGAGCCGCGCTCGAGGCGCCCGAGTTGCTCCAGGGCCCAGGCGCGTCGCTCCGCGGGGAACCGACGCAGCGCGACGAGCACGAGGTCGGCGTCGGGCGCCTCGACGGCCGAGGCCAGCGCGTCGAAGCCGCGCAAGTCGGCGTGCTCGAGCGCCACGCGCGCGGCGTGCGCGAGGAAGCGGTCGCCGCCGACGAGGGCCGTCGCGACTCGCTCGGCATCCGCGGCGCTCCACTGGATTCCGGGCGCGTGCAACCGCTCGAGCGCGCGCCGCTCGACCAGCGCCGGCGAGGGCCGCGGAGCCTCGACGGGGAGTACGGAGCCGCCGCCGGTCCAATGCGCTCGGTACAGGCCGGAACGCGTGCGCCGGCCGCCGGAGCTGAGCCACAGCGCGCCGTCGGAGCCGACGAGGATGTCCGTGGCGGGGAAGGGCGTTCCGCGCAGGAAGGGAATCGCCGTGGCTTGCGAACCCGCACCGGCTTCGTGCACATCCAAGGCCCAGATGGTGCCGAAGGACCAGTCGCAGGCGTAGAGCGCGCGTTGGAAGCGCTCGGGCGCCGCCAGCCCCGTGCCGAAGACGAGGCCGGTGGGCGAGCCGCGACCCAGGTCGGCCGTCGATGGCAAGGTGTCAAGCCAACTTGTCGGCCACTTGGACGAGCCCGTGCGCCAGCCGAAGTCGGACCCCGAGATGGCGTGGACGATCCGCACCGGGCGATACCACGGCGCGCCGACATCCCACTCCATGTCGGAGTCCCACGTGTACAACTCGCCACGCGCGTCGAAGGCCAAGTCGTAGGCGTTCCTGTAGCCCATCGACCACAGCTCGAAGGCGCCTCCGTCCTTGTCGGTCGCGACGATCCATCCGCCGGGCGCGCGAATGCCGTTGGCGTGGCCGCGCGGATCCTCGATGGTCGGCACGAGGTCGTCCTCGGCCCACGAGCGCGGAACGCGGCTCGTCGCGCAGTCGGGCAAGGTCGTGTGGTTGCCGCCGACGATCCAGATGCGACCATCGGGCCCGCTCGCCAAGCCGTGCGGGCCATGTTCGCCGCCGCCCTCGAAGGCGCGCAGCAGCTGCGCCGCGTCCGGCATTCCATCTCCATTCGAGTCTTGCACGCGCCAGAGGCCGGGTCGCGCGCCGTCCGAGCCTTCCGCCACGACGCAGTACAAGGCGTCCTCGTGCCACAGCAGTCCGTGCGCGCCGGCGATGGGAGCAGGCACGCGCGCGAACTCCATCGGCCGTGCCGACATCGACGCGCGCCAGATGGAGCCGTACTGGTCGGCGGCGTACAACCAAGCGCCCGGTGCTTCGCACAAGGCCACCCACGAGCCTTGCGTCGCTGGATCGGGTTGGTGCAGCAGCTCGATGGCGAAGCCCTCGGCCAGCTCGATGCCTTCGACTCCCAAGGCTCGCGGAACGGAGGCGTCGCTCGTCGCCCCATCCGGATCGTCGAGCATGCCCCACGGGCCGACGCCCATGGCGCCGAAGGAATGCGCGGGTCCCATGCGGCTCCTGTCGAGGCTCCCAGGTTCAAAGGCCTCGGGATCGAAGCCATCCGGCAGGAGGGCCGAGCTGAACGAACCGTCGCTGACGAGGCGCAGCCTGCGACCATCGCTCCCGGACACCGAGAGCTCGCACCAGGCTCCCGCCGGGCCGCCGTCGTTGCGCGCCACGAGGTGCAGCGTGTTCGCGCCCTCGACTACGACTCCGGTGGCGTCGCCGCCGGCGAGCTGGCTCCACTCCCCGTGCGCGAGCACTTGCTCGCCGTTGATCCACGCGATCACGTGGTTGTCGCCGCTGGCGAGCAGGCGCGCGCGCGCCGGCGCGAACGGCACGACGAACTCGCGTTCGAGCACCACGCGCTCGTCCTGCCCGGGTTGGTCGCCGGCCCACAGCCAATGCGGCAACGGGCCGGGCAGCAAGTGCAGCTTGGCCGTGCTGGCCGCGAGCTCCTCCAGCTCGGGTTCGTCGGCGGGTCCGAGGCGCCTGACCTTGATCGAGCGGTAGCGCACCTCCATCGGCGGTCCCGCGTGCAGCTGCACCGCCACCAGTCCGCGCACGCGGCGCGTGGTTTCGCGATCGATGGTCTCGCTGGTGCGCACTCCATTGATCTCGAGCACGATCGTCCCGCCGACGGCCACGATGCGGTAGGTGTTCCAATCGTGCTGCCGCACCGCGCGCCGTTGCAGCTCCTTGCCGTCGGCGTAGCGGCGCGCGTCCTTGCGGCCGCCCTCGAACACGCAGCGCTCGCCGCGCGTCGTCATCACTCCGCGTCCGTCCTGCTCGTACAGGCAACCCGACCACGACTCGCCATCCTCGATGTCTGCCTGCGGACCGGCCACCTGGTGGCCTCCCAGGTCTTGGCTTCGGAATTGGATGCCCGAGTTGCCGCCGACGACCTTGTACTCGGCCACCAACTCGAAGTCCTCGAACTCGAAGCCGTCGCGCAGCAGGTAGGTGGTGGCGTCGCACGGCACCTGCGTCGTGCTCCGACCGACGATGGCGCCGTCCTCGACGGACCAGAAGCGCGCCTCGCCGCGCCATCCGGCCAGATCCACCCCGTCCACCAGCTCGATCCACTCCGACTGCGCTCGGGCCGGCGGGGCGCACAGGCACAAGAGCAGCTGCAGGCCGAGGAGGAGGAGCGGAGCCAGTCGCATGGTTGGCCTTCGAACGTGTGGGGTCGCGGAGCTCGGAGCGCGGGGAGGGGACGCTATCATGCCCGGTCGAGCCACCCCGCGCAGCGGGCGCCGCGGCCATCCCCGGGCGGTGCTCGTGCAACCGCGGTGAAGCGCCGCGCGAAGGAGACATCGTGAGCGCCGAGTACATGCCCATCCCCGCGGCCGACCGACCCCGCCGCGGCGCCAGCAAGAGCCCCGCCTGGGTCAAGTGGGCCTTCCTGCTCCTGGTGCTCGCCATCGCGTGGTTGGCCTTCGGCGAAGGCCTGGTCCAACGCGCGTCCGAGGCCGGCCAGCCCCTCGTCAAGACGGCCAAGGCCGAGGCGCGCAGCGCGGGGCAAGTCGCCGCCGCGCTCGGCGCGTCAGCCAACGGCTACATCGTCGCCAAGAAGCGCGCCGCCTTGTCGGCCGACGCGCCCGGGCGCATCGTCGAGATGAATGTCGAGGAAGGCTCGGTGGTCAAGGCCGGCCAGGTCGTCGCGCGCCTGTACGCCGACGAGCACGCCGCGAACCTGCGCCGGGCGGAGGCGGAGGTCGAGGTCGCGCGCGCAGCCGAGGTGCGCATGCGGCTCGAGCTCGACGCGACGAGGAGCGCCGTGCAGAGCGCGCGTTCGGCCGTGCCGCCCTTGCAGCAGGACCTCGCGCAAGTCGGCGCGGCCCGCACGCTGGCCTCCACCTTGCGCGAACGCGCCGAGAAGGCGCGCGCCGACGGCGTGGGCACGCGCGATGGACTCGATCGGGCGCATGGCGAACTGCAGGTCGCCGAGGCGCGCGTGGCCTCGGCCGAGGCGCGCGTCGAGTCCGCGCGCCAGTCGGTTGTCGAGGCGGAGGCGCGCATGTCGGCCATGGAGGCCGCGCAGGTCGAGTCGTCGCGGCGCGTCGACGCGGCCTTGGCTGGACTCGAACTGGCGCGCGCGACCTTCGACAAGACCTTGGTCAAGGCGCCCTTCGACGGCGTGGTCGTGCTCAAGGACGCCGAGGTCGGCGAGGTCGTCAGCCCCAACGTGGTCGGCGGCACCAGCGCGCGCGGTTCGGTGGTGACGATGGTCGACTTCGCGTCGCTCGAGGTGCAGGCCGAGGTGCCCGAGACCTCGATCGCCAGCGTCTCGGAAGGCGCTTCGGCGCAGGTCTACCTCGACGCCTGGCCGGATCGCGCCTACCCGGGTCGCGTCGATCGCATCTGGCCGACGGCCAACCGCACCAAGGCCACGGTCGAGGTGCGCGTGGCCTTCCTCGAGCGCGACGAGAAGCTGCGTCCCGAGATGGGCGTGCGCATCGTGTTCGCGCCCAAGGATGCGCCCGCCGCCACGGTCGAGGCGCGCGTGCTCGTGCCGGCGAGCGCCTTGGTGCGGGCCGAGGGCGCGCCCTTCGTGTGGCTGGTCGTCGGAGGCGCGGCGCGCAGGCGCGTGGTCGAGGTGGGCGAGGGCCGCGCGGGCAAGTACGCCATCCTCGCGGGCCTCGAGGGCGGCGAAGTGCTCGTGCTCGACCCGCCCGCGGACCTCGCGGACGGCGCGATGTTGCGGCTCGAGGAGCGCTGAGGTGGGCGCGCTGATCCAGTTGCGCGGCCTCGTGAAGGTCTACGCGCGCGGCGGCGAGACGCTGCGCGTGCTCGACGGCCTGGACCTCGACCTCGAGGCCGGCGGCTTCTACGCGTTGATGGGGCCCTCCGGTTCCGGCAAGACCACCCTGTTGAACCTCGTGGGTGGCCTCGACCGCGCCGACGAGGGCCGCATCGTGGTCGATGGCGAGGACATCGCCGCGATGACCGGGCCCGAACTGGCCGAATGGCGCGCGGAGAAGGTCGGCTTCGTGTTCCAGGGCTTCAACCTGATCCCCGTGCTGACGGCGCAGGAGAACGTGGAGTTGCCGCTGCTGTTGACGCGCTTGTCGCGCGGGCAGCGCAAGGAGCACGCCAAGTCCGCGCTGGAACTGGTCGGACTCGGCGACCGTCGGTCGCACAGGCCCTCGCAGTTGTCGGGCGGCCCGGAGCAGCGCGTGGCGATCGCGCGCGCGCTCGTGTCGGATCCGATGCTGGTGCTGGCGGACGAGCCGACGGGCGACCTCGATCGCAAGTCGGCCGACGACGTGCTCGCGCTGCTGCGGCTCCTGAACGAGAAGTACGGCAAGACGATCCTCATGGTGACGCACGACCACGCCGCGGCCCAGCAGGCGCGCACCATCGTGCACCTCGACAAGGGAGGACGCCTCGGTCGCATCGAGGCGGTGCGCTGATCGTGCCTCCGTTCCAACTCGTCTGGCGCAACTTGACCAAGCGCAAGGCGCGCTTCCTGCTGACGGCGGGTTCGCTCGCCATCGCCATCTTCCTGCTGTGCCTGCTGCGCAGCCTGGTGGTGGCGCTGGAGGCCGGCGTCAAGGCCGCGGCGGCCGATCGCCTGATCGTCCAATCGAAGGTCTCGCTGTTCGTCTACCTGCCGCAGGCGTACGGGACCAAGATCGCCGCGGTCGAAGGCGTCGAGCGCGTCATGCGCTGGAACTGGTTCGGCGGCTACTACCAGGACCAGGGCAACTTCTTCGCGCAGTTCGCCTGCGACCAGGACGAGCTGCAGGCGATCTATCCGGAGATCCAGCTGGTCGACGGCTCGTGGGACGACTTCCAACGCGATCGCAAGGCCTGCATCGTGGGCGAGGCCACCGCTTCGAAGTACGGCTTCAAGGTGGGCGATTCGGTGCCGATCATCGGCGCCCTGTTTCCGAAGACCGACGGCACGACTTGGGACTTCCGCGTCGCCGGCATCTACAAGTCGACCAAGAAGAACGTCGACGACGCCACGTTGTTCTTCCACTACAAGTACCTCGAGAACGCGCTCGATTCCGGCGAAGGCAGCGGGCCGGTGGGTGTTGGCATCTTCGTGGTCAAGATGTCTCCCGGCGCCGACCGCACCGAGGTCATGTCGCGCATCGACGCCATGTTCGAACAGGGTCCGCAGGTCGTGCAGACCACCACCGAGGCCGAGTTCCAGGCGCAGTTCGTCTCGATGATCGGCAATGTGCCGCTGTTCGTCTCCTCCATCGGCGGCGGCGTGATGGTGGCGATCTTGCTGGCGGCGCTGAACACGATGCTCATGGCGGCGCGCGAGCAGACGCGCGACATCGGAGTGCTCAAGGCGCTGGGCTTCGGCGACGGCGTCGTGGCGGGGGTGCTGTTGTGGCAGAGCCTGGCGTTGTGCGCCTTCGGTGGCGGCGCCGGCATCCTGCTGGCCGCCTCGACGGAGGACTCCGTGGCGAGGATGCTCGGCACGGTCTTCCCCGGCTACGAGGTCACGGCGGGCACGTTGTGGTCCGCGGCCGGGGCGACGCTGCTCGTCGGGCTGGTCGCGGGAGTCGGGCCGGCGCTGCGCGCGCGCGGCCTGTCCGTCATCGACGCGTTGCGGAGGACCGGCTGATGGCCCTCGTGCCGCTCTCCTACAACTTGCGCAGCCTGGTGGTGCGGCGCAGCGCCACCTTGCTGACCGTGCTCGGCATCGGCGCCACCGTCGCGGTGCTCGCCGGCGTGCTGGCGCTGCAGCAAGGCTTCGCCACGCTGTTCGTGGAGAACGGCCGCGACGACGTGGTCGTGTTCCTGCGCCAAGGCTCGACCAACGAAGGCGACAGCGTGTTCTCGCTCGAGCGCGCGCAGATCCTGATGAAGACGCTGCCCGACATCGAGAGGCCGGTCGACGGGCCGCCGCTGGTCTCGGCCGAGATGTACCTCGCTGTGCGGCGCGAGAAGGTCGGCGGCGGCGAGACCAACGTGCCCATCCGCGGCGTGCAGCAAGGCACCTTCCGCATCCTGGGCGACGACATCCGCGTGGTCGAGGGCCGCGCCTTCGCGCCGGGCACGGACGAGGTCGTGGTGGGCTCGAAGCTCGCCGACCGCATCGCCGATTGCCGCGTGGGCGACACGCTGACGCTCAACACGACGCCGTTCAGGGTCGTGGGCATGTTCGACCATCCCGGACCGTTCAAGTCGGAGATCTGGGGCGATCGCGATCGCCTGGCCGAGGCCTTGGAGCGGCCGGTGTTCAACCGCGTCATCGCCAAGCTGAAG
>SXXH01000111.1 GCA_005789645.1 Planctomycetia bacterium
TCCACATCTTGCGGCCGTTGAGGATGTAGCCGTCGCCGTCCTTCCGGGCCGTGGTCAGCATGCCGCCCGGGTTGCTGCCGAAGTCGGGTTCGGTCAAGCCGAAGCAGCCGATGGCCTTGCCCGCGGCGAGCAGCGGCAGCCAGCGGCGCTTCTGCTCCTCGGAGCCCATCGAGTGGATCGGGTACATGACGAGGCCGCCCTGCACCGAGACGAACGAGCGCAGTCCGGAGTCGCCACGCTCCATCTCCTGGTAGATCAGGCCGGCCGCCACGTTGTTCAAGCCCGCGCCGCCGTACTCGGTGGGGATGCTCGGGCCGAACACGCCGAGCTCGGCCAGTTCCGGCACCAGCTCGAGCGGGAAGGTGCCGTTCTCGTAGTGCTCGGCGACGATCGGCAGGTAGCGTTCCGTGACCCAGCCGCGCACGGCGTCGCGGACCATCAATTCGTCCTGCGAGTACTGTTCGTCGAGGTTGAAGTAGTCGAGCTGGCGGAAGGGTTGCATCGAGGGGGTCTTTCGCTGGCGTTGCGCCGGCCATCGCGATCGGGGCGACGGCCGGACGGCGGGCAGGGGGCTCGGGCGGGAGTTTGGCGCCGTCCGAGTCACCGTGCAGTATACGTCCTACGGCCATCCCCCGTCATCCGATGAACCAGCCCCGGATCTGCGACTTGTGCGGGTATCGAACCGCTCCGCGGCCCTGCCCGGCCTGTGGCGGGACGCCGCGCCATGCGCGACTTGCGGATGCGCCGGTCCGTGGCTTCGGCGCCACGTGGGACGGGCTGCGCGCGCCCTTCGTCGGAGCGCTGGTGCTGCTCGAGACTCCGGGCACCAAGCGCTGGTTGGCGCCGCCCTTCGCCTTGATCCTTGGTCTCTTCGCGCTGGCGGGGTGGTGGTGCGTGTCCGCCGCGTGGCGGGCCCTCGACACCTTGGCGCGGGAAGGCGAAGCGTTGCTGCGCGGCGATGCGTGGTGGCAGGAGCTGGCGCAGTGGATCGGACCGGGGCTCATCCTGGGCGTGGCGCAGTGGTCCGGACTGCTCGTGGCCGTGCTGGTCTTGGTGCTCGTGGCGAGCTTCACCTTCAGCGTGGCGTGGGAAGCCCTGAGCAGCCCCTTCCTCGACTTGGCCCAGGCCAAGGTGGAGGCGCGTTGGTTCGGGATCGATCCGCGGACGCTCTTCGAGCCGCCGACCAGCGTGGCGCCTTGGCGAGTGGCCCTGCTCGTGCTGTTGCTCCTCGCCGCCGTGCTCGGTGGCGCGTGGCTTTGCTGGCGCGGAGCAGGCTGGTGGAGCCTGGCCGCGCCGCTCGTCGCCGTCTGCGCCGTGCTGTGGCAACGCGCCGCGTGGTCGCGCCTGCGCACCGAGGGCGCGCGCGAGCTGCGCACGCTCGCGACGAGCCTCAAGAGCTCGCTGCTCGCGCTCTTCATCATCGTCGCCTTCCTGTGGCTGCACCTCGTGCCGTTCGTCGGCTCGCCGCTGCACGCCGTGGTGGCGGGATTCGCCACTGCCTTGACGCTGCTCGACATCCCCTTCTCGCGCCGCGGGTGGTCGCTCGGCGAACGCTGGCGCTTCCTGCTGCGCCACGGCCTGCCGCTGGCGGCCTTCGGCCTGGCGACAGGCCTCCTGTTCCTCGTGCCGATCCTCGGGCCCCTGTTCGGCGTGCCTTCAGCCTCCATCGGCGGCTTGTGGCTGCTGGCGCGCCTCGGCAAGGCCTCGCCCGGTTCTGTCAAGTGAACTAGACAGTAGGCGGCTCGCCTCAGGGCCGCGCGCCGAGCACGAGGATTTCGCGCGCGCCCACCTGGCGCCGCAGCAGCTCGACGGTGCGCGCCTTCAAGGCGGGATCGAGCTTCGCGTGGTCGCGCTCCTCGACCAGCGCGAGGAAGAGGGCTCCGTGCTGCTCCAAGGCGCCCGCGATGTCGCCCGAGCGGGTGGTGGGCACGCCGCCATAGAAGCGGTAGCCCTCGGGCTGCACCCCGCGCGTGGGGATCCACGCGGGCTTCTGCGGAAGCGCCGCCACCTCCAGCGCCAACTCGCGGGCGCACTTGACCTCGTCGAGCGAGGGCGCGACGAGCAACGCGGCGCACCACAAGGCGCCGCCGCTCGCATGCACGAGATGGTCGACTCCGCGCGCCTCGCCAGCACGGCGCCACGCCAGCCAACCGAACGATCCGACCAGCGCGGCGATGGCGGCGGCCGCGGCCGTGTAAGGCGCCAACTGCCCCAGCGACGGTTGGCGCTCCAGGACCTCGGGCAGGTTCGCGCCAATCCCCGCCATGGCGAGCGCGAACGCGATCAGGAGCAAGATGATCGCTGGCGCGCGCACCATCCAGCGGCGCCAGGCGCCACTCGCCGCGCGCCACGCGAGTTCGTCGGCGGCGAGCAGCGCGGCCGCGGGATAGACGGGCAGGAGGTAGAGCGCGCGCTTGGCCGGGATGGCGCTGAACACCACCAGCGTCAAGACGAGCCAGAGGGCCACGAAACGCAAGTTGCGCGCGGCGTCGGAGTCTTCGCGCCGAGTACGCCAAGCGCGTGCCAAGGCCATGGCGACGAAGGGCGTGGTCGGCAGCAGCAGCAAGGGCATCTCGAGCAGGTGCTCCCACGGCGGCCCCTGGTGTGGAGCCTCGGTGCTGATGCGGCCGAGGTGCTGGCCGAAGAACAAGTGCTGGGCCAGCAGCGGTTCCGCCAAGCTCGCAAGCACGGCCCATGCCGCCACGGGCGCCACGGCCAGCAGCACCACGACGATCCAATCCCGCGCTCGCAGGCCAGTGCGGCGCCCCGCAGGTTGCGCGAGGTGCTGGGCGAGCAACGCGAGCCCCCCGTGCAGCCATGCCACGGGTCCCTTGGCGAGCGCGGCGAGGCCCAAGGCCAAGCCACTCGCGCCCGCGCGCGCCGCGGGAGGCCGCGCGGGGACGGAAAGGCGCTCGATAGCCCAGAGGATCAAGACGGACATCAGCGGATCAAGCTGCAGGCGTCCGCCGATCTCCAGCAGCATCCCCGTGCCGAGATAGAGGGGCGCGACCCAATCGGCGGCCGCGTCGCCGAAGAGCCGGCGCGCCATGCGCCGCAGCAACAAGGCGGAGACGAGCGTCGCGAGCAGCGACGGCAGGCGCATCGCCGGCTCCCACCAACCGGTCAACCACCCGCACAAGCCCGACAACCAATAGACGAGCGGCGGCTTGTCGGGATAGATGTCGCCGCAGATGTGCAGGACCAGCCATTCGCCGCGATCCCAGCACTCCTTGGCGATTTGACCGTAGCGCGGCTCGTCGGGGGCCCAGAAGCCGCGCGCCAGCGCCAATGCCACTAGCGGGACGAGCAGCCACCAACCGCCAAGGAAAGGTCTGGTGGTGGAGGTCGTTGCTCGCATCGGGGGGCTCCGCTCGCCATCATGGCGGATCGCGGAGCGGCTTTGAAGCGCTGCGCCCAACGAATCACGAGGCATGCAACCCGGACGCGTCGACCTGCTCCCCTTCCACGTGCGCGAGCGTTGGCCCGCGGGCAGGCGACCAGCGTTGTCGCTGGTGGCGCCGGTCTTCGACGAGGAGGCGAACCTTGAGCGCCTCCACCAGAAGGTGGTCGAGGTGTTCGGTGCGCGAGGGGACTTCGAACTGGTGCTGGTCGACGACGGCAGCCGCGATCGCTCGGCCGAGTTGATCCGTGGCTTGTGCGCGCGCGACGAGCGCGTAAAGGGCGTCTTCTTCGCGCGCAACTGCGGACAAACCGCCGCGATCAGCGCTGGCATCCAGGTCGCCGCGGGCGAGTTGGTGGCGACGATGGACGCCGACCTGCAGAACGACCCTGCCGACCTGCCGCGCATGATCGAGCTGCTGAAGCACGGCGGCCACGACGCCGTCGTAGGTTGGCGCAAGAAGCGCAACGACACCTTCGTGCGACGCGCCAGTTCGAGGCTCGCCAACGCTGTGCGCAACGCGATCAGCGGCGACTCGATCCGCGACACTGGCTGCTCGCTGAAGGTCTTCCGCCGCGAGGCGATCCAAGCCCTGCCGTTGTTCGAGGGAATGCACCGCTTCCTGCCCACCTTGCTGCGCTACCACGGCTACGATGTGGCCGAGACGCCGGTGGAGCACCATCCGCGCACGGCCGGCGTGTCCAAGTACGGCGTGTGGAACCGCGCCTTCAAGGCCACCAAGGATCTCTTCGCAGTGCGTTGGATGAGGCGTCGGCGGCTCCTGTTGCCGATCCGCGAGGTGGTCGGTGGCTGAGAGCTCCACGACGCGTCGCCACGACCGGGGTCTCGCGGGCGTCCTGCTCGCGGTGGTCCTGCTGGTGGGTTCGGCGCTCGTGCTGGATGCGCGCGAGGTGCGGGCAGCGGGCGAACCCGCCGCCCGGGCGGAGATCGATCTGAAGCAGCGCCTGCAAGACATCGACGTGCGCCGGCTGGATGGCGCGTTGGTCGTGGTCGACGAGCACGGCGTGGCGACGAGCGGGGCGCAGTGGCTGGACGATCTGGTCGTCGCCCAGGAGACCCAGCGTGGCGCCGGGTTCCTGTACGTGCTCTTCAACATCACGCGGCCGGTGGGTTTCTTGTGGGTGGCAGTCGGGTTCCTCGGGCAGGCCGCCTTCACCTTCCGCATGTTGCTGCAGTGGTGGGCGAGCGAGAGGGCCGGTCGCAGCGTGGTGCCGATCGCCTTCTGGTACGGCAGCTTGGCGGGCGGTGTGCTGCTGCTCGCGTACTTCGCTTGGCGCAAGGACCTCGTCGGGATCATCGGGCAATCGACCGGCGTGTTCGTCTATGCGCGCAACATCGCGCTGGTGCGGCGCGGCGCGCTGCCTGGCGCATGAGTCCAGCGCGACGCGCGGACGCCAGCCGCCAAGGACGCTAGACTGCGCGGCGTGGCACGCCATCTCGTCACCTCCGCGCTCCCCTACGCCAACGGGCCGATCCACTTCGGTCACGTGACCGGCGCCTACCTGCCGGCCGACTTGCATGTGCGCGCGCTGCGCCAGCGCGGCGAGGAAGTGCTGTACGTGTGCGGCGCGGACGAGCATGGCGTGGCCATCACGATCGGCGCCGAGAAGGACAAGGTCCCCTATCCGGAGTACGTGGCGCGCTGGCGCGACGAGATCAAGCAGACCTTCGACGCCTTCGACATCCGCTTCGACGTGTGGAGCGGCACCAGCATCTGCCCCGAGCACGCCGCCACCAGCCAGGAGTTCTTCCGCGTGCTCGACGGCAAGGGCTACCTGCAGGTCAAGCAGACCGAGCAGCTCTACTGCGAGCACGACCGCATGTTCCTCGCCGACCGCTACATCGTCGGCACCTGCCACGAATGCGGGCACGAGGAGGCGCGTGGCGACGAGTGCCCCAAGTGCGGACAGTGGCTGGATCCGCTCAGGATGCCCAAGACCGCCTGCAAGGTCTGCGGCAACGCGCCGGTGCGGCGCTCGACGACGCACTGGTACCTCGACCTGCCCAAGCTGCGCGACGAAGGGCTCGGACGCTGGTTCGCCGATCACGCGTGGAAGCCCAACGTGCGCGCGTTCGTGGGCAACATGCTCGAGGACCTGCAACCGCGGCCCATCACCCGCGACATGGGTTGGGGCGTCCCCGTGCCCGTGGATCTCGCGCGCGGCGAGAGCGGCAAGGTGCTCTACGTGTGGTTCGACGCGCCCATCGGCTACATCTCGTTCACCAAGGAGTGGGCGCGCTCGCAAGGCCGCCCGGACGAGTGGCGGCGCTGGTGGCAGGACGCGGGCACGCGCCTCGTGCACTTCATCGGCAAGGACAACATCCCGTTCCACTGCGTGGTGTTCCCCGCGATGCTCTTCGGCATGGGCGAGCCGTGGATCCTGCCCACCGACGTGCCGGCCAACGAGTTCTACAACCTGCAGGGCGGCAAGTTCTCGACCAGCAAGGGCTGGACCGTGCCGGTGGCCGAGTTCATGGGCAAGTTCGACGCGCAGGCGACGCGCTTCCACCTCGCCGCCAGCATGCCGGAGAACTCCGACAGCGAATGGCGCTTCGAGGACTTCCAGACGACCAACAACTCGCTGCTCGCCGATGTGGTCGGCAACTTGGCGCAGCGCGTGCTGCGCTTCCTCGAGAAGAACTTCGACGGTCGCGTGCCCGAGGTGCCGGCGCACCTTGTCGAGGAGCTGGATCGCGCGATCCTCGAGGAGTGCGGCGCCTTCGGCGATCCGATCGAGGAACTGCTGCAGACCCGCTTCCGCCGCGCCGCCGAGGTGTTCATCCAGAACGGTCGCGTGGCCAACGTGTACATCGATCGACTCGCCCCGTGGGCCTTGAAGAAGACCGACCCCGTGCGCTGCGGCGCGGTGCTCGCCACCGCCTGCGAGTGGCTGGTGTGGATGGCGCGCTGGATGGCGCCCTTCATGCCGAAGAAGGCCCAGGCCTTGTGGGAGCAACTCGGGCTCGCGGGGCGCGCGGACGAAGTGATGGCGCAAGCCATGCCGAGCATGGGCGCGTGGCGCACCTTGACCGCGGGCGCGAAGCTGGGCACGCCAATCGGGCTGTTCCCGAAGATCGAGGACGCGGCCATCGCCGCCGAGATCGAAGCGCTCAAGGCTCGCGCACGGACATAGTCCGCCGCCTGGAGCGTGTTCGCGACGGCTGGTCGCCCTTCGTCAGTCGTCAGTCGTTTGTCGTCTGTCGTTTGTCGTCAGTCCTTGGTCGACCTTCGTCCGTCAACCAGCGCCGGCGGCGCGTCGTCCCGCGCGCGTGTTGCGGTGTGCGCGAACCGCGCCAGAGACCACGGCGCGAACCAAACTCGCCTTGAAGGACCAACCGCGCCTTGAAAGGGGAAAGCCCCCGCAGCCGCAGGGGCCGCAGAGGCTTTCGTGGGCTTCGCCGGATCCTGGCGAGGTCAGATCTCTTCCTTGAGCGCCTTGCCCACCCGGAAGCCGACCCTGCGGCCAGCTTGGATGGGGATCGGCTCCCCGGTGTGAGGGTTGCGCCCGGTGCGCGCCTTGCGATCCTTCAGTTCGAAGGTCCCAAAGCCCGTCAACGTGACGCTGCGATCCTCGCGCAGGCCCTTCTTGATGCCTTCAAGCACCGTTTCGACCAGAAGGGCCGCCTGGAGCTTCGAGGTCCGAAGCTCCGAGGCGACGTGCTCGATGAGGTGGCTCTTGTTCACTTGAGCCTCCCGGCGGAAGAACCGCCGCGCTCGGCCCTGACGGGCCGGGAAGTCACTTCTTGGACTTCTTAGCGGTCTTCTTCGCGGCCTTCTTGGTGGCCTTCTTGGCAGCCTTCTTCTTAGCCATCTGGATCGTCTCCTTCTTGGGTAGGGCGCCGACCACGAAGGTCAGGCGCGGTGGCACGACATCAAGAAGTGAAATCGGCGAGGTTCCGCGTGTACTTTCCCGCGAACTAGAAAAAATCCAACAAGGCGGGAAAAAGAAGATCGCCATCCGCGGGACGAATGGCGAGCCTGGATTTCAACGCGCACTGCCCATTCGATGCAGGTTCGATGCAGGGACGAACGAGCGAGGAGAGTCGGCGAGTGCGAAGCTGCGCGCGAACGACTGGCGACCAGACGCCAATCTGGCGCCGCTCGACTTGATGGTGGGCAAACGTAGCACGATGCGGCGCAAGCCGGCATCGCCCGGGGCAGTGGTGCTGGTCAAAGATGCTTCGATGCAGCAGGCGGAGAGAGCCGCCATGGGCGGCGCACCGCGAGCACCACTCGACAGGAGCTCTTGACAGGAGCTCTCGAAAGGAACCTTCGAAGTGAGCGCTCGACGCAGCGCTCGACTCAGGTCGAGGCGGCCAGCTTGCCGCGCGAAGGCTTCAGCACCTTGCCGGCCTTGAGGCAGCGCGTGCAGACCTTGACGCGCGTCGTGCGCCCACCGACGACGGCGGCCACGCGCTGGATGTTCGGCTTGAATTCGCGCTTGGTGCGGCCGGTGCAGCGCAGGCCGATGCCGCCCTGCTTCTTGGGCAGACCGCGGTGGGTCACCTGGTTGCCGACTTCCGTGCGCTTGCCGCAGTACTCACACTGGCGTGCCATGTTCGTTTCGTCTCCGGGGCCTCCCACGCCAGTTCGGACGCAGGAAGGCCCAACAGGGTAGCGACGAGGTCCCCGCCGCGCAAGGTTGGGCGTCCAGAAGCCCCCTGGGCGGGTCAAGACCGGTCTGCAAATGGCTCCAACGCATCTGATCCCATGGCCGCTTGACCCCGGCCACCCCGCGAGTCGACCTCCGTCAGAGCAACTGGTCGAGGGCGGCCGCGGCGTCCTTGGCGTAGTCGCCCGGCAAGGCCGGCGGCGGCACGTCGGAACGATGTTGGAGCACGGACGCCATGCGTCCGCAGGACTCCTTGGCGTGCCAGCGCACGAGACCGAGGTTCGAGCGCTGGTCGTAGACGGCGGCGAACAAGGCACGCTCGCCGAGCAGCGCGATCTGGATCGAGTCGCGCGCGCCTTGGTGCGACATCGAAGTGAACTCGGCCTCGCCCACGAGGCGCGCCAACTCGCGCGTGGCGGCGAAGGAACCGGCGACCAGCGCGGCGATCGACTCGAGCGCGGTCCCGGAACAGTCGCCGCGGCGCGCCACCATGTGGCCTTCGCGATCGACGACGAACGCGGCGCGCGCCTGCGACAGTTCCAGGAAGGCGTCGAGTTCCTGGTTGAGCGCGGCGATGTCCTCGGCGTAGTAGACGAGGCGATCGGCGCGCAGCTTCTGGTTGCGTCCTTGCGCGCTCACAAGAGACCTCCCGCGAAGTGCATCACGGCCGCGCCAACCACCAGAGCCAACGCGATCAAGGCGAGTTCGCGCGCGCCGAGGCCGAAGAGGCCACGGGCCTTGGGGGTGGGAGCGGCGGCCATCTGGCCCAGATGCGGATTGCGCGCGCGCACGGGTGCTTGGGGTGCAGCCTGACGCGGCGGCGCCGACCATGTGCGCGGCGGCTGCAAGCCGCTGCGTGGCGCGGCGGCCGGACTGGTCGCGGCCGGATTGATGGCGGCAGGAGTCGCCGTCGAAGCGCGCGGATTCGCCGCGGCTGCGCTGGCGAGCGGCAACGGCCGGATGCCGGTCTTCGACAACTCGATCGGCACGGGCCGCAGGCCGGTCGCCGACAACGGATCCTTGCTGGTCGGCTCGTGGCGCGCTTGCGGCTCCGCCAACGGCCGCGGGGCCGAGGGCGGAGCTGGAGCGCGCACGGCCTCGACGGGCGTGCTCTTGGCCGCGGACACGCCGGCCATGGCCAGCGGCGCGGGGATGGAGACCGGCGCAGGCATGGCCGCGGACGCCACCGGCGCCGACGGGATGGCCGGGGCGGGTGCGCCGAAGGCCGACTGCGGAGCGGACGGCGCCGCGTTCGAGCGCGTGCCGGAGTGGATCGACTGGATCACGATCGAGGCCAACGCCTTGAGCGTCGGGAAGACACCTTGGCCGGTGTTGGCCACGGCCTCGAAGCTGGGCACGCCGCGAGGATTGAGCAGGCGCTCGAGTTCCTCGAGCGGCAAGGCGTCGGGCAAGTCGCGCTTGTTGTACTGGATGACCAGCGGGATCTCGGCGGCATCCTTGCCGTACTCGGCGAGGTTCTGCTCGAGGTTCCTCAGCGACTCGAGATTCTCCTCGACCATCGTCGCGCTCGAGTCGGCGACGAACACCACGCCATCGACGCCCTGCAGCACCAGCTTGCGCGTGCTGTTGTAGTACACCTGCCCGGGCACGGTGTAGATCTGGAAGCTCGTCTTCAAGCCCGCGACCGTGCCGAGGTCGAGCGGCATGAAGTCGAAGAACAGCGTGCGATCGCCGTCCGTCGAGATGCTGGTCAACTCGCCGCGGTTGCCCGGTGGCGCCTTCTGGTGGACGACCTCGATGTTGGTCGTCTTGCCGGACATGCCCGGGCCGTAATAGACGATCTTGGCGGTCACTTGCCGCTCGCCGAAGTTGATCTGGACCATGTCTCCTCCTCGCTCCTCTCTCCCTCGTCAACCGATCTCGCGGGCCGCCTCGCGGCCCGATCCACCCGGCAAGGCCGGGGGTGGTTCCTGCCTGCGGCCCGCGCGCGACAAGCGCGACGCCGCGGCCTCCAACGCGGGCCTGAGCTGCTCGAGCGGCGCGCCGGCGTCGACCAGCGCGACCAGCAGCCAGTCTTCGCGCAACTCGAGCGCGGCGCAGCCGCGCGATGCCTTGATCCAGGCGCGTCGCGGCGGCGCCAGCGATTGCTCGGCGGAAGCGCGCTCGAGCTCGAGCGCCAGCGCCGCGGCCAGCGCGCCCAGCTCTTCGGCGAGCTGCACTTCCTCGCCGGCGCAAGCCACGGGCACGCCATCCTTCAAGGCGAGCAAGGCCACGCGCACGCCGCCGAGGCCCGCGAGCGCTTCGACGACTTGCTTCATGGCCGCTCCTGCCTGGCGCAGGCGGCGCGCGCGAGTTCGCGCAGCAGCTCCTTGTGCTCGACGCTCGGCGCTCCTTCGATGCGCAAGGCGGCACTCGCCACCTCGCCGCACTCGTAGGCGCTCGTGCAGTCGTCGTGGTCGACCTGCACCTCGCGCAGCGCGCCTAGTCCGAGCTTGCGCGCGAAGGCGCGCGAGGCCGCGAGCGAGTCGCGCAAGCCACGCGCGGCCCGCTCGGCCGAGGCGCCCTTCTCGCCGTGCACGAGCGCCGTCGCGCCGCGCAGCACGCAAGCAGCACGCACCATGGGACGCGCGCCCGCGCGCGCCAAGAGCTGCGGCAACGCGTTGGACCCGGAGACCTCCGCGGCGGGGTCTTCGACCTCGTCGGAGAAGCGTCCGCCCAATTCGACCTCGCGCAAGGCGGCGTCCAGACCCTTGGATCCGACCGCCAACGCTCCGAGCGTGCGATGGCGAGCCTCCAAGGCCGCGTCGCCCGGCGAGAGCTCGAGCAAGCGCCCCACCGCCGCGCGGGCCTCGGCCCACGCCCCCACCTTGGCGGCCAACTCGGCACGCGCGCGCCACGGACGCGGATCGAGCGGCAAGGCGGACGCGGCCGAATCCAAGGCCGCCAGCGCCAATTGGGCGTCCTCGCGCCTGCGACCCTCGGCGTAGCGGCGCAAGCGAGCCTGCGCTTGGCGCAAGCGAGCCTCGGCTCCGCCGCCGTGGCGTTCCCACTCGATCGCCGCCTCGAGCGCGCGCTCCACGCGGCCGGCCTCGAAGAGCAGCGCGCAGTGCTCGGCGCGCAACGCGTCGCGCGGCGCCGCCTGCAATTGCCGCGCGAGCTCGCGCAAGCGCTCTTCGCGCACGAGCGCGGTGGAACGCTCGACGAGGCGGTTCAAGTGCACGTCGGCGCGATGCGCCGCAGCACCTTCGCGCGCCACCTCGAGCGCGGCGACGGCGTCCCCCCGACGCGCGTGTTCCTGCGCCAACTCGCCGTACGCCTGCGCGGTGGGCGACGACGCCAAGGCGCGCTCCAGTTCGCGCAGCCGGCCAGCGGCCAGCACTCGACGCAAGATGTGCTTCACCGTCCTTCTCCCCCCCTCGTCCCCGCCGCCACTTCGCCCGTGCGCGCCGCCAACCAGCGGGACACGGCCACGGCGTCGCGCTCGGTGCGCGCGCGGTGCTCCCACATGGCATCGGCCGCGGCGAGCGCGCGGCTGTAATGCGCTTGCGCTGCTTGAAAGTCGCCTTGCTCCGCGGCTTGGCGGGCGCGCGCGCGCCACGAGTCGGCCGCCATGCGGCGCTCTGCTTGACGTTCATCGCGGGCCTGGCGCTCGCGCTCGGCGGCCAGCCGCAGGTCGTCGAGTCGCGCGCGCAACGCATCGGACTCCCGCATCAGGGACGCCATTCCGAACCAGGCGCCGCGCGACTCGCGCAGGTCTTGCAGCAGCGCGAGTCGCGCCTCGATGGCGGCTTCCTCCGGCGCGACGAGCGGCGTCAAGGCCGCGTACTCGACCGCGATGGCGCGCTCGCGCCGCCAACACGACCACGCCGCAAGGCAAGCGAGCGCCGCGCACAGCGCCAGCAAGGCCTGCCGGCGTCGGCGCGCGCGAGCCGAAGTGCGCGCATGCGCGAGATCCCGGCTCATGCGAGCCACGTCCTTGCGCGTGGGGTCGAGTTCGAGCACGGCGCGCAGGTGCGCCTGGGCCTCGTCGTGGCGACCGGCGGCGACGCATTCGGAGGCCGACTGCAGGCGTTGCTCGACCACGATGGCGGTGGCGCGGCGCGCGTCGACTGGATGCGGACGTGGCGCGTCGACGGGTGCGCGCATGACGAGCGACGCGGGCTCGAGCGAGGGCTGCGCGTCGGGTGGCGCGGCCTGCGCTTGGAATTCGGACACGGTGGCGCGCAACGCGGCCGCGCGTCCGACCTGCCCCGCGCGCTCCCACAAGAGAGCGAGACGCTCCACCTCGCGGCCCAGTTCGATGCCGTGCCGCGCGAGCAACAGCGGATGCGCCATGCCCAGCATCAGCAAGGCCTCGAGCTTGCGCAGGTCGAGCGGATCCTGGCCGAGGTCGGCGAGCAGCGCGCGCGCGGCTGCTTGCGCCGTGATGGCATCCACATGGCTGGCGGCGTGGCGCATGCGCGCGGCCAAGGCGGCGGCCGGCGCCGCGTCGCCATCGGGCGCGCTGAGCGCGCCCACCAAGTCGTCGAGGAATGCGGCGGCGTGCGGTGCCATGGTGCTCGTTGGACATCGAAGCCCGCCATGCTGGAACTGAAGCGCGGCTCGCGAATGCGCGCGAATCGCCTGGTCCCCGCCAAAGGGCGCGGGCCGCCCGAGGGCGGCCCGCGCTTCGCTTGCACCATCCGGCCGGTGCTCACGACCGGACGGAACTCGCTTGGATCCTCACGGCATCGTCGGAATGGTCGACAGGCCGACGGCTTGGTTGCCGGCGTAGTCGAGGATCGAGCCGTTCGAGTTGAGATCGTAGGTCCCCGACCAGGCCTGGCTGAGAGTGGCCCGGTACAGGCGGCGGTTGGCGGCGTCGACTTGCGTCACCACCGTGCTGCCGATCGTGGTCAGGCCATTCATGGTCGTCCAAGTCGTCGACCCGACGACGTCCGCGGGCTGCACATCCTCGCTGAAGACGAAGTCGACCACGCGACCCGTGGCATCCGCGGCCCAGTTGACGTAAGCCGACACGATGCTCGGAGCGACGCTGTCGCCCGAGACCGAGCCGCTGGCCGTCGAGTTGGCCGCCACCGTGTTGCCCGAGACGTCGCGCAGGCCCGAGAAGGTCACGCCGAGCGCGACGCCGTCGCGCAAGGAGACGCCATCGGCGAGGCGCACGCGCACCATGTTGGCGCTCGAGTTGTACTCGAAGCTCGCGCCCACGAGCGAGACGCCGCCGTCGTTGCTGAAGGCGTAGTTGCCCGGCACGAGCGCGGTGGCGAGGTCGAGCGGCTCGCTGAACGAGAGCTCGATCACGTCGTCGCCGTAGCCGGCGCCGAGGATGCCGTCGAGTCCACCCACAACCACGCTGGGCGGCGTGGCATCGGCGGCGGCCACGGCCGTCGACGAGATCCCGCTGTTGCCGGCGAGGTCGGCGATGGTGCACTCGAGCGTCTGGCCGATGGCGACGATGCCGGGGAAGGACAAGCGCAGGCTGCGGTAACCCAGCAGTTCCACGCTGGTCGGCGCCTGGCCGTCGAGGTCCCAGTTGTCCTCGTCCGCCATGGTCGAGGGGTCGCAGGCTTCGTCGAGCACGACGACGACGGCGTTGGCGTCCGTCGCGTCGAGCATCGCGCCGCCCACCGGCAGCGCCGGAGCCGTCGTGTCGCCGCCGGCGGCCAGCATCAGGCTCGCGGTGGCCGACAACTGCACGCCCTGCACCGAGTACAAGTTGCTGGCGGACAACGTGTAGAGCTCGCCAGCTTGCATGTTCGTCGTCGAACCCGCGTTGAAGTTGGTGGTCGCGCGCAGGTGGATCGTCACCGTGCGATCGCCGTCGAACTCGAAGCGCGAGTTGGAGAGATCGACATTGCCGCCCGGGCCCGAGAGGGTCCAGTTGGCGCGGTCGGTGGCTCCGAAGTCGTTGAGGCCGCGGTCGAACACCGCCGTGACGACGTCGTTCAACTCGCCCGAGACCGCGGTGATCGAACCGAGGAGCGCGTCGAGGGCCGGTTCGTCGGCGTCCTGCGTCGTGGTCGGCGTCGCGAAGCTCGGGTTCAGCATGTTGCCCGCGCAGTCGCGCACGTACAGCACGTCGAGCGTGTCGGCCGGATCGATGGCTTGCGCGAACTCGAGGTCCACGCCGAGACCATCCTCCACCACCGTGGCGCTCGTCGGCCACGCAAAGCCGCCGCCAGCGGCGACGACGAGGCGGAAGCGCGCCGCGCCCGCCACGGGGCCCGCGCCAGTCTCGAACGAATCGAGGTCGCGGCACGGCTCGCTGAAGCGCACCATGAGGCGCGTGTTCGAGCTCGAGCTGCGCGCCACGCTGGCCACGAAGGGCTGCGTGGACTCGGCCACCACCGAGCCGGTGGCGCTGGTGCCGGCGTGGGCGTTGCCGCCCAGGTCGCGCACCGCCGGACCGAACGCGAGGCTGAAGTCGTCGCCGCGCGTCAGGTTGACGCCGTTCGACAACACGACCGTGGCCGTGCGCAGGTTCGCGTTCCAGCTGAAGTCGGCGCCCGACAAGTCGTGCGGCACGCCGATCGGCGATTGGAACGACCACTTGCTGGCGTCGGTGACATCGCCGGTCCACATGGCGTCGTCGAACACCACCGTCAGCATGTCGTTGTTGGCGCCGGCGATGGCCGAGGCCGCGACAGTCAGGGTCGCGGGAGCCGAGGTGTCGGTCGAGGTGGGCTGGATGCCGATCTCGGGGACCATGACGTTGCCCGCCAAGTCCTCGACATCGCCGCCACCGATCGTGTGCACGCCGGGGACGACGGCCGAGTCGAACACCAGGCGCACCATCGTGCCGTTGCCGAGCAATTCGGCCGAAGTGCAGGTCTGGCCGCCCGAGGCGCTCCAGTGCGCCGGGATCTCGGCGCCCGCAGCGGCGATCGCCTCGTCGAAGCCGACGTCGAGCGTCGAGCCCGAGCCGTCGACGACGCGGTTCTGCACCGCCGAGGAGATCGTCGGCGCCGTGGTCTCGCCCGCGGCGGAGACGTTGCGCGACTCGAGGAAGGACTGGCCATCGACATCCAAGAGCCCGGCGAGGCCGGAGATCTCGACCGAAGTCGTGCCGTTCTGGAAGTCCTGGTCGGTCTCGATGGTCAGCGTGCGGCCTTCGAGGTCGTACTCGAGGGTCGCGGCGGCGAGGTCGTAGGGCGCGCCGTCGATCGACACCGACCACGAGGTCGGCAGGATGGCGGTCACGGGGTCGAGCGCTTGCGTCGTGGCGACGACGATGCGGTCGTTCTGCGCACCGGAGACGGTCTCGGCCTCGGGATCGCCGTCGAAGGCGTTGACCACGGGCGAGGGCTGCGTCACTGCTTGCGCGCCGCTCGCCGAGCACTCGTTGCCGGCGGCGTCGACCACGTTGTGGAGCGTGATCGTCTCGCGGCCGGGCACGACGGGTGCCGCGAAGACGACGCGGATCGTGTCCGTGCCGACCATGGTCGCCGCGGTCGCGATCGCGCCGGAGCTGCACTCGAAGTTGCCGACTTGCGCGGCGAACAACGGATCCATGTCCTCGTCGAAGGCGAAGTCGACCACGAAGCCGTAGGCGCTGCCGCCGGCGCCGGAGTCGAGGTTCTGCGCGGCGGAGAGGAGGCTCGGGGCGCTCGAGTCGCCGATGGCCTCGCCATCGACGCTCGTCGTGGCGGAGGCCACGTCGGCCACGCTCACGAGGTTGGCCGCGGACAGCTGGAACTCCTGGTGGAGGTTCGCCTGCGGACCGAGATCGAAGGAGACGACGCCCGCGGACGGGTCGTAGTCGATCGTCGTGCCATCGAGGTCGAGCTCTTCGCCGCCGACGACGAGCGTCCAGTTGTCGAGATCCTCGACCATGGACTCGACCATGCGCGGGCCGCTCGTGGCGAGTTCGATGGCGTCGCCGCCGACGGACCCGTCCTGCGTGGCCGATTCGATCGTCCAGGCGGGCGCGCTGGCGTCGCTGGTGGAGACGACGCGATACGCGTCGCTCACGCCCGACAGGCCGATGGCGCGGATCGAGGTGGACGGCGTGACGCGCATGTCCCACGCGATGGTGGCGGTCGAGCCGACGATGTCGATCGACACGGCTTGCGCGCCGTTCTGGGCCTCGAACGAGGCGACCGTCGCGCCGCCGAGGCCGGAGCCCGAGCGGAATTGGACGACGGTGGTCTGGCCGGTGGGATCCACGGTCAAGTTCTGGACCGCGGAACTGATGGAATTGGAGCCGTCGCTCGAGCCGCCGGAACAACCGGCGAGACTGGCGGCGAGCAAGGAGGCGAGCACGATGCCCGCTTGCTTCCCGTAGCTCATGATCAGGGGACCTCTGTTGTGACTCAATCGATGTCGTTCCGCGCACCCGGAACGCCCCGCATCGCTTGGCGACGCGGATACATCAGGACCGTCGCTCGTCCAGCACGATGCAGGATCCGCGACGCAGCCCTCTTCGTGAGTGCGAGGTCCGCCCCTTGAACAAGAACTTGGAATTGGTGTTCGGGCGGGCGAGCAGGAAGGAAGTTCCCGCTCGCGCATGCGCGCGCCCGCTCCGTCGGCACGGAACGGGCGCGCGCAAGCGAGATCGCGCCGTGCTCAGGGCAGCGCGAGCGGGTGCAGCACGGTCGCGCCGGCGCGCCAGCCGCTCGTCGTCTTGAAGACGACCTGCAGGTGCCGGCGGGCTCCGGGTTGGACGATGTGCGCGGGCAGGGTGAGCGTGCCTTGCGCCATGCCTTGCGCGTCGCAGGCCCGGCGCACGAGGCGCGAGCCTTGGCGCAGGATGTGCAGGCTGCCCGACAAGCCGCCTAGTTGGATCGGCGCTGACGCCAAGGCGCCATCGAGCAGGATGGCGCTCTTGGCGCCGTCGGCGCGCGCCGACCAACCCAGCGACGAGCCGACCCTCGGTTGGCTGCTCAAGTGGAGATCGCGCGCGGCGAACTCGACCACGCGCACGTCGCCGCTGTTCGACAGTTGGTTGGCGTGGACCGACTTGCGCGCCACGACGAGGCGCGAGCCGTCGCGCGCCATGTCCAGGCCCATGGCGCTGCCGCCCAGGTCGAGCGACACGAGCACCTGCGACTTGGCGCGATCCCAGACCAGGACTTCGGGGCGCGTCGAACCATCCCCCCACACGGCGAAGGCCGCGCGCGCGCCGTCCGGCGAGATGCGCACGGCTTCGACGGCGTTCTGCAGGCCGCCGGCGACGGCCGGCTGCTGGTGATGGAAGAGGCGCTGGCCGCTGGCGAGGTTCCAAGCCTCGAGGCGCACGCCACCGGCGTTGGTGGCCGTCCACCAGGCCAAGGCGAGCGTCTGGCCATCGGAGGAAAGCGCGGCGCGCGCCGGCACTTCCAGCGCCAGTCCCGAGAGCGACTGCACGGTGCTCCACGCGGCACCTTGGCGGCGCAACACGCGCAGGTACGAGCCGTCGCCGTGCACGAGCGTGTCGCCGTCGGCGTCGAGCGCGAGCAGCGAACTCGCCTGCGTCATCCACGCGGCGGCGTTGAGCGCGCCCTGCGCATCGGCCACGACCACCGCGGCGCCATCGACGAAGGCGAGCGTCGAGCCGTCCGCGCTGGCCGCCAGCGCGTTGAATCCGGCGGCGGGCCAAGTGCGGCGCCAAGCCAGCGCGCCATTGGCGCCATCGAGGGCATCGACGACGACCTGCAAGTTGACATCGTCGAACTGCGCCGCATAGACGCGCGAACCATCGTGCGCCGCTACCAGGCGACCCGGGCCGTTGGCGAGCATGGGCAGCGCGTGTTGCCAACGCACGGCTTGTCCGCCGGCGCTCCAAGCCAGGGCATCGAAGCAACGCACCTCGGTGCGGCGCTGCAAAGGACCGCCGACGAGCACCTGCGACAAGCCGTAGAACTCGTTGGCTTCGTCGCCGGCAGCGACTTCCAGGCTGTAGCCCGTCTGCGACAACGGGAAGGCCGCGAGCGCCGGTTGCACGCCGCTGGCGGCCAATCCGACCAGCTCGAAGCGCGCGTTCGCGCCCGCAGCCGCGGCCAAGGCGAGGTCGCCACCCGCGCCGATGGCCAGCGCGCGCGGGATGGCCGGGGAAGCGAGGTCCTCGGGCGTCCAGGCGACGACGCCCGGACTCCACTGGGCTTGGGCGAGCGTGGCGAGCGGGAGGGTGGCGAGGAGGGTGATGGCGGTCTTCACAAGCGAGCCTAGCCGCCGCGCCCGGCTTGGCGCACGGGGCGAGCAAGGCTTTCAGGCCCGCGCGAAGAGCGGTTCGGAACGGCTTTCCGCTCGAGCGCCGCGCCGAGCATGGCGCCGGGCAGGCTTCGGAAGTATCTTCTGGCGCGAACGATCGAGTCGAGCACTCGCGAGGGGAGAGTCCCGACGGCCGCATGGGCCCGAGGGCGCCGAAGGGGCAAGCGCAGGGCGCGAAACTCTCAGGCAAAGAGGACCTTCGACGAGCGACGCTCTGGAGCGGTCGCGCGCGGACTGCGCCCTTGGCGCGGAACTCCGGGCGCGGGCGGGACAGGGAGGAGGGAGGTTGCACGCCTTCCCCACGCACCCCCCAGAGCCCCCACCCATGCAGACCGCCCCCGCCGCCATCCAGCGGACTCCGCTCCACGACGTCCATGTCGCCTTGTCCGCCAAGCTCGTGGAGTTCGGCGGCTGGATGATGCCGGTGCAATACGGCCCGATCCTGGACGAGGTGCGCACGGTGCGCTCGACGGCCGGCTTGTTCGACCTCTCGCACATGGGACGGGTCGTCGTGCGCGGCAAGGATCGCGTCGCCTACCTCGACCGCATCTGCACGAACCACGTGGCGAAGATCCCCCAAGGGTCGATCCGCTATTCGTTGTTCTGCAAGGACGACGGCATGCCGATCGACGACCTGCTGGTCTACCAGGGCGTCGACGAGGTGTTCTTGTGCGTCAACGCCTCGAACACCGCCGTGGATCTGGCGTGGATGCGCGAACACGCCAAGGGCTTCGATGTCTCGATCGAGGACCAGACGCAAGCCTTGGCGATGATCGCCGTGCAAGGCCAGGAGAGCGGCGCGATCCTGCAGCCCTTCTGCACAGGACTCGAGCTCGCCAAGCTCGGCTACTACAAGTTCGGCTTCGGCGCGGTGTGCGGCATCGAAGGGATGCGCGTTTCGCGCACGGGCTACACCGGCGAGCTCGGCTACGAGTTGTACGTGCCGCGCGAGCGGGTGGTCGAAGTCTGGAACGCCGTGCTCGCCGCCGGCGCGCCGCGCGGCTTGCGTCCCATCGGACTGGGGGCGCGCGACACACTGCGCCTCGAGGCGGGCATGCCGCTCTACGGCCACGAGATCGACGCGACGCACGACCCCGTCTCGGCGGGCTTGTCGTTCGGCGTCAGCTTCGCGCCCGAGAAGGGCGACTGGATCGGCAAGTCGGCCCTCGCGGCGATCGCCGCGACGCCGCGCTGGAAGCTCGTCGGACTCGAGACCGAGGGTCCGCGCGTTCCGCGTCAAGGCCACGGAGTGGCCATCGACGGCGCGCTGGTCGGCGCGGTGGCCTCGGGCTCGGTGTCGCCCACCTTGGACACCAACATCGGCACGGCCTTCGTGCCCGCCTCGGTCGACGAGGCGCGCGCGAAGGTGGAAATCGACATCAAGGGCAAGCGCCAGGAGGCCTCCTTCCGCGCCTTGCCGTTCTACTCCCGCACCCGCAAGTGAGCGCGAGCGACTCGCGCTCGACGCCCCGCAACCAAGTAGCAATCGAAGCAAGAAAGCACCACATGCGTCCCAACGACCGCCGCTACACCGAAACGCACGAATGGGCCAAGATCGAGGGCGAGATGATCGTCGTCGGCATCACCGACCACGCCGTGCAGGCGCTGTCCAACGGCAACATCGACGACCTCGTGTACTGCGACCTGCCCGAGAGCGGCCTGCAGATCGAGGCCGGCCAGACCTTCGGCGAGATCGAGTCCGTCAAGGCCGTCTCCGACCTCAACGCCCCCGTCGGCGGCGAAGTGGCCGACGTCAACGCCGCCATCGAGGACCACCTCGAGGTGTTGTCGAAGGACCCGTGGGGCGCGGGCTGGATGATCAAGATCAAGCCGCAGTCGAAGAACCTCGACCACCTGATGGACGCCAAGAAGTACGAGGAGTTCCTGGCGGCCCAGGCGCACTGAGCCGCGCGGGCCCCGGGCCCTCGCGCACCCGGTCGAGGCACGCGCCAAGGCGCGCGGCACTGTCAAGCGTGCTTGACAGCGCCGAGCGCGTGCGCGTCGCGACCACCCACCATCACCAGCAGGCACGCACCGTGACGAAGATCCAGGAAATGAACCAACCCAAGGACGCCTCCGGCGCCACGCGCGCCTCGGCGGAGGTCGCCCAGCGCACCACCGCCGCGTTGGACGGACTCTTCCCGCAGGACTCCTTCGCGTCGCGCCACATCGGCCCGCGCGAGGCCGACGTGGCCGCGATGCTCGCGGTCGTGGGCAAGCCCTCGCTGGCGGCCCTCGTCGACGCCTGCGTGCCCGAGGCCATCCGCCTGCGCCGCCCGCTGCACTTGCCGCCGGCGCTGTCGGAGCGCGACGCTCTGGCGCAGGCCGCCGCGGTCGCCGCGGCGAACCAGCCGTGGCGCAGCTGCATCGGCCAGGGCTACCACGACTGCGTGACGCCGCCGGTGATCCTGCGCAACA
>SXXH01000112.1 GCA_005789645.1 Planctomycetia bacterium
ACCGCGCCGCCGACTTGCGGCTCGAAGAAGGCGCCCTGGATGTCGCCGCTGAAGCTGCCGCCCGGCGTGCGCGTCCATGTGCACAAGCTGCGGCCTGCGGCGCCACCCGACGACCAACGCGACGCGGCGACCGCGTTCTCTTCGTTGTCGGTGGACGAAACACCCAAGGCCCGCGATTCCTCGGCCAGCACCAGCTCGTTGCCGACGATGCCCAGCGCGGCGACATACGTGTTGTCCGTGGCGCCTTGCAGGGTGTACGCGAGCACGAAGCGCGACCCGTCCGCGTCGATCGACGCCAACCCGTAGTCGCCCGACAACACGCGGCCTTCGAGCTCGCTGAACAGCTTGGTGGACAGCACCGTTCCGTCGGTGCGCATCAACCGCAACTGCAGATCCGTGTCGGTCCCCACGACCAGTTCGTTGACCAGCACGAAGCGGTTGTCGGCGCTGCCGAGGCGCGACGACGGACGCGCCTTGTTCTCGGCGGAAGCAGTGGCCGCGATGGGCGTCGCCACCAAGGAGACCGACCCCGCGAAGTCCACCGTCGCGTACCACGCGTCGCAGTTCGTCACGGTCGTCGGGCAGCGCGACCAAGCGACGCCCCATGCCGACGAGCCGTTGCCCTTCGACACACTGGCGTAATTGGAGCCGGCGCTCGTGGCAAGTACGACCGGCGCCGCCTGCACGAAGCTGCCGTTGGTGTTCACGTTGCGGTACACGATCTGGCGGCCCGCTGCCGCGTCGCGCTGCCAGGCCACAAGGAAGCTCGATGAGCTGAAGACGTAAGGGTCGCCACCGCAGTCGGGGTACAAGTTCGTGTCCGGGCTGGCGCCGCTGATCGTCAAGACGGCACCCCAAGTCAGCGTACCGGCCGCTCCTACGATGCGGCCCTTGATGAATCGGCCCGTGGACGAAGCGATCGGACCGGTGCCCGCCACCACCAGGAACTTGTCGTCGTAGTTGACGTTGGCGACCTGCGGATTGGCCCAGGCCTCGCCGCTGTTGTCGGCGTACGCGCCGCCGGCGTAACCACCGGCGGAATCGAGCACGACGGTGTAGACATCATAGTCGCCCGCGCTGAACGCATCCTCGTACGCCACCAGCCAACGGCCGTTCGTCGTGTCGTGCACGCAGTCGGAAAAGCGATCGTCGTAGGTCGAAAGATCCACGCTGAAGGTGGCGACGACGGGATCGACGACGAGCGGCAACGCAGCCTCGGCCACGAACGCGGCGGGAACGACGATGATGATCTCGTCGCCCACCAGTTCGGTCGACAGCGCGAGCTTCCGGCCCGCGGCGTCCAACGCCGTGGCGCGACCGTAGCGCACGCCACCCAGCTCGTTCGACCACGAAAAGCCGTCGTCGTCGACCGACGGTTCAAGATCGCTCGACCACCCGATGGAGAGCGTCAGCTCGCCGCGGTTGGGCAACGCGGCGAAGTGGAAGCTCTGCTCGGCCTGCGTCCGGCCGTAGGTCCAGCGCTCGACGAAGGAGTCGCGCTGCAAGTCGAGCGCCAAGCCGTTCTCTTTCACCTCGCGGCCCGCGACACCCAGCTCCACCCCTCCGACGATGCAGGAGCGCACATCGAACGCGAGTGGGTAGTTGCGCGGTGCGTCGGAACCCAAGTACGGGATGTACTGCGCGCCAGCAGTCGAAACCGACGACTTGTACGTCTCGCCGCGGATCCACACGGCGCCATGGTCGTCCGCCAAGAAGTGCAGCGGACGCTCGCTCGTGGTCGCGGACACATCGATCGGAGCGACTTGCCGGGCGGCGGCGTGTGTGGAGACGAACAGGAGGACAAGGGAGGCAAGGACGTGCTTCATGGCTGCATGGGCTGGGCCGAGGGAGGGACGAGAGGCGGCTTGCACCCTGCAATACAAGCTAGATGCAGGTCCTCGTTCGCGGAAGGTGCAGGCGCGGATAATCCATGAGCCCCCTTGAGACGTGCTACGCGTGGCGGACGACCATGGGCGGGTCGCGCGTGCCCAAGCGCGATGGATCAACTCGCGAACAGTTCCTCGACCACCCGTCCATGCACGTCGGTGAGGCGGAAGTCGCGTCCAGCCCAACGATAGGTGAGCTTCTCGTGGTCGATGCCGAGCGCCGCGAGCATCGTCGCGTGCAGGTCGTGGATGTGGACCTTGTCCTTGACCGCGTAGAAGCCGTAGTCGTCCGTCTCGCCGAAGGAGAAGCCGCGCTTCATGCCGCCGCCCGCCATCCACATGGTGAAGCCGTGCGGGTTGTGGTCGCGCCCGTCGCCCTGCGCCGTCGGCGTGCGGCCGAACTCGCCGCCCCACAGCACCAAGGTGTCATCGAGCAGGCCACGCGCGTCGAGGTCGTGCAGCAGGCCCGCGATGGGCTTGTCGACCTCGCGCGCGTTCTTCTCGTGGTCGTTCTTGAGGTTGCCGTGCTGGTCCCACTTGTAGCTGTGCGTGACTTGCACGAAGCGCACGCCGCTTTCGCACAAGCGCCGCGCCATCAGGCATTGACGGCCGAAGTTCTCGGTCGTCTTGTCGTCGAGGCCGTACAACGCCTTGGTCGCCGCCGACTCGTCCTCGATGGACAGAACCCCCGCGGCCTCCGACTGCATGCGGTAGGCGAGTTCGTAGCTTTGGATGCGCGCCTCCAGCGCCGCGTCCGCCACGCGCGCCTCGAGGTGGTCCTTGTTCAACGACGCCAGGTAGTCGAGCTGCGCGCGCTGCTCGGCGTCGGTCCAATGCTTGTTGGCGAGGTGGCGGATGACGGCGTCCTTCGCCGGCACGCTGGCGTTGCCGATGGGCGTGCCCTGGTACACGCCCGGGAGGAACGCGCTCGACCAGTTGTTGACGCCGCCGTGGCCGAGCGTCGGACAGATCGTCACGAAGCCCGGCAGGTTCTGGTTCTCGGTGCCGAGTCCGTAGACGATCCACGAGCCCATGCTGGGACGCACGAAGGTGTCGGAACCCGTGTGCAAGGCGAGCAGCGCTCCACCATGGGCCTCGTTGGTGCCGTGCAGCGACTTGACGATGCAGAGCTTGTCGATGTGCTTGGCGACCTCGGGGAACAACTCCGAGGCCCACAAGCCGCTCTGGCCGTGTTGCGCGAACTTCCACGGCGATTTCATCAAGTTGCCGGTCTGCGCGAACTGGATGCGCGGCTTGGCGAAGGGCAGCGGCTTGTCGTGGTCGCGCTCCAGCAGGGGCTTGTGGTCGAAGGTGTCGATCTGCGACGGCCCGCCGTGCATGAACAAGAAGATCACGCGCTTGGCGCGCGGCCTGAAGTGTCCGGCGCGCGGCGCCAACGGGTTCGGCGCGTCGGCGCGGCGCGCGGCGAGGCCCGCTCCGTGCGCCAGCCCCGCGAAGGCCAGCAAGCCGAAGCCGGTGCCGCCCGCCAGGAGCAGCTTGCGGCGCGAAGGTCGTAGTTCGTGCGGTTGCGCGTCCATGCGGGCCTCAGTCGGCGTGGAGGAACTCGTTCGAGGCGAGCAACGCCTGCGAGAGGTTGCGCCATCCCTGCAATTCGCCTGCTTCAGCGCCCTCGGCGGGCGCGCGCAACCGCGCGACCCGCGACACATGCGCCAAGGCGCCGCGCAGCTCGTCGGAGGAAGGCGCGCGCGCATACACCATGCGCCACAAGAGCGTCGCGCGCGCCTCGTCGTCGGACGCGGCGGCCACGACGCGTCTCGCGAGCAACTCGCCACCCTCGAGCAGGAGCGGCGAGTTCATCATCAACAGGGATTGGCTCGCGTCCGTGGTCGAAGGCCGCGCGTCGATGTGCATGCTCGGATCGTTGTAGTCGAAGGTGCCGAACATCTCGTACATCGCGTTGCGGATCACAGGCAGGTACAGCGAACGACGCTTCACGCCGTAGTTGGCCGCGTTGCCCGACTGGTCGTTCGTCACGTAGTCGCCGTTGCCCGAACCCAGCAAGGTGCCGCCGCGCGTCTCGTCCAGCGCGCCAGACAAGTGCAGCACCGAATCGCGCAACGGCTCGACTTCGAGGCGCCGCCGATTCTGACGCCACAACAAGCGGTTGGCCGGATCCTTCTCCATGGCGAGCGCGTCGTGCTGCGCCGACATGCGGTAGCTCGCGCCCAGCATGATCCGGCGGATCAGGCCCTTCGTGGACCAGCCGCCCTCGATGTAGTCGCGCGCCAACCAATCGAGGAGCTCCGGATGCGAGGGATGATCGCCGCGCAGGCCGAAGTTGCTCGGCGTGGAGACCAGCCCGACGCCGAAGAGGTGCTGCCACACGCGGTTCGCCATGACGCGCGCCGTCAGCGGATGGTCGGGGTGCGTCAACCAACGCGCCAACTCGAGCCGCCCGCTGCCGGATTCGATGGCGGGGCCGGGCACGTCGTCGACGACCACGGAGAGGAACCCGCGCACGACCGGCTCCTTGGCGAGATTGAGGTGCGAACCACGAATGTGCACCGGCAAGTCCTCGGCCTTGCCGTCGACGACGCCCAATCCAACGGGAATGGCAGGCGGCGTCGCGTCTTCGAGCGACTTGCGAGCGGCGTCGGACTCCTCGAGCTTCGTCGCGAGCAACGGGTCGTAGCTGCGGCGGGCGGCTTCACCCGACAGGCGCAAGGGACTGCCTGCGCCATGCAGCAGCAGGCGCACGCGCTCGAACTCGGCGTCGGCGAACTTGTCGAGATCGGGCCTGTCCGCCTTCTCCGCGCGCCAACGCGCCTCCACGGTCGCGAGCAAGGTCTGCACGCGACCGGCGAACTCGCGCAGGCTCGCGGGCGGCAAGCCGTCGAGCAACGCGGCGACGAGCCTCGGCTGCTCCATGCCGCGCAGTTCCCTCGCGAGGCGCGCGGCATGGTGCTCGTAGTCCTCGCTCGGCAGGCGTGCATGCGCCGCCACGAGATGCAGCAGGGGTTCGTCCGCCGCGGTGGCCTTGGACAAGCGCAGCGCCAACGCCTGCACCACTTCGGGCACGAGGCCGTCCCCGACGGGCGCGGGAGCCAGCTCCGACAAGGCCCACGCGTCGATGTGCGGCACGGATTCGCCGTCGCGCTCGAACCTCACGATGTTGCGGCCGGCGACCAGCTCGACCTCGGCCACGCGCGTCCAGCGTTGCCCGTCGAGGTGCCACGAACCCGTCGTGTCCTTCAGGGCCTCTTCCGCCAACTTGGCGCCGTTCACGAAGAGCGCCATCGGTCGCGACTCGGCGGCGGCGTAGCGCACTTCGAGCGCCACGCGACACGCCGCGGGCGAGTCGACGTCGTACTCCACGAACTGCGGACCGCCCTTGCCGGTGCGCACGACGGGCGTCTCCTTCGAACCCCACATGCTCGTGTCGACGATCAACGACCCGCGCGCGAAGGACTCGGCCTCGACCAGCTGCACGGCGTCGATGCGCTCGGCCGCGGCGAGGATGTGGCGCGCGGCTTCGCGCAGCACGCGCTGAGA
Organism: Planctomycetia bacterium; assembly: GCA_005789645.1. GTDB lineage: Bacteria > Planctomycetota > UBA1135 > UBA1135 > SXXH01. The sequence goes on from SXXH01000112.1 coordinate 5,400, forward strand.
CAGTTCTTCCTGCGCGGCCGTCGTGGCCGCCTCGACGGCGCGCTTGGCCTCCTCCAGGCGCTTCCTGTGCTCGTCGCGCGCGGCGATGCGTTCGGGCAAGGCCAGCTCGACCTCGTTCCAGCGCGAGACGAAGTCCGTGTTGGCCATCGTCCTCGTGCTCTTGAAGATGCCCGCCAGCGCGTAGTAATCGCTCGTCGGCACCGGATCGAACTTGTGGTCGTGGCAGCGCGCGCACGACACGGTCAAGCCCATGAAGGTGCGCGTGACGATGTCCAATTGCTCGTCGACCACGTCGATCAGCAGCTTGGGCTTGTCCTGCTCGGCCAGCATCTTGGGCCCCAGCACCAGGAAGCCCGTGGCCACGCGCCGATCGACATGCTCGGCTTCGTCCGAGGTCGGCGGCAGCAAGTCGCCCGCGAGCTGCTTGGTCAGGAACAAGTCGTAGGGCTCGTCGCGGTTGAACGCGTCGACGACCCAGTCGCGCCAGCGCCAGGCGTGCGCCATGGCGAGATTCTCGTCGAGCCCGTTCGAGTCGGCGTAGCGTGCTAGATCCAGCCAGTGGCGCGCCCAGCGCTCGCCGAAGCGCGGCGAAGCCAGCAGGCGATCGACGACCTTGTCCCACGCGTCGGGCGCGCCGTCCGCGACGAAGGCCTCGACCTCGTCGGGCGTCGGCGGCAAGCCCGTCAAGTCGAAGCTCGCCCGGCGGATCAAGGTGCGCCGGTCGGCCTCGGGCGCGGGCGCCAGTCCTTCGGCCTCGAGCCGCGCCAGCACGAAGGCGTCGATCGGACTACGCGTCCAATTCGGCGTGCGCGGCGCCGGCACGGCGACTGCGCGCGGCAAGCTTTGGAAGGCCCAGTGGTCCGAGCCAGCCAACGGATCGCCGTCGGTCAACGGCGTCGCCGCCTCGGTGCCGCGCGGATCGGGAGCGCCGCGCCGGATCCACTCGGCGATGTCCGCGATCTGCGCGTCGGAGAGCTTGCCCTTCGGCGGCATCGCCATGTCCGGATCGGCGTAGCTCACGACCTTGTGGAGCAGCGAGCCCGCCGGATCCCCCGGGATCAGCGCGGGGCCGCTGTCGCCGCCCTCCAAGAGCGCCTCGCGCGAGTCCATGCGCAGGCCGCCCTTCTCCTTCTTGGGTCCGCCGGCATGGCACTCGTTGCAGTGCTCGACGAAGACCGGCCGCACGCGCGTCTCGAAGAACTCCGCGTCGGCCGCGGGCAAGGCGCCCTGCGGACGAGAGTCGACCGATCCGGCCAAGCCGACGGCCAGCACACACACCGCGAGGAGACGCGCGGCGAGGGCGACTTCCTGCGCGTGAGGCTGGCTCGTCGAGGGGGCGCGAAGCATGTAACCTCTAGCCTACCACCACTCGCCACGCGGGTGGTCGGGCCCTACCCTTGGCGCGACCATGGTGCTGCTCGAAGTGTGCATCGACGACCTGGCCGGCGCGCGCGCCGCGCTCGAGGGCGGAGCTGGCCGACTCGAAGTGTGTTCGCGCCTCGATCTGGGCGGGCTCACGCCGACCTCCGAACTCGTGCGCGCGCTGGTCGCCGAGACGAAGTCGCCGCTCTTCTGCATGGTGCGGCCGCGCGGCGGCGACTTCGTGGCGCGCGACGACGACTTGGCGCGCAGCCTCGACGACCTCGAGCGCGTGCTCGACGCCGGCGCTCACGGGGTGGTCTACGGCTGGATCACGGCCGACGGCCGCGTCGATCGCGACGCCTTGCGGTCCTTGGTGGCGCGCTCGCGCGGGGTCCCGGCGACCTTCCACCGCGCCTTCGAGCATGTCAAGAATCCTGTACAGGAGCTCGAGGTGCTGATCGAATGCGGCGTGCGGCGCGTGCTGACCTCCGGCGGGGCCAAGGACGCCCACGAAGGTCGCCACGCCTTGCGCGAGCTGGTCGAAGCCGCGCGCGGCCGCATCCGGATCCTTCCCGGCGGGGGCGTGCGCGCCCACAACGCCGCGGGGATCGTCGCGGCCACGGGCGTGGACGAGATCCACTCGTCGACGGTGTTCGCGGCGCCCTGACTAGCGTTCCCTGGCGAGCATTCCCTGGCGAGCATTCCCTGGCGAGCATTCCGCGACGAGCGTCCCCGGCCCGCGCGACGGCCCTCAGCCGATGCGCCGCGCCTCGACGTCGATCACGCGGCCCATGCCGCCGCCCATGCCGCCACCTTGGCCGGCACCCCCACCAGGGGCGGCGGGAGGCGGAGGCTGGCGACGACGACGCCGTCCAAAGCCCAACACGCCGAAGTCGACCAGCACGGCGATGATCATCACGATCCAGCCGGCCCCATCGAGCTCTCGGCCTTTCGTGTGGACGAACGCGTAGGCGAGCGTCGTCACAGGCAGGAAGAAGAAGCCGAGGAAGGGCCAGACCTTCGTCTCGTAGGCGTTGGCGATGGCGTCGGTGAAGAGCCAGGTCAGCAACAGGACCAGGCGCGGCAGCGACAGCCAGAGGCATCCGATCAGGCACGGCATCGGGAGTGGGTTGGATTCTAGCGGCGCAGGCCCGCGGCGCGCGCGTGGAGGGTGGTGAAACGGAGCCGCGCAGTTGCCAGACTCGCCGCACACCCATGAGCCACCCCTACCTGAAGCACCTCGCGGCGGCCGCCTGCGCCACGCTGCTCGTCGTCGCCTCCGCCTGCAAGACCACGCAACCCGACTACGGTCGCGCACTGCCCGATGGCGCGCCGGCGCTGCTGCCACTGGGCCCCGACGAGGTCCCGCCGCGCTTCACGCACGACTACTGGGCCAAGCAGGAGATGCTGCCGGCCCTGGAGCAGAGCATCGCGTGGATGAAGAAGAAGAGCTCGCCGCAGTTCTTCCCCATCGAAGGCGTGACGCACGAGCGCGCGCTGAAGAGCCTCGAGAGGTTCAAGGAACTGCTGGAGACGGCCAAGGACGGCGACGACTTCGAAGCGCAGGTCCTCGCCGAGTTCGAGGTGTTGAAGAGCGCCGGTTGGGACGGCGCGGGAGGCGGCGTGCTCTACACCGCGTACTGCACGCCGATCCTCGACGGCAGCCGCACGCAGTCCGCGACGTACCGGCATCCCCTGTACGCGAGCCCCAAGGACCTCGCGAAGGCCGAGGACGGCACGATCCTCGGGCGCAAGACGAACGCGGGCTACGAGCCCTATCCGGAACGCGCGGTGATCGAAGCCAGCGCGATGCTGGCGGGCAAGGGCCTCGAGCTCGCGTGGCTGAAGGATCCGATCGACGCCTACATCGCGCATGTCAACGGCTCGGCCTTCGTGCGCCTCGAGGATGGAACGCTCTTCAAGTTGGGCTACTCGGCCAAGAACGGGCGCGAGTACTCGTCGCTGGGCCAGGCCTTGGTCGCCGACGGGGAACTGCCCAAGGACGGCGTGTCGCTGCGCGCCATCCGCCTGTGGGCCTCCGCCAACCCGGAGAAGGTGCAGGACTACCTGAACCGCAACGAGAGCTTCGTGTTCTTCACCCCCATCGAGGGCGCGCCGCGCGGCTCGCTCAACGTGCCGGTCAGCGCCAACCGCAGCCTCGCCACGGACAAGTCGCTCTTCCCGCGCGGCTCCATCGTCTACGTCTCGGGCAAGGTCGGACCGCGCGGCGAGGGCACCACCATCGACCACTTCATGTTCGACCAGGACACCGGGGGCGCGATCCGCACCGCGGGCCGGGCGGACATCTACCTGGGCTCGGGCGACGAGGCCGAGCAGCTGGCGGGTTCGACGCGCAGCGAAGGCCAGCTTTACTACTTCTTCCTCAAGGAGTGAGCGGCTCCAGCGATCGCGCGGGGATCGTGCGCGCCGTGTGCCTCGGGCCCGGCGGCGTTCCGAAGTTCCCCGTCCCGGAGGCCGAGTGCGTCGCGCTCGGCCTCGTCGGCGACAAGCACCGCTTCCGCCTGCACGGCGGCCTCGAACGCGCCGTGTGCTTGTTCAGCGCCGAGGACTACGACGCGCTGCGACGCGACGGCGTGGCGTGCGAAGCGCCCGGTTCGTTCGGCGAGAACCTGCTGCTCGAGGGACTCGACTTCGCGACGCTCTCGCCCGACGATCGACTGCTGGTGGGCGACGAGGTCGTGCTCGCCATCCACGACGTTCGCGAGCCGTGCAACACGCTGCGCGCGATCGACAAGCGCTTCCCGGACCTGATGCTGGGCCGCAGCGGCTTCGTGTGCCGCGTCGAGCACGGCGGCAAGTTGCGACCGGGTATGGCGGTGCGCGTCGCCGCGCCTTGATGGCGCGCGTGGTAGCCTTGGAATCCACGATGGGCGACGCGCGCGAACTCGACCGGTCCAACCTCGTCTACCACGAGGCGCAGGACCGCATGGCGCTCCTGCCGAACTACTACGCGTGGATCGCGCGCCGCTTCCAAGACAGCGTGCGCGGCACCGTGCTCGAACTGGGTTGCGGGGCGGGCATGGTGCTCGAGCACTACTTGCCGCGCTGCGACAAGGTGGTGGCGGTCGATGTCAACCCCGAGTTGCTGCGCACGCTCGCGGCGCGCTTCGCGGGCGGCAAGGTCGACGCGCGCCAGGCCGACTTGCGCGGCGATTGGCGCGAGCTCGCCGACGTGCGCGCGGACGTCGCGGTGGCGCTCGACGTGGTCGAGCACTTCGAGGACGACGACGCCTTCGTCGAGAAGCTCAAGGCGCGCCTCGCGCCCGGCGGCACGGCGGTGATCAAGGTCCCGGCGCAATCGCGCCTGTACGGGGCGATGGACAAGGCCAGCGGGCATTGGCGCCGCTACGACGCAGTGTCCTTGCGGGCGTTGTTCGAGCGCCACGGTTTCGCGACGCGCGCGCTGCGCCCGATGAACCCGGTCGGAGCCTGGGGCTATCGCCTCAAGAAGGACCGCGAAACCAACTACTCGAAGACCTTCTCGCCAGCCAAGCTCAAGCTGGTCAACGCCGCCATCCCGGTGCTGGCGCTGTTCGACCACCTGCCCGGACTCGACGGGTTGTCGTTGGTGGGCATCTTCGACTTGAAGTCCTGAGACGATCCTCCACCGCATGCATGCCATCCTCCATCGCCCGGCGCGCCTCGCGCGCGCATTCCTCCTCGCGTGCGGACTCGCACTCGTCGCCGCCTGCACCTCGCGCGGAGCGAGCCCGGGCGCCGACGACGTCGGACTGCCCGAGACCTTCGATGTGCTGACCTTGAACCTGTGGCATGGCGGCGACGCCGGCAAGCGTCCGTTGGAGGACACGCTGCGCGTGCTGCAGAAGGCGGCTCCCGACGCCGTGTGCTTCCAGGAGAGCCGCGGCCTCGCCGAGGGCCGACCCGACAACGCGGCCGTGCTCGCGGAGCGCATGGGTTGGTCGTACATGGCGTTCAGCGGAGGACGCGGCGTGGCCACGCGCCATCGCTTCGCGGGTCGCACGCGCCACGCGGCCATCGTGGAACTGCCGAGCGGCCGCCAAGTGCATGTCGCCAGCGTCCACCTGCCCGCCGCGCCGTACCAGCCGTACCAATTGGCGAAGATCCCCTACGAGGGCGGACGCTTCATCTCCACCGAGGCCGAGGCGATCGACGAAGCCAAGGCGGCGCGCTTGGCCAACCTCGAAGCCTTGCTCGAGGACCTCGAGTCCGCCCTCGACGACGATGCGCCCGTGGTGGTGGCCGGAGACTTCAACGAACCCTCGCACCTCGACTGGACAGCCGCCGCCGCGCGAGCGGGCGCCTGTCCGATCGCCGTGCGCTGGCCTGGATCGATGTTGCTCGAGGAATCCGGCCTGCAGGACGCTTGGCGCGCGCTGCACCCCGATCCGCTCGCTTGGCCGGGCCACACTTGGACGCCCACCACGCGGCCCGACGATCCCAAGGATCGCCACGACCGCATCGATCGCGTGCACCATCGCGGCGCCGGACTGCGCCCCGTGCGCGTCAAGGTGTTGGGCGAGTCCATCGCCACGAGCGATCTCGTCGTGGCGCCTTGGCCCAGCGACCACCGCGGCGTGCTGGTGTCGTTCCTCGCGACTGGCGCTCCCGTCGAGTGACGCGGCTCAGCGCCGCCGCAACACGACCAGCACCGCGCCCGCGCCCGCGTCCTCGTCCTGGGCGACTTGGAGGTTCGCCGCGCGCACTTCGCATTCGACCGAACCATCGGGGCGCGCGGACTCCAACAGCTCGACGAGCTCGGCCAACCTGCGCTGCCCGAGCAGCAGCGCCGCGGCGCGCGTGCGGTTGGCGCGATGGCGGTCCGCGCCGGGTCGCTGCAGTTCGCCCAATTCGTCCAGCGCGGCCTCCACCGAGCCGAGTTCCTCCACCACGCCAAGCCATGCGGCGCGCAGCTCCGCCACCCGCTCGGTGCGCCAAGCACCTTGGCCGGCGCGAGCATCCGCCGCGAGGCGCTCGTGGCGAGCCTGCAGTTCGGCGCGACGAACACGCAAGCGCTCTTGCAAGGCGAGCACGTCGGCGCTGCTCGGGTTGGCCAGGAGATCCATCCGGTCCACGTCGGCGGAGGACAAGCGGTGCTGGATCACGACGCGCAAGGCCGGGTCGGAACGCAAGCGCGCCAGCAGCGGCTCGAGCGCGGCGACCGCGCCCGGCTCGAGCGTCGCGACCCCGGGCGCGAAGGCTGCGAAGGCTCGCTCGCCGCGCGCGACGCCCTTCGACTCGGTGTCGAGGTCGATGAAGACCTTCAGCACGCGCAACGGCGCGCTGGCGACGGCGCGCGCCACGACCGCCACGGCGGCGCGGCC
>SXXH01000113.1 GCA_005789645.1 Planctomycetia bacterium
CGCCCGGGCCCATCTCGCGCGTCCACGCCTTGTCAAGCGCACTTGACAACGACGACTGCGAGGCCTGCCATGGCGACGGCCCGGGCGAGATGGCGCAAGCCTGCGGCGCGTGCCACGCCGACACCATGGCCGACATCCGCGCCAAGAGCGGCCTGCACGGCGGCCTCGCCGACGCGACGAGCTGCCAGCGCTGCCATGGCGAACACCACGGGCTCGACCATCCGCTCGTCAGCGACCGGAGCTTCGCCTTGGCGGGGATCGCCGATCGCGCGCGCTACGCGCATGAAGGCCTGGCCTACGCCTTGACCGGTGCGCACGCGGACCTTGCGTGCGCGCGCTGTCATCCCCACGCCGACGCCGTGCTGCTCGAAAAGGGCCAGAAGCGCTTCGACGGCTTGGTGCAGGATTGCGCCAGCTGCCACGCCGATCCGCACGGCGGCAAGCTGCCCGATTGCGCCTCGTGCCATGGCCAGGAACGGCCCTTCGCGGAGGTGGCCATGTTCGAGCACACCTCCAAGTTCCCGCTCGAAGGAGTGCATGCGGGCCGGAGCTGCCAAGACTGCCACCCGAAGGGCACTGCGCACGCCATCGAGGGCTACGCGGCGGGAACCGGAACGACGCGCGGCTGCATCGACTGCCACGCGCAACCGCACGCGGCCGACTTCCTCGGCCTCGCGGACCTTGGCGATCGTGGCGCCGTCGACGCGACCTGCGGCGCGTGCCATGGCTTGTCGCAGGGCTCGTTCGCTTCGGCGGCCGCACGCCTGACGCCAGCGCAGCACGAACGCGGCGGCTTCGCGCTCTCCAAGCCGCACGACCAACTGGAGTGCGCTCAATGCCACGCGGCCGACGCGGCCACGGTGCTGGTGGCCGACCGCCAGGCGCCTCCGAGTCCCTCCAGCGCGCCGGATGCTCGCGGACGTTCGACCACGCGCGCGAGCTCGGCCGACCAGGCGCTGGCGCTCGAGCTCTACCGCGCGTCGCACCCCGAACGCGCCATGGACGACTGCACGGCGTGCCATGCCGATCCGCACGCGGGCCAATTCGCCGACGCGCCGGGTGGCGCGACGAACTGCCTTGCCTGCCACGACCGGCACGCGTTCACGCCGCACTCCTACGACCTCGCCGACCATGCGCGCTCGCGCTTCGCGCTCGAGGGTGCGCACGCGCGCGCGAGCTGCGAGTCCTGCCATCGCAAGGCAGGCGCAGGCCCGCGCGCCTTCCGCGGCGTGGACCAGACATGCTCCGCTTGTCACTCCGACGCCCACGCGGGCTTCTTCGCCGCGCGCGGCGACGCGGACTGCAAGAGCTGCCACGACACGCACGACTTCGCGCAGGTGGCGGACTTCGACCACACACGCTCGACGGGCTTCGCGCTCGACGGCCGCCACGCGACGGCCTCCTGCGAAGCTTGCCACCGTCCGCGCGCGACGCCCGACGAACATGGTCGCGTGTTCGGTCGTGTCGAGGCGCGCGACGCGCCGCAGGACTGCGCCAGCTGCCATGCCGACGCGCACCACGGCAAGCTGGCCGACGCGCGTGGCGCGACCGATTGCGCGCGCTGCCACGACAGCTTCGGCTTTGATCGCATCGATGCGCGCTTCGACCACGCACGCGACGCCAAGCATCCCTTGCTCGGCGCGCATGCGGCGCTCGCCTGCGCGACCTGCCACCCGACGCAGCCGCGCGACGAGCGTGGACGCGCCTTCGGCTTCGCCAAGCCGCTGGACGCAGGCACGCCGCTCTCGGATTGCCGCGCCTGCCATGCGGATCCGCACGACGGCGCGTTCGACAGCGCTCGCACACCGAGCACGATCGATGGACGCGACGGTTGCCAGCGCTGCCACACCGACGAGTCGTGGAGCCCCGTGCGCGTGGGCTCGTTCGACCACGGCGCCTTCACGGGCTTCGTCCTGGATGGAGCCCACGCGCAAGCCTCGTGCACGAGCTGCCACGCGCGGCTGGAGACACCGTCGGCGGATGGCCGCCAGTACGCCAAGGTCCAAGGCGTCGACTGCGCCAGTTGCCATGCCGACGTGCATCTCGGCCAGTTCGCGCAAGGCGGGAAGACCGACTGCGCGCGGTGCCACTCCACCGCGCCAGGCTTCGAAGCCGATCGCTTCGACCACGCTGCTCATTCGCGCTTCGCGCTCGACGAGCGCCACGCCAAGTTGTCCTGCGACGCTTGCCATCGCCCGGCCACGACGGTCGGTGGACGCGTGGCCACGCGCTACAAGCCGCTCGGCACGACATGCGCCGACTGCCACGGCTTCGGGTTCGACGACGATGGCGGCAAGGGTCGGGGTCGCGGCAGGGGCCGCGGCGGCGACGAGGAAGAGCGCCGCGACGACAAGCGCGAGAATGGCCAGAACGACGACGATGACGACAACCACCGCGCAGCTGTCCTCGGCGATCGACTACTCGAGGAACTACTAGGCAGCGAAGCAGCGAACGCGATGAACCAGCCGCGATGACGAAGACCACTCATGTTTGCATCGCTTGGCTCTGCTTGCACGGGGTCGGCCTGACCGGGCTTGGCCGCGCCGAAGCCGGCTCGACGAGCGCAGCTCCTTCCGGAGTCGCGCAAGAGCGGGTGGTCGAGGTCAAGGTGACGCAGGTCGCCGCGACCGCCCTCTACATCGACGCAGGCCGCGAGCAGGGCCTCGCCGTGGGCGACCGCGTCGAGTTCTTCGACGGATCCGGCGCGCAGAGCGAGGGCGTCGTGCGCGTGGTGTCGCGCCGCAGCGCGCGCGTCGAGCTCGTGCCGGGATCGTTGCCCGTGCTGCGCGACGCGCGCGGCGAGGCGCGCGTGCCGGCCAGCCGCCTGCAAGGCGACCCGGCGACCGAACCCAGACCCAAGCCCGACAACCTGCCCGAGCATCCGGGCTGGCAGCAACCAGCCGAACCGTGGAGCGTGGACAAGCCGCTGCTCGCGCCCGTGCAGGGCCTCAAGCCACAAGAGCGCCGACCCGAGTGGAGCGGCCGCCTATGGACGCGCTTCGACACTACACAAAGCTCGAGCGACGCGGGCGACGACGCCAGCTACTCGTTCTTCGCCGTCGGGGGCGACGCCACGCTGCGCAATCCCTTCAAGGATGGCGGCAGCCTGCGCATCGACGCCGAGGCCATCGTCAAGTCGCGCGATGCCGGATCCACCAACGAGGACGAGGCATATCTGTCCCTCGATCGACTCGTCTACGAAGTCGGCGGCACGCGCGACGAGCCCCTGCATTGGCAGTTCGGACGCTTCTACTCGAGCGTCCTGCCCCAGCTTGGGCTCGTCGACGGCATCGAGGGCGCCTTGCGCGATGGACGCGATGTCTACGGAGCGAGCGTGGGATGGCTCCCCGAGCCGACCAGCGAGCGCAAGAGCTTCGTCGATCTCGCGGCCAATGTCTTCTGGCGCCATGAATTCGACGAGGAACGCCGCGACACCTTGGCCTTCGCCGCGCAGCAGACCCTGCACGACGGCGAGAAGGACCGCAGCTTGTTCGTCGTCGATGGCGCCACCGGACTCGGCCGTGATTTCGTGCTGCGCGGATCGGCTTGGATCGACCTGTACGGTTCGGAGGACGAACTGAAGGACTCGAGCGTCGAGCTTACCGAGGCGCGCCTGTCCGCGACCTGGCGCGCGACGGCGGACGATGGACTGGGAGCCAGCTGGTCGCGGATCCGCTGGCCGGAGCTCCTGCGCGACGAGTACGCCGTCGTGTCGGACGAACTCGTGCGCGACGGGCAGGTCGACCGCGTTTCGCTGTGGGCTTGGCAGCAGTGGAGCCAGACCTGGCGCACCGACGAGCGTCTCGACCTGTGGAACGACCAGGACGATTCCGGCGCGACATGGGAGATCGAAGCGCGCGCCAGCGACTGGGCTTGGGACCGCGGCAGCGTCGGGGTGGCCTTCAACGTGGCCGACGGCAGCTACTCGAGCGGACCTGGCGTGCGCGTGTCGGCCGACAAGCAGTGGGACGAGCTGCACGGCGCGTTCGGCTGGAGCTGGGCGCAGTACGAAGAGAAGGACTTCGAACCGCTCGACGACTCGATCCTCTCCCAGCACTTCCTCTACGGCACGCTCGACTGGGCCCTTTCGGAGTCCTGGGACCTGTCGCTGCGCGCGGACCGGCGCTTCGACGACGCCGTCGACGCCTGGTCGGCGGGCTTCCTATTGTCCACGCGCTTCTGATCGGGAGGGCCACCATGAACCGCAACACGAACTCGCTCTCCCTGCTGCTCCTGGCTTCGGCCTTCGTCTTCCTCGCCTGCGCCATCGACGGCTCGCGCTCGTCGGTCGCCGCGCAGGAGTGGGACAAGCTCCGCGGACCGGTCGTGCCCCACGACGACTTCCCGGCGGATTGCAGCCTGTGCCACGAAGGCGACGACTGGAACACGATCCGCGCCGACTTCGTCTACGACCACGCGAAGGAGACCGGCCACGCCCTCGAAGGCGCGCACGAGGCCGCCGGGTGCCTGCGCTGCCACAACGATCGCGGACCTGTGCAGCTCTACAGCGTGCGCGGCTGCGCGGGTTGCCACGAGGATCCGCACGAGTCGCGCATGGGCTCGGACTGCTCGAGTTGCCACTCGCAGTCGAACTGGCTGGTGGTCGGCGCAATCGCCGACCATGCGCGCACGCGCTTCCCCTTGGTGGGGGCGCATGCCGCGGCCGCCTGCTTCGCCTGCCACCAAGGCGCCGAAGTGGGCCGCTTCGAGCGTGTCTCCATCGCCTGCATCGATTGCCACGCCGACGACCTCGCCACCGCGCTGGTGCCGAACCACCAGACGCTCGGCTGGGCGCAGCAGGATTGCAGCACCTGCCACACCGCGGCGGGTTGGGGCGGCGGCGCCTTCAAACACCCCTACTTCCCCCTGACCGGCGCGCACCGCTCGACTGCTTGCGCCGAGTGCCACGTCGGCGGCGTCTACAAGGGCACGCCCGACACATGCGTCGGTTGCCACCAACGCGAGTACGATCTCGCCGCGCGCCCCGACCACGCGGCCGCTGGCTTCGGCACGCAGTGCCAACAGTGCCACTCGACCAGCAACTGGAACGACGCGAATTTCTCGCACGCGAGTTGGCCGTTGACCGGCGCGCACGGCTCCGCCAGCTGCAGCGCCTGCCATGGCGGCGGCGTCTACGACGGCACGCCGACGAACTGCTTCGCCTGCCACCAGCGCGAGTACACGGCGGCCCCGGGACATGTCGCCGGGAACTTCTCGACCAGCTGCCAGCAGTGCCACTCGACCGCGACATGGCAAGGTGCTTCGTTCTCGCACGTCGGCATCGTCAACGGGTGCGTCGCTTGCCACCTCGACGACTACAACGGGACGACCAATCCCAACCACGCCGCCGCTTCGCTCGGCACGCAATGCCAGCAGTGCCACGGAGTGAACAGCTGGAACGTGAACAACTTCAACCACGCCGGCGTGACGCGTGGCTGCGTGCTCTGCCACGCCAACGACTTCGACCCCAACGAGGATCGCGAGCACAGGAAACCCGGCGCCTCGCAGAACTGCCAGTGGTGCCACGACACCAACGACTGGGACGACTGAGGCGGCGCCTCGCGCCGCGCGCGGCATGCGGGGGCGCCGGGTCCGCGTGAATGGCCGCGCCGCCGCCGCGTATGATCGCGCCATGCCTCCCCCCAGCAAGCAGCACCGTTGGCCGTGGGTGCTCGGTGGAACCATCCTCGTGGTCGGCCTGGGCGTCCTGGCCGCCAAGTCCGCCTATCGAAGCATGCGCGAAGACGCCGAGTTCGCCGCGCGCGGCACGCTCGAACCGTTGCGCATCGAGGACTTGGAGCGTGGCAAGCAGGGCGAAGATCCCGGCGCTTGGCTCGTGCTGGTGGCCACCACCAAGCCGCGCTGGAGCCTCGACGATATCGCGACGGTGGCCGGGCGCGATGCCGTGCTGGCGCGGCTCGATGAGGGCGAATGCGGGGACGCGGGTCGAGTGGCGGCCACGACCCTGCGCTCGGCTTGGAGCCAGGAGCCCGGCTCGAGCGACGACGCATGGCCCTCGTTGGTGGCGCGCCTCGGCCAACGCATGGACGAAGGCGCCGGCATCGAGCCGTGGCTCGCCAGCGAACGGGCCTTGCTGGCGGTGCATGTGCTGGGCGTCGAACCGCTCGTCAACCTCGCCAACCAAGCGCGCGGACTGGGCTCCAGCGATCCCCAACTCGTCGCGCGCGCGATCGATCCACGCGAGACCATGTTCCCCTCGCTGCCCATGCTCGAGGAGATCCGCCTGGCGCAAGCTTGCCGAGCCACCGCGCTGCACGGGGCGCTGCGTCAAGACGCGGGGATCTTCCAGGCCGGCGTCGACGGAGCAGTGGCGCTCGTCGAGGTGCACGACCAGCCCGACTGGCTCGCTGCGGCCGCGCTGCACCTCGCCTCGACCGATCTGTTGTGCGCCACGCTCGAACTGTGCATCTCGCACCTTCCTCCCGAGTGGGATCTGGAGCCGCTGGAAGTCGATCTCGACCTCGCGCGACCGCGCGCAGCCTTGCGCCGCGGCATGATCGGCGAACGCGCCTTCGGATTGCGCGTGTGGGACGCTTGGGACGCGGAGTTCACCAGCGAAGACGACGGCTTGCACGGCCTGATCTCGAACTGGTTCTTCCTCGATCGCGATCGCGCCGAGTACCTCGACATGTGGCGCAGGGCCCTCGTCGCGGCGCGAGTCGCCTTCCACGAACGCGGCGGCGCCAACGCGCGATTGGCGGACGGCCCCGACCGCTTCGCGGTGCGCTCGCGGCTGTTGCTGCCGATGCTCGATCCCACGCTCGCAGCCGCCGATCGGGTCGAGGCGCGCGTGTTGCTGGCGCGCGGCGCCTTGGTCGCGCGGCAAGGCGGCGCCAAGGAGGCTCTCCCGTGGTTCGGCGAGAGCCGCGATCCCTACGATGCCCAGCCGGTGCGCCTGGCGATCGGCGCGGATGGGTTGGTGCAGGCCTGGTGCGTCGGCCCCGATGGCAAGGACGACGAGGGACACCTCGAGCGCGACGTCGTGTGGCGCATGCGCTTGCCTTGAGGCGACTCAGGCCTTTGCGCCGCGAGGCCGTGCGACGAGCGGCTCAGGCGCGACCCAGCTCGATGCAGGACTCGGCGTAGTCGATGCCCGCCGGGGTGCGCGAGCCGTGCCACGACAAGTACTCGCCGTCCACGATGCGAAACCGCTCGCGCGGCCACCCCGTGGCCGCGACCAGCTCGTCGATGTGCTTCTCGTGGAACGGGAACGGCTCGGTCGACAAGAGCACCAAACGCGGATCGAGGCGCAGGAGTTCCTCGATGCTCGTCTCGGGATAGCGTTCGGCGTGCGCGCCATACATGTTCACTCCACCCGCTTGCTCCAGCAGGCTCGAGGCGAAGGTGTCGGCGTTGGCGGTCATGTACGGCTTGCGCCAGATGAAGTACGCGAAGCCGATCCGCGGCCGCCCCTGCGCGGCGAGCCGCACGCGGCGCGCGCGCGATTCGATGTCGGCGGCGATGGCCTCGCCCTGCTCGCGACGGTCGAGTGCGGCGGCGATCGAGCGCACCATGGCGGCCGTCTCCTCGCACCCACGCGGCATGCTGGCGTGCACCCCGACGCCGCTCGCCAAGAGCGCCTCGGCGTCCTCGCGCCGGTTCTCCTCCTCGTTCATCAACACGAGGTCGGGGCGCAGCTCGACGATGCGATCGATCTTCGGATTCTTCGTGCCGCCCACCTTCTCGATGCCGCCCACCTTGTCGGCGGGATGCACGCACCACTCGGTGATGCCGACGAGGTCCGCGCCGCGACCGAGGTCGTGGACCAGCTCGGTGAGGCTCGGGCACAAGGACACGATGCGCATCGCGCCGGCGAGGTTACCATGCGCGCCCATGGGTGCGGACTTGCTCGATCCGTTGAATGAACTCGCCGCCTTCGACGCCGCCGCGCAGGACTTGCTGCGCCTGTGCGACGGCGAACCGTCCCTGCTCGGCGGCGTGGCTCCCGCGGTTTCGGGTTGGTCGGCGCTGGCCCATGTCGCGCATGTCTCGCTGGCGAACGAACTCGTGTTGAAGAACCTCGCTGCGCTGCAAAAAGGCGCAGGACTGCTGGTCCAGCGCGAAGCGACCCCGAACCCCGAGGCCCTGCGCATCGTGGCCTCGGGCGTCCTGCCTTCCGGCGCCCAATCGCCCCGCATGGTGCGACCGCCCTCCGACCTCGATCACGCCACCGCGCGCAGCTGGGCGGCCGGCGTGGCCGAGCTCGTGCCGCGCTTCGCCGCAGGCGTGGATCCGTCGAAGCTCGCGCGCTTGTGGATCCCCCACCAAATCCTCGGTCCGCTCGACTTCGCCCAGTGGGCGCGCTTCGGCGCCATGCACACGCGCCACCATCTCGCCATCGCCCGCGCCGCGCTGGCGGCGCGAGCCTGAGCGGCGGCCACTCGGACGCGCGGCTTCAGGCCGGGAAAGCCTCGAAGCGCCGTCCAGTTTGCTTGACACGCGCGAAGGCGTGGTCGAGGTCGTGGTAGAAGCATCCGAGCCACCCGCGCTCCGCCGCGCGCCGCAGCCACGCCGTGCGGACCTCGTGGCTCTTCACCACGTCGATGTCGTAGGCCATGATGTACGGCGGCTGGATGTGGTGCACCGTCGGAACCACGTCCGACCAGAAGATGGCGGCTTCGGGGCCGTCCTCGTGCACCACGACGACCGAGACGCCGTCGGAATGCCCGCCCAGCACATGCAAGCGCAGGTCCGGCGCCAACTCCACCACGCCGTCCACGCCCTCCAGCAGTCCAGCCGCGAGCAGCGGACGCACGTCGTCGGCGCGGTAGGAGGCCGAGCGCGGGTTCTCGCCGGCCAGGGCCATCTCGATCTCGACTTGCGGCAGGATGTGCCGTGCGTTCGGGAAGACGGGCAGGAGACGCCCGTCCTGCTCCTCCACCCACGCTCCCACGTGGTCGAAGTGCGCGTGCGTGCCCACGACCATGGTCACGTCTTCCGGCGCGAGCCCCAGCGCCGCGAGCGAGCGCCGCACGTCTCCGTCGTGCTCGATGCCGTAGATACGACGCCACTTGTCGGACCAGCGCTCACCGATGCCGGGCTCGACCAGCACTACATGCGGACCGCGACGGAACAGGAACGGCCGCAACGCCATGAGGATCGTGTTGTCCGGCTCGGGCGGCGTCCATTCACGCCACATGGTCGCCGGCACGACACCCCACATGGCTCCGCCATCGAGTCGCAGGTGACCATCGGACAGCGCGACCACCTCCCACTCGCCCACGCGACGAGTCTCGGGGGTCCAGCCAGGTGCGCTGCGCGAGGCTCTTTGGATCGCCATGCGCACGAAGATAGCGCGGCCAGCCTCCCTGCGCCCATGGCGTGGGCGTTCGCGCTCGAGCACAATCGCGGCATGGACGACCAACGCTTCCTGCGCGCGGCGATCGACGAGGCGCGCCAAGGCCTCGCCGAAGGCGGCATCCCCATCGGTTCCGTGCTCGTGCTCGACGGCGAGATCGTCGGCCGCGGCCACAACCGCCGCGTGCAGCGCGGCAGCCCGATCCTGCACGCGGAGATGGACGCCTTCGAAAACGCCGGGCGCCTGAAGGCGCGCGAGTACGCGCGCTGCACGCTCTACTCGACGCTCTCGCCCTGCGACATGTGCAGCGGCGCTTCGCTGCTCTACAAGATCCCGCGCATCGTCGTGGGCGAGAACCAGACCTTCCAAGGCCCCGAGGCCATGGTGCGCTCGCGCGGCGTCGAACTGGTGATCGTCCAGGACCCCGAGTGCATCGCCCTCATGGAGGAGTTCATCCGCGCGCGCCCCGAATTGTGGAACGAGGACATCGGCGAGTGACTATTTGCGGCGCAGCTCGAACACGGCGTCGTGGTCGAGCTTGCCGCCGTTCCACGCGCTCCACTTGCTGCGCATGACGCCCTCGGCATCGACGGCGATTTGCGCTTCGTGCATGTGCATCGCCAGCGGATCCGCGAGGTTTGTGCAGTCGAGGTTAGGCAAACTGGACAGCAAAGCCCGCGCCTGAAGGTGCTGCGGCAGGTGTCGCCACCATGCGCGGTTGGTTCTGGGCGGCGCAGTAGTGCGTCAACATCAAGCGCGTCCCGTCGAGGTGGTACATCGTCACCATCTCGTGCGGCGTGCCGACGAAGAGCACTTCTTCCACAGCGCTACCCGCGCCCGTGACACGCCAAGTCGACTCGATCGGCATCACCTGATCACCGATCGTGCCGGTACCGCTCCATCGACCGTCCAAGCCCTTGAGGCGTTCGAAGATCGCGGCGGAGGCGTCTCGATCGCCTTCCGTGCGCGGAGCCACCGTTTGGCAAGCAGCCAAGCAGCTGAGGACTACGCCTGCATGGATTGCGCCGTGTTTCACTGCTGCTCCCGACTCGAGGTTTGTTCCATGCCCTTGCGCTCTTGCACACCCGAAGCCGCGCGATGGTCAACGATGGCCCACTGCTGCGAAGAGCGGGATTCGACGGCGAGCACGCGTGTGCCGATCGTCTTGTCGCCTTCCTTCTTGTAGTTGAGCGTGGTCACGAGCACATCTTGGACCCGGAACTCGAAACGTCGCTTGATGAGCTCGCCCTCGAGCTCGATAGCCAAGGCCAACACCGTCAACGGTTGCGCTTTGGCCTGATCGACGATCTTCGCCGTCTCCGCAAGCACCTGCGGCCCGGCCGCGCGGAACGACAACGGATAGTGCAGCGGGAAGTCGAACCGATTCAGCGTGTTCACCATCAGGTCCGCCTCGAAGCCGCTGGGCTCCGTCGCGCAGGAGACCCAGCCACGCTCGGAATCCCACTTCGTCGTGCGTGTCGAAATCAGCTCGCGGATGGTGAAGGCGGAAGCATCCGGCTTCTCGCCCGCGCGACTGTCGAGCGCCACGAAGCGCTTCATCGTCGCTCCGCGCGGAAGGATGGACTTGGCCGGGACCTCGATCGGCTTGTTGCCGCCGACCACGAGCGACTCGGTGCGCAGCGGAGTCGTGCTCGTGCCATCCGGGGCCATGAAGTACGACTGGCTCCAGTCGATGGCGGCGTCCTCGTCGCCCTTGTTCTCGACCGAGAAGGCGACACCGGCCGCCGTGGGATGGAACCGGAAGTGCAGATCCTCCACTTCCACCGCCAGCGCATGTTGTTCGTCGTGCCCCTCGAGCGTCCAGCCGTAGCCGACTTCGTAGAGAGTCGAGCAGCTGGTGGCGACGAGCGCGAGTAGCGCGGTGCTGGCCGCGTGCCGGAGAAGAGTCGGGGTATGCATGGATCGTGGTGGATGCACCGCGTTGTCGCCCCCGCGAGGCTGGTGCCCCGAGGATGGTGGACGGGCCTTCGACCAAGTGCAAGCACTGCACCACCACGCCGCGACCAACTCCAGCAACGCGCCCAGTCCTGGCACCGAATCGGGCAACCGCCCGATCCAGCGGCTCAACCCTGCGCTTCCCTCAAGACGTTGCGCGCGATGATCAGGCGCTGGATCTCGCTGGTACCTTCGCCGATGACGCACAGCTTGGCGTCGCGCCACATGCGCTCGACCGGGTACTCGCGCGAGTAGCCGTAGCCGCCGTGGCTCTGGATCGCCTCGTAGGTGCAGCGCATGGCGGCCTCGGAGGCGAAGAGCTTGGCCATGGCGGCTTGCTTGCCGTAGGCGACGCCCGAGTCCTTCAGGCGCGCGGCATGCCACACGAGGTGGCGGCTGGCCTCGATGTCGAGCGCCATGTTGGCCAGCTTGAACTGCACCGCTTGCTGGTCGGCCAAGGTCTTGCCGAAGGCCTCGCGCTGGCGCGCGTACTTGACCGACACGTCGTAGGCGCCCTGGGCGATGCCCAAGGACAGCGCGGCGATGGAGATGCGGCCACCCTCTAGCGTCTTCATGAAGGTCTTGAAGCCTTCGCCCTCGGGGCCGAGCAGCGCGTCCTTGGGGATGCGCGCGTCCTCGAACACGAGGCTCGCCCAGTCGCTGCCGCGCATGCCGAGCTTGTGCTCGCCGGGTTCGACGCGGAAGCCCTTGGTGTCGCGCGTGACGACGAAGGCGCTGATGCCCTTGGCGCCCAACTGCGGATCCGTCACCGCCGTCACGATGAAGGTGCCGGCGTGGTTGGCGTTGGTGATGAAGCACTTCGCGCCGTTGAGCACGTAGCCGTCCCCATCGCGTCGCGCGGTCGTCTGCGTGCCGCCCGAGTCGGAGCCGGCGTTGGGTTCGGTCAGTCCATACGCGCCCATGTACTCGCCGGCGATGAGTCGCGGCACGTACTCGTGGCGCATCCGTTCGCTGCCCCAACGATAGATGGGATACGTGCCGAGCGACACGTGGGCCGCGAGCGTCAGACCCGTCGAGGCGCACCCGCGCGAAAGTTCCTCGACGGCGATGCAGTACGAGAGCGTGTCGCCGCCGCTGCCGCCGAACTCGGTCGGAAACGGGATGCCGGGCAAGCCCAGCTCGACGATGCGCTTCCACGTCTCGAGCGGGAAGCGGTGGTGCTCGTCGATCTCGTGCGCCTTGGGCTCGACCTCGGCCACGGCGAAATCGCGCACCATGTCGCGAATGAGCCGTTGCTCCTCCGTCAGGTCGAAGGCGTGGTCGATCTTGGGCAGCAGGGAGGTGTCGGTGTCGTGCGCCATGGGACTTGCGAGTGGGATCGAGGCGGAAACGGCGAAGTTCTTCGTGGTTGGATCGGCTGGCGCGGAGGGCGGACCGCGGCACGGTGACGCCGGCCGTCGACGCGGCTCAGTCGTCGATGCTCCAACCCACTGTACGGCGCGTGCGCTCCGCAGGCTGCGTGGACGAACCGTGATTGCCTCCGCGCGCCGCGGGAACGATCTCGACCTGCCGCTCCGCAATGGCGCCCTCCGACTCGGCGCCATCGTAGAAGTGCGAGCTGCGACCGTTGCCAACCCAGGCGATGAGGGCGGCCCGCGAGAACTTCCATTCGCGGCCAATCTTGCGCGCCGGCACATCCTCGGCGTGCAGGACCTTGATGAAGGTCTTCACGGACACGCCGAGCAGCTCGGCGGCCTCGTCGATGGTGAGGATCTCTCGGGGGGACTGCGGACTCATCACGGCCTTCCCTTCGGACGTGCGTGGCGGCTCAGGAGGACGCGGTCGGGGGGGGCGGCCGCGCCACGACAGGGTACCCGATCAGGCGGTTTCCTGCGCGAACCTGCGGGCCATCTCGGACTTGATGTACTCGGCGATATCGTCGGTGCGGGTGCCCGGTCCGAACAGGCGCGCGTAGCCGCCTTGCTCGAGCTTCTCCATGTCGTCGTACGGGATGATCCCGCCGCCGACGAGCAGCACGTCGCCCTTGCCGCGCTTGACGAGTTCTTCGCGCACGCGCGGGAAGAGCTCCATGTGCGCGCCCGACAGGATCGACAGGCCGACCACGTCGACGTCCTCCTGCGTGGCGGCCTCGGCGATCATCTCGGGCGTCTGGTGCAGGCCGGTGTAGACGACCTCCATGCCGTGGTCGCGCAGCACGGTCGCCACCGTCTTGGCGCCGCGGTCGTGGCCGTCGAGGCCGGGCTTGGCGACCAACACGCGGATCTTGCGTTCGCTCATCAGAGAATCCTCGGTTCCTTGTACTCGCCCCAGCACTCGCGCAGCACCTCGGCGATCTCGCCGATCGTGCAGTCCGCGTGCGCCGCGGCGATGAAGCGCTGCAGCAGGTTGTCGGAGCCCTTGGCGGCGTCGCGCACGTCGTCGAGCGCGCGCCGCGCCTTGGCCGCGTCGCGACCAGCACGCAGCCGGCGCAGGCCTTCGACCTGCTCCTTCTCCACCGAAGGGTCGATGCGGTGCAGCTCGATCGCCGGCACCTTGCCCTGGTCCTCGTTGTAGCAGTTGATGCCGACCATCTTCTTGCGGCCATGTTCGAGCGCGCGCTGGTACGCGTAGGCGCTGCGGTGGATCTCGCGCTGGATCCAGCCCTGCTCGGTGGCGGACACCACGCCGCCGCGCCGCTCGATCTCGGCGAAGTAGCGACCGGCCTCCTCCTCGAGGCGGTTGGTCAAGCCCTCCACGTACCAGCTGCCTCCAAGCGGGTCGGCGACATGCGCAACCTCGGTCTCCTCGCTGATGATCTGCTGGGTCCGTAAAGCAATTTTGACAGCCTTCTCGGTTGGCAGGGACAGGGTCTCGTCCATCGAGTTCGTGTGCAGCGATTGCGTCCCGCCCAGCACCGCCGCCAAGGCTTCGAAGGCCGTGCGCACGATGTTGTTCTCGGGCTGCTGCGCCGTCAGGGACACGCCGGCCGTCTGCGTGTGGAAGCGCAGCATCCACGAACGCGGGTCCTTGGCGCCGACCTTCTCCTTCATGTGCCGCGCCCAAATGCGGCGGGCCGCGCGGAACTTGGCGATCTCCTCGAAGAAGTCCAGGTGGCTGTCGAAGAAGAACGACAAGCGCGGCGCGAAGGCGTCCACATCCAGCCCGCGCTCCACGCCGCGGCGCACGTACTCCATGCCGTTCGCCAGCGTGAAGGCCAGCTCCTGCGCCGCCGTCGAGCCGGCTTCGCGAATGTGGTAGCCGCTGATCGAGATGGTGTTGAACTTCGGCACCTCGCGGCTGCAGTAGTCCATCACGTCGACGATCATCCGCAACGCGGGCTCGGCGGGCACCAGCCACGCGTGCTGCGCCTGGTACTCCTTGAGGATGTC
>SXXH01000014.1 GCA_005789645.1 Planctomycetia bacterium
CGGCGGGCCGGACACATCCTCGATGTCGATGGCCTCGCCGTTCGTCAAGTGGATGCGACGGAACGGCACCGGTAGCGGCCCGTGCTCGTGCGCCACCTCGCGCACCATGCGGTGGGAGCTCGGTTCGGTGCGGGTCGTGGCCGTGTTCTGACTGTTCGTGCTCATCGATCGCCTTTCCTACGCCGTCATGACCCGGATCAGGTTCGAGGGGTGCATCTCAGGCGCCCTCTGGCGCCGCCCCCGGCCGGCCGCGCGTTGGCGCGACCGAGCCGGGATTCTAGCGCCGCGCTTGGGCACCCTTGCGTCCAACCTCGAGCTTGCTTAACCGTTGGCGCCATGATCGCGCACCCCGCCATGCTCGTCCCCTCCCAAGCATCAGCCCCCTCCGGCCCGCCGGATGCCTGGACGCGCCTCGCCGACCGCTTCGGCGACGGCATGGTGGCCTGGGCGCCGATCCTCCTCGCGGCGCTGCTCATCCTGGTCGTCGGCTGGCTGGCGGCGCGCTCGGGCTCCACGCTGCTGCGACGCTGGTTGGCGCGCGCGGAATTCGACCCGACGCTCGGCAAGTTCCTCGGCAATCTGGCCTACTTCTTGTTCCTCACCGTGGCCGTCATCGCCGCCTTGGGCAAGCTGGGCGTCGAGACCACCAGCTTCGTGGCCGTCTTGGGCGCCGCGGGTCTCGCCATCGGCCTCGCGCTCCAAGGGTCGCTCGGCAACCTCGCCTCGGGCGTGATGGTGATGGTCTTCCGACCCTTCTCGGTCGGCGACGGCATCGTGGTCGCCGGCCACGAAGGCAAGGTCGAGGAGATCGGCGTATTCGCGACCGTGCTGCACACCGGCGATGGACGCGAGGTGCGCGTGCCCAACTCGGCCCTGACCGGCGGCGCCATCGTCAACCTGACGCGCCTCGGTCGTCGCAAGGTGGAAGCCTCGATCGTGCTCGATGGAGGCGAGGACACGCAGCGCGCGAAGCGCGCGCTGCAAGACGCCGCGAAGGGCTGCGCCAGCGCGCTCGTGGACACGCCGCCCACCGTGATCGTCGCCGCCTTCGACGGACACGGCTTGAAGCTCACGGTCTCCGCTTGGGCCGATGCGCGAGACGCCGGCGCGCTCGCCGACGAACTCCACTGCGCCATCAAGACCTGCCTCCAACGCGAAGGCCTGCGACCGGCCGCCAAGTGAGGCTTCCGCGCAGCGTCAAGTCTTCTTGGCAGTCGCGCGCCGCGCCTCGACGAGGCGCCACATCGTCCACGCGCCCACGCTGCGCAGCGGACGCCAACACTCCATGCGCGACAGCGCGGCGCGCGACGTCGGGCGCGTGGGGAGCCCGTCGAGGATCCGCAAGCCTTCCTGCACGCCCAGATCGCCCGCGGGAGCGATGTCCAATCGGCCGAGCCTGAACAAGAGGAACATCTGCGCGCTCCACTCGCCGAGGCCGCGCACTTGCACGATGCGCTCGACGACCGCTTCGTTCGCGAGGCGCGACAAGCCGCGCAGGCGCAAGCTGCCGTCCAGGTCCTTGCGCGCGAGGTCGCGCAAGGCCTCGACCTTGGCGCGCGACAACCCGGCCCCTCGCAGCGCCTCGTCGGGGAGCGCGAGCAGGCGCTCGGCCGATGGAAAGCGGCCATCGCCGAGGCTCGCCACGCGCGCGTGGATCGTCGCCGCGGCGGCCATCGACAACTGCTGGTGGATGATGGCGCGCGCCAGCGACTCCCAGTGGCTGGCATCGCGCCGACCAACGCGGTCGGGAAAGCCGGGAAAGGACGGGAGCGCGTCCATGGCGCGCGCCAAGCGTGGATCGGCGCGACGCAAGCTTGAGAGCTGGGCGGCGGAAGGAAGCCCGCACGCAAGCGCCGCAGATGGATCGGATGCGGAGGGCCGCATGGGCTGCGGAGGGTAGCCTGCATTTCTGGCGCCCCGACGGATGCAATGGACGCAAGGACTGCCCCGCTAGTTACTTGCATATCATTCCAGCCTTCGAGGCGAGGCTGCGGATTGGATCAGAAATACCAGACCTGGAGGTTGCCATGCGAGCCCGATTATCCGACTTAACAGGCAACCGAACAGACATTTACATGAAGCTACAGCGCGCACCCGGCATACGAAGTAGCATTTTCCATCGCGAAGATCTTTCAAGATCGGCTGCGATCCGGCAGGCCGTCCTTTTCCCGTCACCTGCCGGGACAATAAATCCCGTCTACCCAAGAAACCGTCCCATGCAACAACTCCGTCTCCAGCGCCTGCTGGCCGCCTTCGCGGTCGTGGCAGCCGCCGCTCCGTGCCTGCACGCCCAAGGGCAAACCGCCACGCTCGCCGACGGGCGCGTGCTGACCATCAAGCTCCCGCTCGAACTCTACGCCAACGAAGGCCCGATTTGGGACATCAACGTCGCCAACCGCTCGATCACGGCGGTCGGCTCGACCAACATCATCCCGGCTTCCATCGACGGGGTGCCCTTCGCCCTCGCGGGCACAGGCTACGCCGATGCCAGCGGCCACATCGTCGGCGAGATCGGCGCCGCGCAATTCGACCGCCTGCTCGACGGCAACGCGGCGAACCGCGACGCCACGGCCCTCTACGCTGGCCCGACGCGCTCGATCTTCTCGACCTACGAGAACCGGCGCGTCGACGCGGCCGCTCCGACCACGCGCAATCCGGCGGCGCAAGCCACGGCCGAGAGCAACTACTTCAACTTCCTGCAGGGCGCGTACCCGGCGCATGCCGCGGTGCTGCCGGCCGACTTCCTGTCGCGCGCAGGCGTGCGCGGTCCCGACGCTTCGCAGCGCGTCTACCCGCCCTCTAGCGGGGGCACGCTCAAGTCCGCGGGCCACATCTACCTCGACGCCCAAGGCAACCGCTACCAGATCCCGGACGTGGAAGCCGTGATCGAACTGGCGGAGAACGTCCGCGGCGGCCCCATCCGCTCGATCAACGC
The DNA here is from genome assembly GCA_005789645.1 of Planctomycetia bacterium. Classification (GTDB taxonomy): domain Bacteria; phylum Planctomycetota; class UBA1135; order UBA1135; genus SXXH01. Next base: position 2,936 of record SXXH01000014.1, read on the forward strand.
CGGCGGCGCCGGCGTCCCGGCGTCCTTCGTCATCGGCGACCTGCTCGTGATCTACAACCAGGATCCGCGCTTCCCGGCCCACACGCTGGGCGTTGTGGAGCAGGAAATTCCGCGTTCGATCCTCTTGCAACAAGGCCTGGGCCGCCATGTAGACGTGGTCGGCCACCTCGTGGGCGAGCACGTGCTGTTCGCGCAGGAGGTCTTCACGGATCTGTTCGACCCCAACGCCCCGATCATCGTCACGACGGAGCGCTGGCAGTTCAACAACCAGCAGCGCGAGATCCGCTTCCGCGGCCTCGTCGATCGCCCGCAAGGCACGACGCTGCGCGTGACCATCACCGACGGCGCCACCACCATCAATCCGATCGTGCCCTTGGCGATCGATCCGGAGAACGGCACCGCCACGTACGACTTCCGCTCGAAGAACCAGTTGAACGTGGGCAACGTCACGCAAGTGCGCGTGCGCTTGTTCCAGGGCAACAACGCGCCGCTCACGGCGCCGGTGCTGTTCGACCAGACCTTCTTGCGCTCCGAGGTACTCGGTCTGTGAAGGCCTGATCGGAGCGATCCGACGCGCACGCCGCCAAAAAGTGGCGGCGCGGCGCGCTGGAAGACGCCACGGGGACCGGCATCGCGCGATGCCGGTCCCCGTGTACATGGAGAACGCCGATGGACGCGGAGTCGACTCGGCGCGTGACCGTGGCTCGGCGTGACCGAGACTCGTCGCGGCAGGAGTTCGTCGCGGCGGCCTGCTGGCCACCGATCGCGAGGCGACTACTCTTCCTCTTCTTCCTCTCCGAAGACCATGTCGTCGTCGTCGTCGTCATCGTCCTCGTCGTCGTCTTCATCGTCGTCGTCGTCGAACTCCTCGTCGTCATCGTCGAGGTTGTCGAGGCCGTCGAAGCTGAAGTCGCCGTCGAAGTCGTCTTCGCAGAAGACGATGGGAGCGGAGACCAGTCGCTCGACACCCATGCCCGGTTCGATCGGGAGGGCAAGCAAGCTGCTCGTTGAGGCGCGCATGTTGGGAGGAAGCGGAAGCCGCGGGGACGCTTGGGGTCGCTGACAGGGTGGGGTGCGTCCGGTGCACCCGGCACGGAACGACCGGCCGATCTGCACAGGACGGCTAGGTTTTTGCCGCTTGTCCAGCGGTCGCGCAAGCACAAAATGCAGAGCAGTGGGTCGCCTAGGGGGGGAAGCGCCGGCGGCCCTTGGAGCGCCACCGCCATCAAGAGTACGGTGACGCGCCCGCGGGACATCGTCCCGCCCCCGGGCCACGCTCAGGAGCAGCGCGCATGACACGAGCACCCGTGCACCCTAGATCCAGCGCCAACTCGAGCAGCGCCGCGCGCTCGACTGGGCGCGGCTGGAGAGGCTTGGCGCCTGGCGGAGTGCTCGGGATCCTGTGCGCGAGCCTCGCAGCCTGCGACCGCATGGTCGAGGCGCACTGGGACACGGGTGTGCTGCGCTCGCGGGGCGCGTTGGACTGGAAGGATGGCGAGCGCGAAGGCGAGTGGGTCTTCCACTACCCAAACGGCGAACGCCGCGAGAGCGGCAGCTACGAGGACGGTCGCCGCGTGGGCCAGTGGACCCAGTGGTACCCCAACGGCCAGTTGCGCTCGCGCGGCGAGCGCCGACCCTCGCCGGAAGGGCCCTCGTGGCGCGAGGGACCGTGGACCTATTGGCACGAGAACGGAATCGTGGCGGCTCGCGGCATCCATCGGCGTGGGCTGCGCGAAGGTGTGTGGGAGATGAGCATCGACAGCGGCGGCTTGGATGGCGACGGATCGGGTCTGTACCACGCAGGCGTGCGCGTCGACGCGCCCTCCGGCGTGGCTTCGGTCGATTCGGATGCAGGCATGATGGCGGACGAGGCCGGCTCGCAGAGCAAGGGCGAGCGATGACGCAACCCGCCCCGCGCCTC
>SXXH01000015.1 GCA_005789645.1 Planctomycetia bacterium
CATCGTCGCCACCCAGCGCCCTTCGACCGATGTCATCACCGGCGTGATCAAGGGCAACCTGCCCACGCGCATCGCCTTCCAGGTCGCCAGCAAGGTCGACAGCCGCGTGATCCTCGATGATTCGGGCGCCGACAAGCTGCTGGGCCACGGCGACATGCTGTTCCTGCCTCCGGGCGGCGCCAAGCTGCAGCGCGTGCAAGGCGCGCTGGTCGAAGACTCGGAGATCGAGCAGATCGTCGAGTTCGTCGGCAGCGTGTCCGCGCCGACCTTCAGCCAGGAACTCGTGCAGGTCGCCAGCGGCCAGCGTCCGGCGGGTCTCGTCGACGACGCCGCCGACGAGGATCCGATGTTCGACCAGGCCGTGCGCGTGATCCTCAAGCACAAGCGCGGATCGGCGAGCTTGCTGCAGCGCGCGCTGGGCGTGGGCTACACGCGCGCGTCGCGACTCGTGGACATGATGACGGAACGCGGGATCCTCGGGCCGCACCGCGGCTCGAAGGAGCGCGAGCTCATGTACACGTTGGAGGAATGGGAGAAGATGTACGGCGCCACGCCCGGCATCGAGAGCGAGGCGGCCGCGGGCCACGGAGCGGAGCAGGATGAGAACTGAGAAGTCGTTGGGACCCGTCGACTGGCTGGCGCTGGTCGTGTTCATGGCCGGATCGTTCGGCCTGGTGCTCATGGGCCTGTCGGCCATCTCGGGCGAGGAGCTGGCCGCGCCGCATGGCACGGCTCGCGTCGCCATCGAGTGGATCGCGGCCATCGGCTTGGCGCCGAGCTTGTTGTTCAACGCGGCGGTCGCGTACCTGGGCGCGCGCACCTTCTTGCGCAGCCACGCGCGCGGATTGCTGCGCGACTTCGTCGGATCGGCGGCGGTGGCGCTCGGCGCCAGCGTGGCCTGCGGCGTGTTCGCCGCGGGTGGTGCGCTGGGCGAGGCCACTGGTGGCGCGCTGGCGTCGAGTTCGAACAAGGCGCTGGCCGCCATCGCCGGCGCGTTCGCCATCGTGCTTCCCGCATGGTTCGCCTGGCTGCGCGCGGCCGCCATCAAGCCGACACCGCTGGTCAAGCCCGATGCGACGGGCGTGGGCGGCGCGGAGACGGCGGAACTCGCCGGCGACGACGAGGTCCGTGCCTTGGCGCAAGCGACCACCGCGGCCGCGCCCGCGCCTGCTTCCGCGGCCACGCGCAGCGTGCGTGATCCGTTGGCGCATCCCTATCCGGAAGACGCGCGCTTGCGCGGCGAGATCCCGCCGGGCACCAAACCTCTGATCGTCTCCGCTTCGACGCCCGTCGAAGCCGTGGAGATCCAAGGCCTCGCTGGCGACTTCGACGCTTCCTTCGCGGACGAGCCCGTCATGGACGAGCCCGTCGTGCCGCGCCCGCTCGTGCCGCGCCCGCTCGAGCCGCAGGCTTCCAACACGGCGACTCTCGTCGAGATCGACGTGCAGTCGCTCGAGCCATCCGCGTCCGAGCTCGCCGAGGCCATCCAGACGCTCGAGTCCGGCGCGACCGCCGACCTGCGCGACGAGGTCGAGGTTCCTTCGCCGATCGTTCCGAGTTGGGAGCGCACGGGGCTCTCGAGCGAAGACGAGCCGGTGGACGCCTACGGCACGCCGCTCTCCTTGGTCGAGAAGGTGCGCGCCGAGGTCGCCGGCAAGTCCGCGGAGCCCGAAGTGCAGGTCGAAGGCCAGTCCGACCTCGATGCGCTGGAGGCTGAACTCCTTGCGCTCGAGCAATCGCAGGCCATCGAGGAACAGCGCGCCAGCTCGCTGCTGTCGGCTGTCGAGGACGAGCTCGCGGAAGCCGAAGTCGTCCATGCCTCGGACTCGATCGAGCTGGCCGTCTTCGCGACGGATCCCACCGAGGCGGCCAGCACCGACGCAGTCGGCACCGATGCAGTCGCAGCCGAGGTCGTCAGCACCGAAGTCATCGGCACCGAAGTCATCGGCACCGAGACCGTCGATCTCGAGGTCGTCCACGAAGGCGATGAGCTGGAGGTCGATGAATCCGAGTTCGAGATCGACGAACTCGCGATCTCGGATGAGGGCGCGGTCGAACCCGTCCTCGACGCCCCCGGGCGCGTGGCCGCCGAGATCGGCTTCGACGAGCAGCCCGCCTCCGAAGGTCTGGACGAGGCTGCGGTCGAAGCCGTGCCCGCCGCGGCGTCGACCCTTGCGCCGATCGACGCAGTCGTGGATGAAGCCGTTGGGGAAGCTGCCGACGCACCCAAGCGTTCGTCGCGCAAGAAGAACAAGGCACCGGTGGAGGTCGAGGCCCCGGGCTTGTTCGATGGGGGGCTGTACGAGGTGGAAGCCGTTGGAGAGCTCGCCACCAGCGCCTCCGCGGAGACGCAGGCCGATGCGCAGACCGAGCCCCAGGTCGAGTTGCAGCCGCAGGTCGCCGCCCCGGGCGCGAGCATCAAGCAACTCGCGCTCGACCCGAGCCGCCGCGACCTCTTGGACGAGGTCGGCTGCCTGTTCGTGGAGCGCGGCCGCGTGGCGGTCTCGATGCTCCAGAAGCAGTACGGCATGGACTTCGACGATGCCTGCGTGGTCCTCGACGACCTGCAGGAGCTTGGCTTGATCGGTCCGTACCTCGGGGGCCAGCGCCGTGATATCCTCCTGACCCGCGACCAGTGGAAGGAGCGGCTGGCGAAGGCCTGAGCACGACGCACGGTCGCGACGATCCGCGCGAGGCTCGCAGCCCGAGCCCGCGCGGATCGTCGTTTCGGTCCATGCTCCGACCTCGCAGCAGAGCACGATGGCCAAGACCGACCCCGCGACCGTTTCTGTCGTGCACCTTGGATGCGCCCGCAACCTCGTGGATTCCGAGGTGATCCTCGGTCGCATGGCGGAGGAGGGCCTCGTCATCAGCGGCGATCCCGACCACGCCGCCACGGTGGTGCTGAACACATGCTCGTTCATCGGGCCGGCGCGCGAGGAGTCCGAGAACGCGATCCGCGACCTGCTGGAGCGCAAGCAGAAGGGCCAGTTGGCCCATGTCGTCGTCGCCGGTTGCCTGGTGCAGAAGGTGCGGCGCGAACTGGCCGAGCGCTTCCCGGAAGTCGATCTGTTCGCCGAGATCAGCGACTACAGGGCGCTGGCGAAGAGCGTCGCGACCTTGTCCAAGGGCGGCAGCGTGCCGCGCTACCTCGAAGGCTTGCGCGAACCCGAACGCGAAGGCGCGCGCCTGATCTCCACGCCGAAGAGCTACGCGTACTTGCGCATCAGCCACGGCTGCGACCACCAGTGCAGCTTCTGCGCCATCCCTTCGATCCGCGGCAAGCACCGCTCGAAGAAGCTCGAGGATGTCGTCTCGGAGGCGCGCGAGCTGGTGCAGCACGGCTCGAAGGAGCTGATCCTGGTGGCCGAGGACTCGACCGCCTGGGGCCGCGACATCGGGTTGGAGCTGCCCGACCTCGTGGCGGCGCTCGCCGAGGTGCCGCGCTTGGCGCGCATCCGCGTCATGTACGCGTACCCCAATCGATTCCCGTGGGAACTGACGAAGCTGATGCGCGAGCGCAAGAACGTCGCGCGCTACCTCGACATCCCCGTGCAGCACGCCTCGACCGCGATGCTGCGCGCCATGCGCCGCCACGGCAGCGGAGAGCAGATGCGCGGCATCCTGGATCGCTTGCGCGAGGAGGTGCCCGGCATCGTGTTGCGCACGACCGTGCTCGTCGGGTTCCCGGGCGAGACCGAGGCGGATGTCGACGAGCTCGTGTCGCTCGTCGAGGCCCAAGGCTTCGGGCGGCTTGGCGCGTTCACCTATTCGCCCGAGCAGGGCACGCATGGCAATGACTTGCCGGGGCGCGTGCCGGCCGACGTGGCGCAGCGTCGCTTGGAGCGCGTGCTCGCGGCGCGCGATCGCGTGCTGCGAGCCTCGCAATCGGCGTTGGTCGGCCAACGCATCCAGATCCTCGTCGACGAGTGGCACGCCGAAGCGCAGACCGTCGTCGGCCGTCCGGAGTGGGACGCGCCCGAGTCGGACCTGATCGTGGTCGCCTCGGGCGTCAAGAAGGCCAAGGTGGGCGAGTTCATGGAGGTGGAGGTCGCCAAGGTCGACCCGGAGCACAACCTCCTCGCCATCCCGGCGAAGAAGCGCTGAATGGGCGTCTTCCGCCATTGGCCCAACCGCATCACCGCCATCCGCTTCGGGATGTCGGCCCTCTTGTTCTGGATCCTCGCGGTCGAGGAGCCCGGCGGCGCGTTGGGCTTCGAGTTGGGCGCTGCCTGGCGCGCGGCGGCCTTCTGGCTGTTCCTCGTCACCGCGGCCACGGATGTGCTCGATGGCTGGCTCGCGCGCCGCGGCAACTGCGTGACCGCCTTCGGTCGCATCGCCGATCCGTTCGTCGACAAGGTGCTCGTCATCGGCACGATGGTGCTCCTGCTCGACGCGCCCAGGCTCGACAACCCCTCGGGCGTCGCCATCGTCGCCGGGGGCGACTACTTCGCGGCGTGGATGGTGGTCGTCGTGGCGGCGCGCGAGTTCCTGATCACGGCGATCCGCGGCTACGTCGAGTCGCTGGGCGCGGAGCTGCCGGCGGATTGGATGGGCAAGGTCAAGATGGCGGCGCAGTGCGTGGCCTTGGCGGTCGTGCTCGGCTTGCGCGCGTTCGACTTCGGCCCCGCGGCCGCGGCCTTCTGGCACCAGACGGCCCAGGCCTTCGTGTGGCTGACGCTGCTCGCGACCATCGGCTCGTGCCTCAACTACCTCGTCAAGACACGTCGCTTCTTGTTGGAGCAATCGGCCGGATGAACCTGCTCAAGCTCGCGCTCGTCAGCTTCGGCTTCCTGGGCTTGTCGCCCTTCGCGCCCGGCACCGTGGGCACGCTGGGCGGGGTGCTGGTCGCCTGGTTGTTGCGCGACCAACCCCACTACTTGTGGTGGTCGCTCCTCGCCTGCGCCGCGCTGTACGCCGCCACCGCCCCGCTCGGACGATTCGCCGAGCAACACGCCGGCAAGAAGGATCCCGGCATCTTCGTGGCCGACGAGGTGATCGGCTACTTGCTGACCATCGCCTGGACGAGCGGTCCGAGCCTCGTGGCCTTGGTGGTGGCCTTCTTCGCCTTCCGCCTGTTCGACATCTGGAAGCCCTGGCCCGCGAGCCGCATGGAGAAGCTGCCGCACGGGCATGGCATCCTCATGGACGATGTGGTGGCCGGCTTGATGGCGTTCCTGTTCGTCATGCTGCCGTTGCGACTCCTGCTGCCCGACGTGGGTTGGAGCGCCTGAAGATGGTCGATGCCAAGCAGAAGGCGAAGCGTTCCTCCACCCAGTCGCGTCCTGCTGCTGGTGGCATGCGACTCGCCACGCGCTTCGCGCTGACGATGACCTTGGCCTTGCTGCCGGTCTTGCTGGTGGCGGGCTTCGTCTTGTACCAGCGCACCGCGGACCTCGCGCAGCAAGTGCAGGACAAGGCCTTCGTCGAAGCCGCCAGCATCCAAGGTCCGCGCCTCGAGCTGGTGCACGAGAGTTATCGGCTCGAACGCATGGGCCTGCCGCCGCAGGAGGACTCCGTGGTGGTGGCGCCCAAGGCCGGGGGAACCACGGTCGAGCACATGAAGGGCCGCTTGCGCGCGTGGGAAGGTTCGCTCGTCAGCGGCTCCGGACGCCAGCAAACGAACCAGCCGGTCCTCGTGTACGAGTGGCGCGACGAGAAGGGGCAGTCCGTGCTGCCGCCGCTCGCCGTGCCGGCGGAGTTGAAGGACCAAGCCACGCAAGGATTGCCCGCGACGATCGGGCTGGCGATCCTCGCCATCCTCGTCGTCGGCGCGCTGGTCGCGTTCACGGTCGGTTCGGCCGTGGCGCGGCCGGTGGAGGTGCTGGTCGAGGACGTGGGCAAGATCGCGCGCGGCAATTTGGACCATCGCACGCGCGTGAAGGCGGGCGGCGAGGTGGCGCGCCTCGCTTTCGCCGTCGATCGCATGACGGCCGAGTTGAAGGAAGCACATGCGGCGCAGGAGGAGCTCGCGGCGCGCGAGCGCGAACTGGCGCTCGCGGCCGAGGTGCGCGAACAGTTGCTGCCTTCCGGCGCGCCCAAGTTGCAGGGCTACTCGCTGGCGGCCACGCACCTCGACTCGCCTTCGCCAGGTGGCGACTTCCACGACTTCCTGGCGCTTGCCGATGGGCGCGTGGGCGTGCTCGTCGGCGATGTCTCGGGCCGCGGCATCCCGGGCGCCATGATCGGCGCCATCGCGCGTTCGTACCTGCGCGTCGAACTCTCGCGTGGCGACGATCCGGTGCAGGCCTTCGCCCGCGCCAACCGCGAGATCGCGCGCGACGTGCGCCGCGGCATGTACATCAGCGCGTTGTACGTGCTGCTCGACCCCGCGGCCGGCGTCGCCACCGTCGTGTGCGCGGGCCACAAGCTGCCGCTGGTGCGCCTGCAGGCCGGCGACGGCCAGGTGCGCACGGTGCAGCCCGAGGGCATCGCGCTGGGCCTCGACAAGGGCCCGGTGTTCGAGCGTTCGCTGCAGGCGGTCGATGTGCCCTTCAACAAGGGCGACCGCCTGGTGCTCGCCAACACCGGGCCGGTGGCCGTCGTCGATGGCGCGGGAGCCGAGTTCGGCGAGAAGGCGTACTATCGCGCCTTGCTGGCGGGAGCGAAGCTCAAGACCGACGCCATGCTGTCGCACCTCGTCAAGTCGCTGGAGGCGCACGCCGCCGGCGCTCCCTTCCCGCAGGATGTATCGATCGTCGTGCTGTCGCGCGACGCCGCCTAGGAGCGTTTCGACCATGCGCATCCGCGAATCGCAGAAGCTGATCGAGGACATCTACTACGCACGCGATTCGGCGCGCGGCTTGCATGGGACCCACATGTGGTTCTGCGAGGAGGTCGGCGAGCTGACGCGCGCCTTGCGCCGCGACAAGCGCGAGGAGCTCGAAGGCGAGTTCGCCGACGTGTACGCGTGGTTGTCGACGTTGGCGTCGATGTCGGGGGTCGACCTCGAGGACGCGGTCGCGAAGAAGTACGGCGAGGGTTGCCCGCGCTGTCGGCGGACTCCCTGCGGGTGCCCCTGAGGCCTCGCGCGCACGCGATCCGACCATGGCGGCACGCCGCGGAACCAAGGCCGAGACGGCCGCCTTCGAGTTCGCGCGCGAGGACCCCGCCGTCGCGCCCGCGGCGCAGGCCGTCCTCTACGCAGAGGTCGCGCTGAACAAGCCGTTGCCGCAGGAGTACACCTACGCGGTGCGCGCCGAGCACGCCGCGCGCGTGCTGCCCGGCGCGCGCGTCGTCGTGCCGTTCGGCTCGCGACGCGAGCTGGGCGTGGTCGTGGCGTTGCGCGCGGGGACCGATCTCGATCCGCGCCGCCTGCGCGCGGTGCTCGAGGCGCCCGACGCTGATCCGTTGCTCGACGAGGCGGCGCTCAAGCTCGCGCGCTGGATGTCGGGCTATTACGCCTGCTCGCTGGGCGAGGCGCTGGCGGCCTTCCTGCCCGCGGCGCTCAAGCGCGAAGGCGAGGCGCGCAAGACCAAGTTGGTGCGCGCGACTTGCGACCGCGCGCAACTCGCGGCCATCGAGACGAGCCATCCGCGCCACCACCGGTTGTTGCGGATCCTGCTCGAGGTTGGGGATGCGCTGGAGGTGCGCGAGGCTTGCCGACGCGCCAATGTGTCGCCCGCCTTCGCCAAGACGCTGGTCGACAAGGGACTGTGCGCGTTCGAGCATGTCGCCGTCGAGACCGATCTGCTGCAGACGGCGACCTCCGAACGCCGTCGCCCCGAGCAGCTGTCGGAGGACCAACGACGCGCGGTGGAGGCCGTCGAGCAGGTCCTGCGGGAGCGTCGCTTCCAACCGTTCCTGCTGCAGGGCGTGAC
>SXXH01000114.1 GCA_005789645.1 Planctomycetia bacterium
CCGTGCCGAGCGCTAGGCGCCTGGCGCGCGAGTTGGGCATCGATCTCGCCGCCGTGTCCGGCTCGGGCCGCCACGGCGTCGTGCGCCGCGCCGACATCGAGGCCTACGCGGCCTCGGGCGCGTCGAAGACCGTCGCCACGCCCGCCGCCGCGTCGACCGTGGCGGCTCCCGCGCGCGCGAGCGCCGCACCGATCTCCTTCGCCGCCGGCGAACGCGAGACGCGCGTGCCGTTCCGTGGCGTGCGCAAGAAGATCAGCGAGGCGATGGTGCGCTCGAAGTACACCGCGCCGCACTTCACCGTCGTCGAGGAGCTCGACGTGACCGAGCTGGTCGCGTTGCGCGAGAAGGCCAAGGCCATGGGCGCCGAAGTCGGCGTCAAGGTCACCTTCATGCCGTTCATCATGAAGGCAGTCGCGCTGGGACTCGCCAAGTATCCGCAGCTCAACGCGCACCTCGACGAGGCGGCGCAGGAGATCGTGCGCTACGGCTACGTGAACCTCGGCATCGCCATGGACACCGATCAGGGCCTGATCGTGCCGGTGGTCAAGGAAGTCCAGGCCAAGGGCGTGCTGCAGCTCGCCGCCGAGCTGGCCGACCTCGCCGACCGCACGCGCGCCGGCAAGGTCAAGCCCGACGAGCTCAAGGGCAGCACCTTCTCGATCAGCAACGCCGGCAACATCGGCGGCACGCTGGCCACGCCGATCATCAACTTCCCCGATGTCGCCATCCTCGGCGTGCATCGCATCGTCAAGCGTCCCGGCGTCGTCGAGACGCCGCAGGGCGACAAGATCGAGGTGCGCCAGTACATGAACCTGTCGTGCAGCGTCGACCACCGTCTCGCCGACGGCGCGGATGGCGCGCGCTTCCTGGTGCACGTCAAGCGCCTGCTCGAGAACCCCGGCCTGCTCGCGCTCTGATCCGGATGGCGAAGGCGACCACGAAGACGAAGGCCGGCCGCGTGGCGACGAAGTCCGCGGCCCACTCCGCGTCGAAAGCCGCGCCGGCGAAGCAGCCCGCCGCGGCCTCCGCGCGCCTGTCGAAGGCGGAGGAGGGCAAGGCGCTCCTGCGCCACATGCTCGCCATCCGCGTGCTCGACGAGCGCATGCTCAAGTTGCAGCGCGCAGGCCGCGTCGGCTTCGCCGGCTCGGCCACGGGCCTCGAAGCCTCGATCATCGGCTCGGCCTGGGCCTTGCGGCCGAAGGATTGGCTGTGGTCGGGCCTGCGCGAGGGCGGCGCCGCCGTCATGCGCGGCATGCCGCTGGCGGACTACATCGCGCAGATGTACTGCAACAGCAACGATACGGCCAAGGGCCGCCAGATGTGCAACCACTTCCAGCACAAGGGGACGAACTACCCCAGCTGGTCGTCGGTCATCGGCACCCAGATCGTGCATGGCGTCGGCGCCGCCTACGCGGCCAAGTCGCGCGGTCTCGACGAGGTGCACGCCATCTACGGCGGCGACGGCTCGACCTCGAGCAGCGGCTTCCACTCGGGCCTCAACTTCGCGGGCGTGTGGCGCGTCCCGTGCTACTTCGTGGTCATCGACAACGGCTGGGCGATCTCGGTCTGCAGCCGCAACCAGACGGCGGCCAAGAGCTACGCCGACAAGGCGGCGGCCTACGGCATGCCGGGCTTCGAGGTCGACGGCAACGACGTCGACGCGGTGGTCGCCGCGGCGCGTCGTTCGCACGAGCTGGCGCGCAAGCACCAACCGTCGCTGCTGGTGCTGACGAGCTACCGCATGATGGGCCACAGCTCGTCCGACGACCCGACCAAGTACCGCGACGAGAAGGAAGTCGCGGCCTGGCGTCGTCGCGATCCCATCGACCTCTTCGAGAAGCGCCTAGTCGCCGCCAAGGCGATCGACAAGAAGCACCGTGCCAAGGTGCAGCTCGAGCTCGAGGCCTTGGTGGACGAGGAGATCCACCGCCAGGAGCAGGCGCCGAAGATGGCGCTCAAGACGCTGGTCGAGGATGTCTACGCGGAAGTGCCGCGACATCTGCGCAAGCAGTACAACGCCTTCATCGAGGTGGCCGAACGCCTCGGGCACGCGACGCCGGGCGACGGCGCCTTCCCGCTCTGAGCGGCGAGCGTGCGGACGCTCGCGTCGCCATGGACATCGCCCGCCAAGCGCAGCTCGAGATCGAACGCCTCGAGGCGCACTGCCGCCAAGCATCCTCCGCCAAGCCGGAGGATGTGGCGCGCGCCACGGAGCGGCTCGCCGAGCTGGAGGCGCTCGTGGCCCGCATGCCCGCGAGCGATTCCGCGGCCGCGGTCGCCCGCGCCGCGCTGGTCCGCTTTCGGCGCCACTTCGATTCGCCGCGCTTCGACCTCGAGGCGCGCAGCGGCTTCTTCGCCGATCGCGACGGGCGGCCGGGCTTCGCGCTGTTCGAGCGCGTCGAGGCGGGCATCCTCGTGTGGGAGTTGACCGGCAGCCTCGACGTGGTTTGGTCGCCGCGCCTCCAGGACGCGTTCGAGGCGGCGGTGGCGGCGGGCGCGACGCGGATCGTGGTGGACTTGTCGGGAATCGAGTACGCCAGCAGCGCAGGCTTGCGCGTGCTGATCTCCGCCGCCAAGCGCTCGCGCCTCGCGGCGTGCACGCCCAATCCGCACGTCGCTCGCATCCTCGAGGCAGGCGGCATCGCGCGCGTCCTGCCCGTGCGCGCCACGGTCGGCGAGGCGTTGGCGTGCCTTCGCGGCTGAGCCGGGGCGGGGCGCGATCATTCGCGCCCCGCTCGCGCCTGTCAAATAATTTTGACGACCGTTCGGTCGCCGGCGCGCGTCTCAGGGGCAGCCGACCGAAAAGGACTGGCCCGGGTTGATGGCGTTCTGGCTCGCGGTGCCGGGCGCCGCCCAGGTGAAGTTGGCGTAGCCGCAACCCGTGCCCGTCAGGCGGATCGATCCGTTGGTCGGTCCGCTGCCGTTCTCCAGTTGCGGGATGGCGAGCGAAGCGCGTCCGGCGGCGGGCCCGTTGGCGGCGGTGAACACGCCCTCGTAGCTCAGGAATTGCACGACGAGGCCGGTCGGCGAGACCAAGGCGAAGCCATCGGGCGCGCCGTTCTGGAGGCCCGAGAAGGCGAAGGAGCGCGTGCCGTAGCCATTCGACTGGTTGGACAGCGTGCCGTTCAAGGTCACCGTCTTGTACGCCGTGCGCGCGCTGCCGTCGTAGCCCACCAGCGTCCATCCAGCGAGGCTGGTCCCGGCCGGGCCGGCGATCTCGATGAACTCGTTCACATCCGCCCCCGAGTTGTCGTAGTGGAACTCGTTGATCCACGGGGTGCCGCGCGGCGTCGGCGGAGCCACGGGTGTCGCAGCCACTTGGACCGATGCCGCCGAGGCGTTGCCGGCGTTGTCGATCGCCTTGATGGAGTAGCGATACGTCGTGCCGTTGGCCAGTCCGGCGTCAGACCAAGTCCGCGTCGTCAGGACGCTCGCGTTGAGCTTCGTGCCGAGCGACCCGGCCGTCGTCGAACGATAGATGTCGTAGCCGCGCAGGTCGGCCTCCGCGTTGGCGGCCCAGGAGAGATCGACCTTCGCGTTGCCCGCGACCGCGACCAGTCCCGTCGGCGCGGCGGGCGGCGTCGTGTCGGGCGGGCCGCCCTGGTCGTCGAGCGCGAAGGTCCGAGGCAAGCCCGCCGCCGCCCGTTCGTCGGGACCCGTCGTGACGGCTCCGTCGCCGCTCACCGTGAAGCTCGAGACGCCATCCGTGCGCAGCACGATGTTGCCGACGCAGTGGCCCGCGAAGCTCGTGTTCGTGCCGGTCGGGCTGCCTTCCTCGGTCTGCAGGACGAGGGCCGGAGTCGAGGACACGCAGGCCGTGGCTTGCGCCAACAGCACCTTCTCGACCACGTCCTTGCGCGGCAGGTGGTAGCTGCTGGCTTGTCCACCCCCGGTGGCGATCAAAGCCACCGCGGGTCGCGCCAGGTCGAACCAGTCGTTGTTCGTGCTGCTCTCGCTGCCGTGGTGGTTCACGTGCAGCGCGTCGATGCCGCCGGCCGAGATCAGCGGAAAGGCGCCGCCGGGCGAGATGGCCGTCAACACCGCGGTCTCGACGTTCGTCTGCGCGGTGGTGCGGCCCGTGCAGGCCGAGTCGCCCTGTCCGCCGCCGAGGTCCCCGGCCCAGATCCACTCGAAGCCGCCATGCTTGACCAGCACCGCGATCGAGCGGTCGTTCTCGTCGCTCACGGCGACGCTGCCGCCGCCGATGATCGAGCCGTTGCGAGCGATGCAGGTCAGGGTCGCGCCGCCGCCGAGCTGCACCACCGTTCCGATCGGCATCGCCACCGGAATGCCTGCGGCGGTGCTCGATGCGGTCGAGTCCCACTGCGTCACGCACGAGGTCGAATAGGTGGAGCCGTTGTCCCAGTTCTCCACCCACACGTTCCACCCGGCCTGCACGACCTCGTCGAGGCCGCCGTTGTGGTCGCAATGCTGGTGGCTGACGATCGTGTAGTCGAGGCCTGTCGAGGGCGTGATGCCGATCGAGTTCAGGTAGGGGACGATGCGCTGCGTCCCGCGTCCCGTGTTGCCGCCGTCGAGCAGCACAGTGGTGCCGTCGGGGCCGACGATCAGGGTCGAACCGCCCCAGCCGACGTTGATGTAGTGGATCTGCAGTTCCTGCGCCTGCAGAACGGCGCACGGAAGGACGATGGCCGCCAAGGCGGCGCTGGCACGGAGCATGGTCGAGTCCTGATCGCGAGGGGGCGGGGGGAACGGATCGGAACGGCCGCCAAGCCGTCCGGACGTCGGACAGCCAACGCCAAGGGCATCAGGAAATTACAAATCTGGCAAGTGATCTGGGGAATTTCCCAGCTCGGGTAAGGACCGAAACCCCTCTGGAAATGCTCAGGCGCGGGGTCCTTGACTCCCGCGCCTGATGTTTGGCTGGCCAGACCTGACCGTGGTTGGCCAGGAGGAACTACCCGGCTACTCGGGCTTGTAGGCGTCGTGCCCGGCCTTCTTGGAGGGCTTGATCTTGTCCGACACGAGCTTGGCCGCGTCCTCCCACTTGCCGTCGAGGATGGCGACCTCGAGGTCGAGCAGCTGCTTCTGCAGTTCGACCATGCTCTTGCGGTAGCCCAGCAGGAAGTCGGCCTTCTTCTTGGCGTCGGTGATGGTCTCCGCCATCGAAGGGGCCTCGCCCTTCGAGTCTTGGCAAGCCACCTGCATCTTGAGGACCAGCGGCAAGCACTTGACCGAGTCCTTCTCGGCCAGCGCCTTCTCGAGGCGCTTGAGGGACCCGTTCAGGTCCTCCATGGCGTGTTCGATCTTCTCGTTGGCCCCGTCGTGGACGGGTGCCGGACGGGCGGAAGCCAGGAACAGCGGGGCGGACACGGCGGCCGCGAGCAGCACGCCGACGAGGCGGAGGGATGTGGTGGTCATGTGGTCCGTGGTTGCTGGCCGCGGCCCGGACGGGCTCGCCAGTGGTCGTGGAAGCGTGGAGCGTGGTCGGCTGAACCGCCAGCGGAGTCGCAGGTCTCAGGTCAGGCGACGAAAGTCGATCAACCTGTCCCCGCGCGTGTACGCGATGCCGGTGTAGCCGTTGGAGAGCGGTTCGTACATCGTGCCCTGTCCGGGCCAGTGGAACTCGCCTTCGGAGCCATCGTCGAAGCGCAGCGTGAAGTAGTAGTCCACCGTGCCCTCCACGGCCGTCGTGCTGCGGCGTTCTCCCACCAACGCCGGCCGCCGCAAGATGGGCGCGGCGCGATGCGCGGCGCGCAAGGCAGCCGGGCGCAGCAAGGCCAGCAGGCCGCCGAACGCCAGCAGGCCACCGACGACCAGCAGCGGCAGGAACGCCGCGCTGTCGCGCAGCAGGAGGCCGCCCAAGGCGAGGATGGCGCCAGCGGCGACGCCGATCGAGCCGCGCGTCAGCAAGCGCCCAGCGCGACGTTCCACCACTTGGTCGGGGGGAACGAAGGCCATGGCGGCGGCGAAGCTCTTGTGCTCGCGCATGCGTTGCAGGCGCGCGATCGTGGCCGCGTCCACCGGTTGCGCGGCGCCGATCGACAACGGCGTCGCGCAGTAGGCGCACAGCGACAAGTCGGGTCGGTGCAGCTTCGCCCCGCAGTTGGGGCAGTGGGTTCGGGGTGCGGTCGCCGTGGCCATCGAGCGGAAGTCTACCGCACGAGCGGCGCGTCGTTCAGCGCCAAGCCATGACCATGCCGCGACGCGTGAGGCCGTCGCGGAACGCGACCCACGGCGTGTCGTCGGGGCCGAGGGTGAAGGTCAGGTAGTCGGCCGCTTGTGGCGTGAAGGCCGGCGCGCCGACCACGCGCCACTGGCCCTCATCGAAGCGCTTGACCGTGGCGCGGCCCTGCAGGTTGGCGGCCTGGTAGGCGGTCCATGGCCGGCCTTGCGAATCGAAGCGCAAGCACAGCCATTGGCGCCAGTTCTCGGTGGCGACCACGGGCGTGTCCGCGCCATCGACCTCCGCGCCCACCTGCCGCCAGCCATCCGGTGCGAGGCGCCAGACGCTGATCTTCTGGAAGGTGAGGTTCCACGTCAGCCACGGCGCTCCGTCGGGGCCGATCTCGAGCACGAGGTTGGCGGCGTTCTCGAGGCTGAAGTTTGGCTGGCCGCAGTCGAGCCACTGGTTGGCCCCCGCGTCGAAGCGCTTCACCACCGGACGCCCGCCCGCCATCGAATCCGAGTAGGCGCAGAACACCACTCCATCGCGTCGCGCGGCGATCGACTGGTAGGCCGCGGTGCCCGGGCTGACGGGTGCGTCGCCGAGCGTGCGCCACGACTGCCCGTCGAAGGCGCGCAAGACGGTGCGGTTCGACGGCGTGCTCGAGCCATCTTGCGCGACGACGACCGGGCGGCCATCGGGCAGGATGTCGATGTCGACATAGTGCGCGTCGCCGGGGCTGGCGCCTGGCGGCAGGACGCGCCAACCAGCACGGCTCAACTGGTGGACCATCGCGGTGGCTTGCTGGTACTCGCGCGCGGCGTGCCACAAGCTGCCGTCGGAGGCGAAGACGAAGCGGTTGTACCAGCTCTGCGCGAGGCTGCCGCCGCCCGGCGCGATGACATCGCTCCAGCCTTGGGCGATCGAGTCCCAGCGTCGGATGGAGAGTCGCGAGTAGGCGACGCCGAGGTCTTGGTAGGCGAGGTGCGGCACTCCTTGCGGCGACAGCTCGAGGTAGGGGCACATGACCTCGCTCGGAGTCGCCGGGCCGGAGCCGACGATGCTCCAGGCGCGCAAGGCTTCGGGACGAACGGGCGCATGGGGCGCGCCGAGGGCGCCGCCGGTGGTGGAGATGGCGACGAGTGCAAGCGAGAGGGCGAGCATCGGCTGTGGTGCGGTTGCGGTTACGGGGCTCGGGAAGCGGCAAGCGGCAAGGCAGCGTCAAGCTAGCGAACCGAACAGGCATGTTGGGAGACCATGTTTCGAGCGATGCTGCGCGCGGGCCGCGTCGTCGTGGATCCGCGCCACGGATGCGGCGCGACGACCCGGCAGGCTAGACTCTTCGCCCCGCGCTGGCCGGAAGAGGCCCGCGCGCCACGAGAGGACCCTCCATGCCCCGCAACGTCGTCGTCATCGGTGCCGGCCCCGCCGGCTATGTCTGCGCCATCCGTCTCGCCCAACTGGGCCAGAAGGTCGTGGTGGTCGAGAAGGAGTACCTGGGGGGCACATGCCTCAACGTCGGCTGCATCCCCAGCACGGCGTTGATCGCGGCGGGGGTGTTGGTGAACCGCCTCGCCGAAGCGTCGGCCATGGGCATCACCGTCAAGGGCGTCGAAGTCGACGTCAAGAAGCTCGTCGAGTGGAAGGCGGGCATCGTCGGCAAGCTCACCGGCGGCATCGGGGTCCTGCTGAAGAACCACAAGGTCGACGTGGTCATGGGCGAGGCGAGCTTCGTCGACCAGAGGACCTTGTCGGTGAAGACCAAGGACGGCGCCAAGACGCTTTCCTTCGACGACTGCGTGATCGCCACGGGTTCGGTCCCGATCGAGATCCCGGGCTTCAAGAACGACGAGGACGCGGTGTGGTCGTCGACCGGCGCGCTGCGGCCCGCGAAGATCCCCGGCCACCTCGTGGTGATCGGGGGGGGCTACATCGGCCTCGAGCTGGGGATCATGTACAGGAAGCTCGGCGCCAAGGTCACCGTGCTCGAGGCTTCGGCGGGCGCCCTGCCCGGCCAGGAGCGCGACTGCGTCAAGGTGGTCGAGCGCTCGCTGAAGAAGATGGGCGTAGAGCTCAAGACCGAGACCTTCGCCAAGGGCTTCGAGCGCAAGGGCGGCAAGACGACCGTGAAGATCGAGACGAAGGGCGTCGCCTCCACCGTCGAGTGCGACCAGATCCTCTCCACCGTCGGTCGCCGTCCGTACAGCGCGGGCCTGCAATTGGAGAAGGCCGGCCTCGCCGTCGACGCCAAGGGCTTCCTCGCCGTCGACGCGCAGATGCGCACCAAGGTCAAGCACATCTACGCCGTCGGCGACATCGCCGGCCAGCCGATGCTGGCGCACAAGGGCAGCAAGGAAGGCCTCGTGGCCGCGGCGGTGATCGCCGGCCAGAACGAGGTCTACGACGCGCGTTGCGTGCCGGCGGTGATCTTCACCTCGCCCGAGATGGCCTCGGTGGGCCTGACCGAGGACCAGTGCAAGGAGAAGGGTCTGGCTTTCAAGGCCGGTTCCTTCCCCTTCGCCGCCTCGGGCCGCGCCATGAGCCTGATGGAGACGGAGGGCTTCGTGAAGATCATCACGGACGCCAAGACCGACGAGATCCTCGGCGTCCACATGGTCGGCCCGGAGGTGACCGAGTTGATCGCCGAGGCCGCGCTGGCCATCGAGATGGGCGCCACGGCCGAAGATGTCGCCCGCACCATCCATGCGCACCCGACACTGCCCGAGGCGATGATGGAAGCCGCCGAGGCCGTGCACGGCATGGCGGTGCACATCTACCAGAAGAAGTGAGCTCGAGGGATCCAGCTGCGTCCGCGCTCGAGGTGCGGCGGCTAGGCCGCACGCGCTACGAGGACGCGCATCGCTTGCAGCAAGACTTGGTCGCCGCGCGTGCCGATGGTTTGCGCAGCGACATCTTGCTGGTCGCCGAGCACGACGACGTCGTGACCTTGGGTCGCAAGTCGCTGCCGGGCGACGCCGCGGGAGTGGAGATGCCGGTGGTGTCGGTTGAGCGTGGCGGCGAAGCGACCTGGCACGGACCCGGGCAGGCCGTCTTGTATCCGATCGTGCTCCTGCCCGAGGGGCGTCGCGACCTGCATGCGTGGCTGCGCGGCCTCGAGCAGGTGGTCATCGACGCCATGGCCGACTTCGGCGTGCAAGGCAGCCGCGTCGAAGGCTACACGGGCGTCTGGATCGGCGAACGCAAGGCGTGTTCGATCGGGGTCGCGGTGCGGCGCTGGACGACTTGGCATGGACTCGCGCTCAACGTGGACGCCGACCTGTCGCGTTTTTCCGGCTTCAACCCCTGCGGCCTCGATCCGCGCCTGATGGCGAACCTCGCCGACCATGCCGCGTGCAGCCTGTCCGCGGTCGAGGACCGGCTGGTGGCGCGCTTCGTCGAGTTCCACCGCGACTGGGTCGGCTGCTAGGCCGATTCGAAGCAGCGCCGGACTCGGCGCACCTCCGGCGCTAGGCTCTTTCCCGGTTGGATCCGTCGCGCGCACGTGTTGCTCGTGCTGCGCCAAGGGCGCGCCGCGATCCCCTCGTACGAAGGAACCCTCGTCATGAACCTCCGCTCCGCGTGCTGGCTGAACCCAGTCCTCCTGTTGTCGTGCTTGTTGGCCGCTTGCGGCGGCGGAGGTGGCGGAGGAGGAGATTCCACGACCACCCTCGCCGGTGAAGTGCAGTTCCTCGCGGTCGGCCCGGCCATCGCGTCCGAGCATGCCGGAGCCACGCTGGATGCGCGCCGCACGACGGTCGAGCTGCGGGCCGGGGAACGAGTGCTCGTCTCGGGGTTCGGCGAAGAAGGTGTCGCCAGCCTCCGCTTGCGTTCCAGCGAGCGCTTGCGCGTCACGGCCCGCAGCGTGTCCGGTGGCGCGCGTCTCGCCGCGCTCGACGCGGTGTCCATGGATGCCACGCCGCTCGCCGACGGTGGTTCGTTCCTCGTGCGCGGACGCGGCGACCTCGTGGTTCGCGGCTTGGACTCGTGGACCGTGGAGCTGTCGGCCGAGCGCGCGCGTCCATTGCAGCCTTGGAACGGCTCGTTGGGCGCCTTCGTCGCCGGCGACAGCCTCGAGCTCGTCGCCGCGCGAGCTTCGACGGCGCGCCTCGCCAGCGCTGGCGCGCTGGAGCTTTCGGTCGAGAGCGATGGTGAGGTCGAGGTTCGCGATGGACTTGGCGCTTCGATCGGCCAATTGGGGCCGGCGGGCGGGCGCCTGGCGTTCTCGGTCGCGCCGCTGGCCTCGATCGAGCTGGCGTCCCTCGGCGCCGCGCGCGCGCGCCTCGCCGCTCGCGCCATCGAGGCGCGCGGCGTCGCCGAGCCGTTGTCGGTGGAACTCGAGAAGATTCGGCTCGGCCTCGAGCCCGGGCGGAAGACGGTGGGCGAGGGGCGTCATGAATATTTGACAGGTCGCCTGCTCGTCGCCGCCAAGGACGGCGGCTCCCTCGCCGTCGAGGCGCAGGCCCGCGGTGGGCGCGTGGCGCGCGCCATCCCCGACACCTGCGAGGTGCTCGACTTCGAACTGCCTGCGGGCCTCGACGAGGCGGGTCGCGCGCGCACCACGTTGGCGCTGGCGGCGGCTTTGGAGGCCGACGGTCGCGTCGCGTGGGCCGAGCCCGACTTCCGCGCGCGGATCTTCGGCGGCGCGCCGCCGGTGAACGATCCCCTCTACCAGTTCCAGGCGTGGCACTACGAGCTGATCCGTTGTCCGCAAGCCTGGGCCACGACGACCGGATCGAACCAAGTGCGCGTCGCGGTGATCGACACCGGCCGTCGACTGCATCCCGACCTCGATCCCGCCACCGACACCACCGGAGTCGAGTTCGACTTCATCAGCGATCCGCAAGTCGCGCGCGACGGCAATGGCCGCGACGGGAACGCCTTCGACGAGGGCGACGGCAACGGCTTGTCGCCCTCGAGCTTCCACGGCACGCACGTCGCCGGCACGATCGGCGCGCGCGGCGACGACAACTCCGGCGTGTGCGGCGTGGCCTTCCAGACCCGCATGTTCCACTTGCGCGTGCTGGGAGCCGGAGGTGGGATCAACTCGGACATCATCGATTCCGTGCGCTACGCGGCGGGCTTGGCCGTGGCGGGCGTCCCGACCTTGTCGGCGGCGCACAAGGCCGATGTCATCAACATGAGCCTGGGCGGCGGCGGCTTCAGCCAAGCCTTCCAGAACGCGGTGACCGCGGCGCGCAACGCCGGTTGCGTGATCATCGCCGCCGCGGGCAACGAGAACACTTCGCAGACCTCGTTCCCCGCTGGATACAACGGCGTCATCTCGGTCGCCGCCGTGGATCGCAACGCCGTGAAGGCGCCGTATTCGAACTTCGGGTCGACGATCGACATCGCCGCGCCGGGCGGCGACGAATCGGTCGACCTCGATGGCGATGGAGTCGTCGATGGCGTGGTGTCGACGATGAACACGCAAGGCGGCGCGCCAGCCTTCGTCGCCTATCAAGGCACGTCGATGGCGGCGCCGCATGTCGCCGGCGTGGCGGCGCTCGTGCTCGCGGTCGACCCTGCGCTGACCGTGGCTGATGTCGAGGCGATCCTGCTCGGCACGGTGGTCGATCTGGGCGCGCCCGGTCGGGACGACATCTTCGGGCACGGCTTGTTGCAAGCCGACGCCGCGGTGGCCGCCGCGGCCGGTTCCTCGCCCCGCGTTCCCGTCCTGGTCCTGGGCGGCAACAGCCTGCAGTTCGGCGCGGAGAACACCACGTTGGACCTCGCCATCCAAAACAGCGGCGGCGGCACGCTGCAGGTCGCCGCTCCGACGATCTCCGGCGGCACCGGCGCCGGCAACGCCACGGCGCAGCTGTTGTCCGCTGGCGCTGGCACGAACGCCAGCGGAGTGCGGGTGGTCGTGACGCGCGACTCGCTCGCGCCAGGCACGTATTCGACGACGCTGCAGGTCGATTCCAACGGCGGCTCCGCGGCGATCCAGATCGTCTTCTCCGTCGTCGAGGCGTCGACGCCCAAGAAGGACATCCCGCTGTACTTGCTGCTCGTCGACGCCGACGAGCTGCTCGCGAGCGAGGGCGGCGACGTGTACGCCATCGCCTTCGCCGAGTTGAACCCGGCCTTCGATCTGGCGTGGCAGGTGAGCGAGGCCATCGATGGCGGTGGACTGCCGGCCGGCGACTACATCATCGTGTGTGGTTCGGACGACAGCGACGACGACGCGGACCCGACCACGATCGACATCTTCGGCGCGGGGGACACCTACGGCGGCGGCTGGCCCTCGTTGAACGAGCTGGCGATCCTGCCTGTCGCGGCGGGCGACGCCTTCTCCGGCATCGACTTCGCGGTGCGGCCCTTCGAGACCCTGCCGGCGGCCGCGAGAGGATCGCCGCGCATCGTCGCGCGGCGCGGCGCGGGGCGTTGAGTCGTCAGCGCGTCGAGCGCAACTCGACGCGCGAGCTCGTCTGCGGCACCAGCACCATGTCGTAGGGCGTGCTCAGCACTTGCGGGACCAGCGCATCGGCCGCGGGTCCCGCTTCCTTGGCGTCGAGCCAGAGCACGCCGTTCTCCTCGACGACGCGCTCGATCTCCACGGACCAACCCGCCGTGGGGCGCGTGCCCATCGTCACGCACACGACCATCCAACGCTCGAAGTCGACCGCGGGCGCCGAGGGGCGGGGGATCTCCTTCGAGGCGTGCTGGGCCCACAAGGCGTCCCACTGGCCCTGGTCGCGCGCCACATGCACGCCCGTCGCGGCGATGCCGCTGTGGTAGCCGCGCAAGAGCGGCGAGACCTCGGTCGCGTCGCCACCCTCGGAACCAAGCAGCGAGCAGGAGCAGAGGGCGGCGCAGAGGAAGGCGGCGAGCGCGGTGCGCATGGCGGTTGGCTTGGACCGTAGGAAGGGGACTGGGGGGGGCGCGGCGTCGAGGCCTGCAGCCTAGCAGCCGGACGCCGCGGCACCCACGGCGGTCCTTGGCCGCGAACGCGGGTCTGCGGGCGGCGCCCATGATCGCTGCCCACTTGGCTATCCTCTTGCCCCCGATCGCGACCGCCGCGGCCGCGCGGGGACCTAGTCCCACCCAGGAACCGACGATGAAGCGCTTCTGCTTGCTGGCCCTTTTCGCCTCCGCCACCGCCGTCGCCCGCGCCGACGAGGGCATGTGGTTGTTCAATCGTCCGCCCGCCCAGCAGATCAAGGCCGCCTACGGCTTCGAGCTGACGCCCGAGTGGCTCGACCACGTGCAGAAGTCCGCCGTGCGCATCTCCACCGGCGGCTCGGGTTCGCTGGTGTCCGCGGACGGCCTCGTGATGACCAACCACCACGTGGGTTCCGACAAGATCGCCGAGCTGTCCACCAAGGAGCGCGACCTGCTCAAGGACGGCTTCCACGCGCGCGCGCTGGGCGAGGAGCTCAAGTGCCCCAACATCGAGATGGATGTCCTGTGGACCATCGAGGACGTCAGCGCCAAGGTCGAGGCCGCGGTCGGAACCGGCATGTCGAACGCGCAGGTCGCTGCCGCGCGCCGCGCCAAGCTCGCCGAGATCGAGTCCGAGGCCAAGCAGAAGGCCGGCAAGGGCTTCAAGTGCGAGATCGTCACGTTGTGGCAGGGCGCGCGCTACCACCTGTACACCTACAAGACCTGGGACGATGTGCGCCTCGTGTTCGCGCCCGAGAAGGGCATCGGCTTCTTCGGCGGCGACGCGGACAACTTCGAGTACCCGCGCTACTGCCTCGATGTGTGCTTCTTCCGCATCTACGAGGACGGCAAGCCGCTGAAGGCCGAGCGCCACCTCGAGTGGAGCCCCGATGGGGCGGGCGACGGCGAGCTGGTGTTCGTGGCCGGCCATCCCGGCCGCACCGAACGCCTCAACACCTGGGCGCACCTCGAGTACATGCGCGACTTCCAGTATCCCGCCACCATGCGCGCGCTGTGGCGGCGCGAGGTGTTGCTGGCGACCTTCAGCGGCCGCGGCGAGGACAACCGGCGCGAGGCCGAGGACGAGTACTTCGGCGTGCAGAACTCGCGCAAGGCGCGCACCGGCATCTACGCCGGCCTGCTCGATCCGACCTTCATGGCCAGGAAGTTCCGCGCCGAACTCGAGCTGCGCGCCGCCGTGGCCGCGAACCCCGAGTGGTCGGCCCAGTGGGGCGATGGCTGGGATCTCGTCGCGCAGGCCAAGAAGGTGCAGCGCGAGATGGTCGTGCGCTTCACCGCGCTCGGCGGCCCGGGCATGGGCCTCGGCGGCGACCTGTGGGCCAAGGCGGCGACGATCGTGCGCTGGGCCGAGGAGTCGGGCAAGCCCGACGGCGCGCGCCTGCGCGAGTACCGCTCGACCGCCAAGTCGACCCTCGAGCGCGGCTTGTACTCCGAAGCACCCATCCACCTCGACCTCGAGGTCGAGCGCATGGCGTCGGCCTTGCAGAACATGGCCGAGCTGCTCGGTGGCGGCGATCCGACCGTCGTGCGGGCCCTCGCCGGCAAATCCGTGCAGGCGCGCGCCGAAGAGCTCGTGCGCGGCACCAAGTTGGCCGACATCGCCGAGCGCAAGCGCTTGTTCGAGGGCGGGGCTGCCGCCGTGGCGGAGAGCAAGGACCCGCTGATCCAACTCGCGCGCCTGCTCGATCCGGAGAACCGCTTGCAACGCAAGCGCTTCGAGGAGGAGGTCGATCCGTTGGAGAAGGAGGGCTACTCGAAGGTGGCCGCGGCGCGCTTCGCCAAGGAAGGCGAGGGCTTGTATCCCGACGCGACCTTCACGCTGCGCTTGTCCTACGGCGCCATCAAGGGCTACGAGCAGGAGGGCAAGCCCGTGCCGCCGTTCACCAACTTCGCCGGCTTGTACGAGCGTGGGGCGGCGCGCGGCAACGCGTACCCGTTCGAGGTTCCGGCCAGCTGGATGAAGGCCAAGTCGAAGCTCAATCCCGCGACGCCGTTCAACTTCGTCTCGACCAACGACATCCTCGGCGGCAACTCGGGCTCGCCCGTGATCAACGCCAAGAAGCAGGTCGTCGGACTGATCTTCGACGGCAACATCCAGAGCCTCGTCCTGGGCATCGGCTACGACGAGACCCAGGGCCGCGCCGTGTCGGTCGACTCGCGCGGCCTCGCCGAGGCGCTGCTCAAGGTCTACGACGCTTCCGAGCTGCATGCCGAACTCATGGCGGGCAAGCGCTGACGCAAGGCCGCCGCGGGCGGCGCGCGAGCCCCTCGACTGGGCCGGATCGCGGGCGGCCCGGGGAACTCCTTTGTGCTCTTGCGCGCACGTAAGCGAAAGTTGTTGGGCATTCTTCACCGCGCGGAGGAAGACGGACAGAGGCCGGAGGGTTTTGCCGAGGCCATGATTGCTCTCACCCCAAGGCGGGGCGCCCAGCATGAAGGGCCGCTTCGCC
>SXXH01000115.1 GCA_005789645.1 Planctomycetia bacterium
TCCGCGAAGGTGCGCGCGGCCTCCGCGAGGTTCGACTCGCGCTCGCGCGACAACTGCGCCGCCAACGCCCACCAATGCCCGGGCGGCGTGCCCGTGGCGCCGGCGTTGTCGGCCCAATAGCGGGCGATCAGGTCCTCTTCGGCCGAGAGGTTGGCGCCCGTGTTGCGCACGAGCAGGCCGTGCGCGTACCACACCGAAGTCTCCTCGCTCGACCACTGCGGAGCCTGCGCGGGCTCGCAGGCCGGCACGACCTGCGCGGCCATCGGACGCACGGCGCCCCAGCACGGCACGGCGCCGGGCATGGCGGCGCCGGGCGAGGGAATCCAACCACCTTGTTCGTGCGGGACGACCGGACCACGGAAGGCCGGGCAGTCGTTCGACGTGCTGCCGTCGCTCGCCATCCAGTCCTCGATGACCTGCGCCACGAGGTCTCCGTGCGCCTGCGAGCGCGCCATGACGTCCGCGGCGACATCCGCCGCGTGCAGCGCGTCCCACTCGTCCTCGAGCGCGTCGATCTGCGCGAGGCGCGTGGGGTGGAAGGTGCGCATGGCCTGCGCGTACGCGTGGTTCAGCGCGGCGCCCGCGTGGATGCGGCCTTCGGGCGCGGGCACGGCGCCGGCCGCCAGCGAGTTCAATTGGCCCGCGAGGCTCCGGCCATCCTCGACTTCCGCCACCACCGCTTCCCACGCGATGACGCCGGCGCAGCCGTACTCGCGCGCGGCGCGCGGCGGGGCTGTGCCATCGGCCTTGACGAGCGCGTAGTGCAGGTCGGCCCAATCCGAGAGCACATCCGCCTGCAGCTCGGAGGCGTCGGGCAAGGGTTGCGCGCCGGAGTTGGATGAACCTCCCCCGCAGGCTAGCGGCAGGGCGAGCAGCGCGAGGCGCGAGGCAAGGCTCGCCACGAGGCGGATGGAGCGGATCGGAGCCATGGTCGTGATGGTCGTGCCGAGCCTGCGTGGACCCGCAAGATGGCGCGCATGGAGAGTATGCGCGCGGCGGGGCTGGGGCGACACGGCTCGGAGCTTATATTGCGATTTCCTATGCCGCAACAGGGAATGCTTTGCCTGCCCCCCCACCCGGAGGGCGCGTGCCGCGCCGCCTCCCGCGTCGGCAGGGACGGTCCAGAGGCTAGGATCCCCGCCCCATGTCGGCCCTGCTGCAAGCCCGCGGACTCAAGAAGAGCTACGACGACCGCGTGCTGTTCTCCGGCGTGGAGTTCAGCGTGGGCGAGGGCGAGCGCGTCGCGCTGCTCGGGGACAACGGCTGCGGCAAGTCGACGCTCTTGTCGATCCTCGCGGGCATCGTCGAGCCCGAGGAGGGCGAAGTCGTGCGACGGCGCGGGTTGCGCTGGGCGCACCTCGCGCAGGACCCGGTCCTGCCGCGCGAAGCGACGCTCTTCGAAGCCGTCTGCCAAGGCGACGAGGACTTGACAGCCGCCCGCGCCCAACTCGACGAGCTGCACCAACGGATGGCCGTCGCGCAGGGAGCCGAGTTGGAGTCGCTGCTCAAGCGCGCCGCCGCGCTGGAGGAACGCACCGCGCGGCGCGCGCAGATCGAGTCGCGCGCCGAGGCGCTGCTGGACGCCTTCGGCCTCGAGGATCCGTCGCGCTCCTGCGCGGCGACGTCGGGCGGCGAGCGGCGGCGCGTCGCCATCTGCCGCGCGCTCGTGGGCGATCCGGAGCTGCTCCTGCTCGACGAACCCACCAACCACCTCGATGCGCTGGCGGTCGAGCGCCTGGAAGACGAGCTCCTGGCGCGCGGCACGCCGTTCGTCGTCGTGACCCACGATCGTTGGCTGCTCGAGCGCTGCGTGGATCGCATCCTCGAGCTCGACATGGGCGCGATCCACGAGACGCGCGGCAACTACGGCGATTGGCTGGTCGAACGCGCCGCGCGCCTCGAGATCGAAGGCAAGCACGAGAGTTCGCGCCTCAACCTCCTGCGGCGCGAAACGGTCTGGATGCGGCGCGGCGCCCCGGCGCGCACGACCAAGGCCAAGGCCCGCATCGGACGCTGGAAGTCGCTGGTCGACGCGGCGCCCGACGACCGCCGCGCGCCGCTCGATTTCGCCTTCCCGCCCGGACCGCGCCTCGGCGACCGCGGGATCGACTTGAAGCAGGTCGACCTCGCGCGCGGCGAGCGCAAGATCCTGCGCGAGGCGACGCTCTCCCTGGTGAAGGGCGAACGCCTCGGCGTGCTCGGCCCGTCGGGCGCCGGCAAGACGACTCTGCTCGACCTCGCCAGCGGGCTGCTCGAGCCCACGCGCGGCGTCGTCGAACGCGGCGAGACGGTGCGCATGGCGGTGTTGACGCAGGGGCGCGGCTTCGAGGACGAGTCGAAGAGCGTGCTCGAGGAGATCGCCGGACGCAGCGACCAGGTCGAGGTGGGCGGCCGGGTGGTGCGCGCCGAGGCGTACCTCGAGCGCTTCCTGTTCCAAGGCCAGAAGAACAGCCAATAAGACCTCGGGGAAACCGGAAGGAGTTAGCCGTTTATATACAAGAAATAATCCACAAAAATTTATTACAGA
>SXXH01000116.1 GCA_005789645.1 Planctomycetia bacterium
CGTCGGCGGCCACGACCAGCACCACGAGGTCGAGCCCCGAGGCGCCCGCCACCATGTTCTTGACGAAGCGCTCGTGCCCGGGCACGTCGACCACGCCGACCACGCGACCATCGGGCAGCTCGAAGCGCGCGAAGCCCAGGTCGATGGTCATCCCGCGTTCCTGCTCCTCCTTGAGCCGGTCGGGGTCGATGCCCGTCAACGTGCGCACGAGCGTGGACTTGCCGTGGTCGATGTGGCCCGCTGTGCCGACGACGATGGGCTGGATCTGCATGCGCTCGAGCCGGGAGCATAGCCTGAACGGCTAGGATGGAGGCGCTTGGAACGCGAGGACCTGCTGCCCTTCCGCCCCTTGGCGCCGTGGATGCTCGCGCGCTACGGACGAGCGACGCATCGCCTGGCCTTGGACGCCGGGTCGACCTGTCCCAACCGCGACGGCACGCGCGGTCGTGGCGGCTGCACCTACTGCGATGTCGAAGGCTCGGGCACCGGGGCGCAGAAGGATGGCCTCGATCTGCGGCGGCAGATGGAAGCTGGGCTGGCGCGCCTCGCCCGCCGCGCCGAAGACGGCGTGCCGCCCGCGGTCGTGGCCTACTTCCAGAGCTACTCGAACACCTATGTCACGCCCGAGCGGCTGCGCGAGGTGCTGGCCAGCCTCGACCCGTGGTTGCCCGAGGGCGGAGCGGTCGCGGATGGCGCCCCGCGCGTCGCCTGCGTCGCGCTCGCCACGCGGCCAGACACCTTGCCGGAGTGGGCGCTCGACGAGCTGGCACGGCTCAAGGAGGAACGCGGCGTCGATGTCTGGCTCGAGCTCGGCCTCGAGACGGCCGACGACGAGGTCCAACGCCGCATCCATCGCCTGCACACCTTGGCCGAGTTCCACGACGCGGCCCGGCGCGCGCGCGCGGCATCCTTTGCGTGGGCCACGCGATCCTCGGACTGCCCGGCGACGGGCGTGAAGGCGCGCGCCGCACCGCGATCGAGCTGGCGAAGAGCGGCGTGGAGGGCGTCAAGGTGCACCACCTGATGGTGCTGCGCCGCACGGCGATGGCCAAGCAATGGAGCGAGGGTCGTCTCGAGGTGCTCGACGCCCCCACCTACGTCGACTGGCTGGCGGACTTCGTCGAGCGCCTCGCGCCCGAGCAGGTGCTGCACCGCCTGACCGGCGACTCGCCCGGCGCGCAGCTGCTGGCCCCGGTCTGGCCCGTGGCGAAGAACGAAGTACGGATCCTGCTGGCGCGCGAGCTGGAGCGGCGTGGAACCCGACAAGGCTCGCTGAGTCCGACGCCCGATCGAGCCATCGGAGACGGAAGGGGAGACCGTCAAGCAAATCTGACAGACGACGCGCCCGCGGCGGGCGGGCCCGGCGAGGCGCGCTGGATCTACCGCTAGATGTAGAGGATGCGGTCGCAGGAAGGGCACTGCACCAAGTCCGCGCCGCGCGAGACGCGCACGACCATGTTGGTGGGCACTTCCATGAAGCACGCGCCGCAGGTGCGGCCGTCGAGCTGCGCCAGCGCCTCGCCCTCGCGCGTCGACAGGACGCGCGCGTACAAGGCCAGCATGTCGGCGGGCAGTCCCTCGCCCATGCGCTCCTTGCGGCGCGCCTCGAGTTCGGAGCGACGCGCATTCGCGGCGGCGAGCTCCTTGACCATGTTCTGCTGGAACTCGGAGAAGATCGCTTGCTCCGCGGCGGACTTGGCCTCGGCCTCGACGGCTTGCTTTTCGAGCACGTCGACCTGCTCGAGCAGGCCGAGGCCCTCCTCCTCGGTCGCGCCGATGTCGCGCTTCAAGGTGCGACGCTCGTGGTCGTAGGCGGCGAGCAGCGCCTGGTCGGCGCGCGAGGCCATCGCCTCGGAATCGACCTTCTTCAGGCGCTGGCGCGCGATCGTGGCGCGGTCGTCCAGCTCCTTGGACTTGACGCGCAGCACCTTGGCCTCGTTGCGCAACTCGGCGGCGCGCGCGAGGAGCTTGTCGAGAGCGGCCTTGCGGCGCTTCTCCTCCTCGGGCAGGCGCTTCAGCTCGACGAGGACCTTGAACAGGTCGCGATCGACCTCTTGCAGCGACTGGAGGGACTGCAGCACCGAATGCATGGGGGGAGAGTCTACCCGCGCGCCCCGCCGCGACGCCACCACGGAGCGACTCGGCGGCGATCGATGGGAGCGCCACGCGTCCTGCGCCTCCGAACTTCGGCGGCGGACGAGGGACGCCGACAGACGAGGGACGCGGGGCGCGCAGGCCCGCGATGGGAGGAGACCAAATGGCGCGGGGCGGTCGAGCGACCGCCCCGCGCCTGCAGGACTCCGTGGAGCGGCCGAGGGCCGTCCGCGGCGTGTCGTCAGACGTCGCCGCCCAGGTCGAGCGCCATGTCGGCGTCGTCCGTCGACCACTCGCTCGGATCGTCGGGCACCTGCGCGCCATCGAGGAAACTCGCCAATTGGCGTGCTCGCACCGGGTGGCGCAACTTGCGCACCGCCTTGGCTTCGATCTGCCGCACGCGCTCGCGCGTGACGCGGAAGATGCGGCCGACCTCCTCGAGGGTGTAGGTGTAGCCATCGCCGATGCCGTAGCGCAGCTTGACGATCTCGCGCTCGCGGAACGTGAGCGTGTTGAGCACGTCGTCGATGCGCTCCTTGAGCATCTCGTGGCCAGCCGCCTGCAGCGGGCTTTCGGCCGACTCGTCCTCGATGAAGTCGCCGAAGTAGCTGTCGTCGCTCTCGCCGATCGGGCGATCGAGCGAGATCGGGTGCTTCGAGATCTTCATCACGCGCTTGGCCTCGTCCACCGAGATGCCGGTGGCTTCCGCCACCTCCTCGACGCTCGGCTCGCGGCCCTTCTGCTGCACCAACTTCTTGGTGACGTTGCGCAGCACATACATCTCGCCCTTACGGATCGCGTTCCCGTTCACGTCTGTTATGCGCACTGTCATCGTTACTGTTTGCTTTATTTATCGAAAAAAACTCGTGGGTCCGAGCGAGC
>SXXH01000117.1 GCA_005789645.1 Planctomycetia bacterium
CGCGCAGATGTGCGGCACGGCCGTCTTGAAGGCCGCGTCGACCTTCAGCCGGCCGCGCGCGTCGACCTCGAGGCCGGCTTGCTCGAGCCCGAGGTTGTCGGTGTTGACCTGCCGGCCCACCGCGTACAGCAAGCCGTCGCCGTGGATCCTCTTGCCGGACTCGGTCTCGGCCTCCACGCGGCCCTTGGAGTCGCGTCCAACATGCTTGACAGTCTCGCCCAGCCGGAAGGTGGTGCCTTGCGCGCGCAGGCGCACCATCAAGTGCTCGATCAGCTCGTGGTCGCAGAACTCGAGCACGCGCGTACGCTGGTCGAGCACCGTGCAACGGATGCCCATGGCCGAGAACATCGAGGCGTACTCGAGGCCGATCACGCCCGCGCCGACCACGATCAGCTCGTGGGGCAGCTCCTCCAAGCCGACGAGCTGGTCGGTGAGGAAGATGCCGCGCCCGTCGACGGGGATGGCGGAGCTCGTGGCGGCGCGCGTGCCGCACGCCACGAGCACATGGCGCGCGTGCACGATCAGCGGTTCGCCGTCGCCCTCGACCGACAAGGTGTGCGGATCGAGGAAGCGCGCGTGCCCGCCGAGGACCTGCACGCCGTTGCGCTTCAGCTGGGCCGCCACCACCTCCATCTCGCGGCGCACCACCGCGTCGAGGCGCAGGCGCAAGTCCGCCATGGTGATGCGCTCCTTGACGACGTAGTCGGCGCCGTAGAACGAGCGCTGGCGCAACCCTGTCAAGTGCAGGATGGCCTCGCGCAGCGTCTTGCTGGGGATCGTCCCGGTGTGGACCGAAACGCCGCCGAGCATGGCGCGCTTGTCGACGATGGCCACGGACTTGCCCAACTTGGCGGCGCAGATGGCGCCCTTCTGGCCCGCCGGCCCGCTGCCGATGACCACGAGATCGTACGAGTGGGGCTGCATGCTGGGACGGCGAGCCTAGCGGCGCGGGAGGAGGCTTGCACGCTTCGTGCTCGAGGAGCGAAGCTGGTGCGGCGAATGGGACTCCGCGCGGGAATCATCGGTCGCGTCGCGCTGGTGCTGGCCGCCAGCGCGCCGGCGCGGGCGAGCAGCGAACTCGGTCCCCCGCTCGTCGGCGCGCGCTTCGAGCTGCGCAGCGAAGGTCCCCAAGTCGAGGCGCGCGAGTGGCTGGCAGTGCTCGAGGCCGCTTGGCCGCAGTACGCGTCCTTCTTCGGCGCGGCACCGAAGCTCGGCGCGGACGAACGCCTCGCGGTGCAGGTGCACGAGACCAGCGAAGCCATGAACGCCGCGCTCGAACGCGACGGAGTCGGGCGCATCGCCGCCGGAGGCATCTACGCCTTCAAGACGCGCAAGGCCTACTTCTTCCGCCAACCCTCCGCCTGGTACACGCGCGCGCTGTTGATCCACGAGTGCGCGCACCAGTTCCACGCGCGACTCGAGGGCGACAAGGACCGACCCGGCTGGTACGCGGAGGGCGTGGTCGAGCATCTGGCGCAGCACGCTTGGGACGGAACCAACCTGCAGCTGGGCATCGTGGCGCCCATCTCGCTCGAGGATTATCCCAAGGCCGCGCTGGCGCGCCTGGACTCGTCGGACTTCGACTTCGCCGCGCGCCTCGCGGATGGCGGCTTCGATCGTCCGCTGGGCATGCACCTCGTGCGGCTGCTGCACAGGCGACACGCGGCCGACTTCCGCGCGGCACGCAAGAAGCTCGACGCCGGACGCCCGTTGGATGCGGCCGACTGGGCGCGCTTTGGACGCCGGGACAAGCTCGAAGCGGAGCTGCGCGCCATGGTGGCGGCGGAGCAGCAACCCTTCCGCGTGGGCTTCGTCGACTGGGATGCGCGCCAGTTCGAGCAGCGGGACGACGGCCCCGCGTGGTCGCTGCGCGGGCAGGCGCAAGGCGTCGTGTCGGGTGCGCACGCCGCGCGCGAATGCGCATGGCTCGAGTTCGAAGCCGCGTTCCCCGAGCGGCTCGGCCGGCTCGGCGCGCAGCTCGACTGGATCGCGACGAACGACCATACGGTGCTGCTGGCCTCGCGCGACGGCACCGCGTTGGTGCAGCGCATGACGCCGGAGGGCCGCTGGACCAACCTCCTCGAGCCGCGCAAGCTGCCGCAGAAGGACGGATCCACGACTTTCGGCGCGCGACGCTTGCGCATCGAGCGCCGCGCCGACGAGCAGGGCGCGCCACTCGCCGCGGTGCTGGTCGACGGCGTCGAGCTGCTGGCAGCGCCCGTCCGCAACAGCCACTTCGGCTTGGCGTTCGACTCGGGCACCGTCGACTTCACGGGCATCCGCTACGCGCCGCTCGCGCCGCGAACGGACGCGGACGCCAAGTCCGGCTCCGGCAAGGCGGGGCCCAAGCGCCGCTGAAGCGCGCACCGCGCGGGCACCTTGTGGGTTCGCGAGAGGCAGGGGAGACTTGGAACGTCCTCCCCGCCTCGGCCCCCGCCCACCGAGCTCCGTCCACCATGCGCCTGCTCCTCACCATCCTCGTCGCCGCCGCGCCGCTGCATGCCCAGTCCCTCGTCGAATGGAGCGTGCGCCAGGACGGCGGACTGTCGCTCTCCGACTACGCGCACTCGCTCGCCATCGCCGCCGACGGCTCGGTGTTGATGGCCGGTCGCGGCTTCAACCAAACGAGCGGCTCGCCGCCCCCGCCGCCCACGAGCGACGCGCTGCTGACCAAGCTCGGCGCCGATGGCGTCGTGCAGTGGTCGCGGCGCTTCAACGGTCCCTTGTCGGGCGACGAGCGGTTGGAGCGCGTGGTCGTGGCGGACGATGGCTCGATCTGGTCCGGCGGCTACGCGGGCGGCTACACCGCCGGCGCGTACCAGATCACCTCGCTGCTCCTGCGCCACGATCCCGCCGGGAACCTGATCTCCAGCCGGGGCTTCGGCGACGCCACGGGTCCGAACAACATCCGCTCGCTCGCCGTGGCACCCGACGGAGCAGTGCACGGTTGCGGCCACGACGGCGCCAGCGGCGGCGACGCCGTCGTGTGGCGCTTCGACGCGAACGGCGACACCGCGTGGATGGCGCGCATCCCCGAGGTCTTCCCGGGCGCGTACGACACGGCCTACGAGCTGGCCTTCGGCCCCGCGGGCGAGGTGTACGCCTGCGGCCTCGTCGGCACCGTCCCGGGCGGCACCAGCCAGGACTCCTCGGCCTTCGTGGCGCGCATCGACGCGGGCGTCGTGTCGTGGATGCGCGTCGTCGCCGGCGCGCCCGGCGCGACGAGCGTGTTCTACTCGCTCGCCACGAACGCGCAAGGCGCGGTGTGCAGCGTGGGCACCATCTTCACCTCCACCAGCGCGCAGGACGGCGCCGCGCTGATCCACGACGCGAACGGCAACCTGCTGGTGCGCAGCGACTTTTCCAGCGCGCAAGCCGACTACGCGCGCGCGGTGGCGGTCGATCCTTGGGGTCGCTTCTTCGTGGGCGCCGACGGCTACTTCGGCGCGACTGGACGCGACTTCGCGCTCGAGCTGCTCGCCACGAGCGGCCCCGCGTGGCGCGTGGTGGTCGATGGCGGCGGAGGTGGCGACGATTCGCTGCGTCGCGTGTGCGTGCTCACGACCGGCGACCTCGTGGTCGCCGGGAGCGGACCTTCGACCGCAGGTGCTGGCAACGACGCCCTGCTCTTCGGCTTCGACGCCGGCGGCGCGACGCGCTGGACGAGGAAGATCGCCACGAGCGGCTCCGAACAAGTGTTCGGCCTCGCGGCCGGTCCCTCGGGCACGCTGGTCGTGGGCGGATGGGTCGACACGCAAGGCGTCTCGAACTCGAACGACCAGTGGTCGGCGAAGCTCGCGCGCACGGCGCGCGCCTTCTGCACCGGCGAAGTCGCGGCGAGCTGTCCGTGCGGCAACGGCTCGACGCCGGGCTTGCAAGCCGGTTGCGCCAACTCGCTCGGCTCGGGCGGGCGGCTCGTCGACCTGGGCTCGTCCTCGCTGGCGCTCGACACCTTGGCGCTGCGGGGCACCGGCATGCCCAACTCGTCGTCGTTGTACTTCCAAGGCGTGGGCGCCGGCTCGGGGGCGCCCTTCGGGGATGGCCTGCGCTGCGCCACCGGCGCGACGATCCGCCTCGCGACGCGCGTCAACTCGAGCGGCGCCTCGACCTATCCGAGCGCGGGCGAGCAAGCCATCTCGGTGCGCGGCGCCGTCGCCACGCCCGGCGTGCGCAGCTACCAGGTCTGGTACCGCAACAGCGCGGCGTACTGCACGCCATCGACCTTCAACTTGTCGAATGGCCTGCTCGTGCTTTGGACGCCCTGACCCACCGCGGAGCGCGCGGGCCAGCGCGGCACGTGCCCCGCCGGGGATGAAAGGATTTCCTGCGCCGAGGGGCGCACGGCGGCCGAAAGCTGGGAATCCCGGCCATGAATACGCGCATCCTAGTCGTCGAGCCCTCCCGCTCCGCCAACAGCCCCTCCAGCTTGCTGGCCTTGCTGCCCTCCGATGTGGAGATCCTGCGCGCGAAGGATGGAGAGGAGGCCCTGCAACGCATCGCGCGCGACGAGATCGACCTGCTGCTCGCCGATGGTGGAGCGCTCTCCGACGACGACGACTTGCTGCAGCGCGCGCGCTTGGCGCGGCCCGAAGTACTGCGCTTGTTCGTGCTGGATCCGCTCGAGACGGGCGAACGCGCGGCCTTGGGCGTGGACGCCCACGACACGCTGGCGCGCGGCGCCGACGACGCGCGCCTGCGCGAGGAGCTGTCGCGCGCGATCGAACTGCAACGACGCCTCTCCACTCCGCGGCTGCAGCACCTGCTGCGCCACGTCGAGCACCTGCCTTCGGCGCCCGCGCTGTGGCAGGAGTTCGTCGCGCGCGCGAAGGATCCCAACACCACCGTCGCGGATCTGGGCGCCATCATCCAGCGCGACATGGGACTGACCGCGCGCGTGCTCGCGATCGTCAACAGCGCCAAGTCCGGCCTGCGGCGCCGCATCGTCGATCCGGGCGAGGCGGCCGCCATCCTGGGCCTCGAATCGCTCCAGTCGCTCGTGCTGTCGGTCGAGACGATGCGCGCCTTCGACGACGCCCGGCTCAAGCACTTCACCGCCGAATCGGTCTGGGCGCGCTCGTGGCGCGTGGCTTGCGCGGCGCGCGCCATCCTCGAGGTCGAGCGCTGCGACAAGCGCCTGGTCGACGAGGGCTTCCTGGCCGGCTTGATGCACGATTGCGGGGAGCTGGTGCTGGCGAGCTGCCGCGCGGACCGCTTCGAGTTCGCGCGCACCTTGGCGCTGCGGGATGGACTTTCCCGCGAGGACATCGAGGCGCGCCTGTTCGGCGTGGACCACGGGCATGCCGGCGCGCACCTCATGCAGCGCTTCGGGCTTCCGCCCGGCGTGATCGAGGCGGTGGCCTTCCACCATCGGCCCTCGCAGTGGATCGAGCGCGAGTTCTCGCCGCTGACGGCCGTGCACGTCGCCTCGTGCGTCCTCGAGGATCCGCTCAAGGAGGGCGGCGACGGATTGCGCGAGCTCGACCACGCGCACCTCGCCGCGACGGGCCGCTCGGGGCGGCTCGAACGCTGGATCGAGGCCTGCCACAAGGCCGCGGCGTGAGCGGCCCCGAGCGTCCGGCCCTCAGCACCAGCTGTTGTTGATGATCTCGCCCATGCCCCCGGCGCCGGGCACGATGTAGCTCTTGGCGTCGAGCCCACGCTCCTTCGACCAAGCCTCGCCCGGGACGCGCGCCAAGGTCTCGGCGTCGCTCAACCCGCGGTCGACGCGCGCCGTGTACACGACGAGCTCCGGGAAGGCGTCGAGCACCACGCG
This sequence comes from Planctomycetia bacterium, assembly GCA_005789645.1. Lineage (GTDB taxonomy): Bacteria > Planctomycetota > UBA1135 > UBA1135 > SXXH01. The sequence continues at coordinate 5,774 of SXXH01000117.1, forward strand.
CAGGTACTCGGGCGTGGCGATCATGGGCAACGCCACGACGCGCGCCGGCCGGCCGTGGTGCTCGAAGTAGTGGCGCAACGCGCGCACGGTGGTGCCGCCGGTCGCGCCCATGGGATCGGGCAGGAGCACGGTCGCGCCCTCGACGCTGCCGCCGATCTTGCTGCCCGACAGGTCGACGCCCACCACTTGGCCGTGGTCGTCCGCCACGCGCGACATGCTGAGGTGGTCGAGGCGCACGTTGCGCTCCGGGAGGATCGTGCCGAGCAGTTCGAAGCACACCTGCGAAGGCACGATGCCGGCGCGCACGATGTCGACCACCACGACCTGCGCCGCGGTGTCGAAGACCTCGCCGCGCCACACGCCCGCCGCGGGATGCGTGGCCGCCATGCGCGTCGGCACCGCCGCCTGGACGCGCGGCAGCTCGCGGCCGCACGACACCACGAGCAACGAGTGGTACACGCTGCGCAAGAGCGCCAGCAAGTCGCGGTGCGGGGTGTCCGGGGAGCCGATCTTCGCCAGCGCCGTGGCGTGGAAGCAGTTGTCGAGCACGTGCACCCGCGGCCCGTAGCCGTGGGACAGCTCCCAGTTGCGGTTCACGCGCGCCCCCCCGCCTTGGCGAGGCTCGAGACGAGCCGTTCGACGTCGCGCGCGCTCGTCGAGCACAAGGCGACGCGCACCGCGCCATCCATGGGCACGACGTAGACCCCATCGGCGCGCATGGCCGCCGCGACGCGTTCGGCGTCGCGCACGAAGACGGACACGAAGAAGCCGCCTTCGTAGCGCGGGTGCGACAGGCCGCAGGCGCGTGCCGCGCGGTTGAACACCGCCACGCGCTCGTCGAGCAGGCGCACGAGGCGTGCGCGCTCCTCGTCGACCTTGGCGCGCAGGTCGGGCTTGGACAAGACCTCGATGGCCGCGAGGAGCCCGGCGTGGTTGCAGTTGGACCACGTGCCGCGACAGGCGTGCGCCAGCGCGTTCTTGATGCGCACGCGTTCCTCGTCGTCGCGGCTGCAAGCCACCAAGGCTCCGATGCGCGAGCCATACTGCGCCAGCGACTTGCTGGCGGTCCAGGCCACGAGGAAGGTGCAGGTCTCGAGGATCTCCTCGGCGTGGCGCGAGAAGCGCTGCGAAGCGTCGCTGCCGAAGCGCGCGTAGGCCATGTCCAGCAGGAACGCCACCGGCGCCTTTTCGCCGGCCGCGCGCGTAAGGCGCGCCACCGCGCTCCACTCGTCTTCGTCGAGCGAGTAGCCCGTCGGGTTGTGGCAGGGCGTGTTGAGGAACACCAAGGCGCGCCCTTGCTCGGCGAGGCACTCGTCGAGGCCGCGCTCGTATGCCGCCAAGTCGAAGCGCCCCGCCGCGTCGAACATGCGGAAGTTGCGCACGCCGCGGCGCGCCTGCGCAGCCAGCGTGTCGTATGGCGACCAGTGGAAGTCGGTCGTCAGGAGCGACTGGCCCGGCTCGAGGAACAACGCGATGGCGTGATGCAGCGCGCCCGTGCCGCCGGGCGTCGCCGCCGCCACGCTCAAGGGCGCCACGGAGGTGCCGCCGAAGACATCCTCGATCACGGCCGACAGATAGGGCGCGTCGCCGCTGATCGGCGCGTAGGCCGCGGCGCGCTTGGCCGGCACCGCGCGCAGCGCCTCGATCACCGTGGGCAGGATGGCGAGCGTGCCATCGTCCTCCATCAAGGCCCCGAGCGTCGCGTTGACGATGCTCTCGCCCGCCTGGGCGCGCCGCGTGGCCTCGCCGTTGAGCTGGAAGATCGGGTCGTCGGCCGGCCGATCCTGGGCCGCGGGGATCAAGGTGGAGGGTCGCAACGTGTTGGCGATCATCGGGTGCGGTGGCGGGCGGCGCGTGCGCCCGGCCTCCGGTACGGGCACGGGAGCGCAGGCCGCCAGCCCCTAGCCTAGCGCGCGGACCTCCCCTTCAAGGGCCATCCTTGCCAGAATGGCCGCATGCAGATCCGCACTCGCTCGATCCACGCGGCGCGCGCCTTGGCCCTGGCGACCGTGTGCTTGTTGCCCGCTTGCGCCAAGCAGGCCGGTCAAGCGACGCCCTCGACGCAGGGCGCGGGCGATCCGGTCGGCTCGCGCGATCCCAAGTCCTCGATCGTCCCGCTCGCGCCCAAACCAGCCGAGGCGAGCTCCGACGCGCACGCGGCGCAGCCCGGCGGCATGGCATGGCGCAAGGCCGAGGAGTACGACGCAGTGCTCGCCGAGGCGAAGCGCTCGGGCAAGTTGGTGATGATCGACTTCTGGACCAGCTGGTGCGGGCCGTGCAAGAAGATGATGAAGGAGACCTTCACCGATCCGGTGGTGGTCAAGGCCACGGCGGGGATCCTGTGCGTCTCGATCGACGCCGAGAGCAAGGCCGGGGCGCCCTTGGCCGCCCGCCACGCGGTGAACGCCTACCCGACGATCGTCTTCCTCGGGCCCGACGGTTCGACGCGCAAGACGGCCATCGGCTTCAAGGACGCGCGCACCTTCGTCGATCTGCTCGAGAGGGTCGCCACGCGCTGACGCCGCCAAGCCCTGGCGAGCCACCGCGTCGTCGGGCGCGAGCGGTCGCATGCGTCAAATATTTTTGACCAAGCGCCGTGCCGGAGCGACGCCCGGAGGCGCCGGCCGCGTCAGGCGAAGGGGCCGCCGGCCGTGTTGTCGGACGAGGGCGCCGGCTCTTCGCGCCGCTCGACGCGCGGCATGGGTTGCAGCACATGCACTCCGATCGGTGGCGCGACCACGCGCGGCTGGGGGCCGCGGTCGACCGCGCGCGGTTCGGGCGGGGAACGCAGCGCGCGATCGCGCG